>NZ_JCAJZW010000004.1:0-312320 GCF_059510455.1 Streptomyces sp. NTD91
CCAGGGCGTGTTTCGAAAGTGGCGTCGTCCGCCCGGAGGGCCGGGTCCGCGGCGTCCGGTGCGGTGCATCGCAAGGCGGAGGGTCGTCCTCGTACCGGACATACGTGGACGATCCCGACAACGCGGCGAGGTGCCGTGCCAGACGCCGCGGACCAGACGGGACTTTCGAAACACGCCCTAGGTGCAACCGTGCGGCACGAGCGGGCCGATGAGCCGGAAGCGGAGACTGAGCTGCCCGGTGTAGAAGTCGGACCGGCCGCCGTGCACCGGCGTCCACATCATGGCGCCGAACCTCTCCCGGGCGTTGAGCACTTGGCCGTAGATGGCGAAGAGCCCGTAGAAGAAGATCTGTGGGAGCAGGAACCGGGCGAAGACAACCGTCAGCCGGTACGCCGCGTGCTCCCTGGGCGTGTCCCGTATGTACAGGCTCACGATCCCCGGCGCCGCCCACACGGCGAGCGCGGTCCCGACGGCCGGCACGCCGACCACCAGTGTCACCAGCCGCTGCTCGTACGCTCGCCCGCCATCGGCGTGCGAGGCACGCGCGCGTACCAGTTGTGGCACCAGTACCGCGTTCAGCGCGCCGCCGATCAGCAGGGTGTACAGGCTGGTCGGCACGGTGTTGGCCGTGTTGTACGTCGTCGCGAGGAGCCCGGTCCCGAGCGCGGCACCTTGCAGCACCTGCCGGATCAGCCCACTGGCCCGCGACACGACGGTCCCGCCGGCCATGAGCACCGAGGCCCACCCGACCCCTCCCTCGGCCTCGGGTTTCGCATACCGGGCTGTGCTCTTCTCCCCCGTCACCATGGGGTGAATCTAATGACTCCACGCGACAGGCGCACGTATGACCGCCCAGCCGGCTCGCTCGAGGTGGGGGGAGCCCCGCGCACGCTCCGGGCGATCCACGCCGGGCCCACCGGCCCGTAGTCGGCGCCGCTCGTGCCGCCCCGGCACGACCGGCTGGGGAACTCGGCCCGGTGGCGCGGCCGGGCGAGCGCAGGCCGGGCGAGCGCGACTCCTTCCGGAGGCAACAGCTTCTCGCGATCGACTCCGCGCAGCAGCAACTCGAGGACGGCGCCGACGTCCTGCTCACCGGCGGCGCCCTGGCGGAGGCGGTGGACGCGCACTCCGACGGCCCACTTGTGCCGGGTGTGGAACCGGACGGAGACGGCGGGTCCGGAACCCGCGCCGCCGGGCCCGCTCCTCCACCGACGCCCGGTTCCGGTGCCCGGTCCCTCAGGAAATTTCACTCTCGTTCGTGAACATCACGATTGCAGCTGGCATATTCGATTTCCTCCGCTCTACGTTCCGCAGCGGAGGTGGTTCACATGAGCGAACCCAGCAAGCGGCCCCACTCGTCCGAACGGCACGAGGCGATCGACATCAGCGACTTCGTGTACGCGGCGACCGGAGCCCGTGTGCGGAGGCTGACCATGCCGGACGGGAGTCACTGGTTTCCCGCGGTGGACGTGTGCAAGGAGCTCGGGCACAGCAACTCTCGGCAGGCTCTCGCGGATCACGTACCCGAAGAGCATCGAGAGGTCCTCGAGACCGTGACCAGGGCTCATGGTCTCAGCATTCCCGCAGGCAGGAAGTGGCGGCGAGACCTGAACGTCGTCTCTCTGCAGGGTCTCGTCCTCCTCGTCAACGCCTGCGCCAAGCCCTCCTGCGCCCCCTTCAAGCAGTGGGTCGCCCAGGCGATCGAGACGGTGCAGCGGGAGGGTTCCTACACCCTGGAAAAGGCCGAGGTGCAAACGGCCGAGCCGGGCGCGCCGATCGCGTACGCCATGCCCGAGCAGGTCGCCGAGGCCATCGTCCGTCTCGAGGCGCACGACTTCCGGCTGGACGAGGAACTGGCGAACGGGCAGCGCACGTCCGTCGAGCCGCAGCAGGAAACGCTGGGCCTGTGGCCCGGGACAGCGGCCTTGCCGTATGCGGCACCGGCCCTGCAGCGGGAGATGCTGGCCACGCAGAAGGCCGTCCTCGCCGTGCAGCAGGCCATGGTCCGGGCGGTGGAACGGATCGCGGACCGGCTCGACGCCCTCGTGCTGGACCGCCGGACGCCGGTCGCGGACCTCGAGGCGCTGCCCGCCACGGAATCCGTACTGGCCGACTGGCGGCGGCGCCTCTCCGTGGCGGAGGACGTTTGGACCGTGGCCGTAGTCATCGCCCCCGCCCTCGTCGAGAAGGGCGAGTTGCGCGAACCACTCGATTCGATCGCTGCCCGTACGGGGCTCTCCGTGCACCGCGTCAACGAGTGTCTGGGGCTGCTGCGCAAGCACGCCTGCATCCGTGCGTGCGGCCGCACCGAGCGCGGGGCGCCCGTGTACGTGCTCCACCAGGACTGAGGGCCGAACCTCGCAGAAGAGGGGGGCGGCCGCAAGTCGAATTTGCGGCCGCCCCTGCAGTCCGAGAACGCTACCGTCCCCGAACCGTCACGCCCAAGTGATCAGCCTCTTCGGCTGCTCCAGCATCGCCGCCACGTCCGCCAGCACCTTGGAGCCCAGCTCGCCGTCCACGAGACGGTGGTCGAAGCTCAGCGCCAGCGTGGTGACCTGGCGCGGCTTCACCTTGCCCTTGTGGACCCACGGCTGGAGCTTGATCGCGCCGACCGCGAGGATCGCCGACTCGCCGGGGTTGAGGATCGGCGTACCGGTGTCGACGCCGAAGACACCGACGTTGGTGATGGTCACCGTGCCGCCCTGCATCGCGGCGGGGGACGTCCTGCCCTCGCGGGCCGTGGAGACCAGCTCGCCGAGCGCGGCGGCGAGCTGGGGGAGCGTCTTGTCGTGCGCGTCCTTGATGTTCGGCACGATCAGGCCGCGCGGGGTGGCCGCCGCGATACCCAGGTTGACGTAGTGCTTCTGGACGATCTCCTGGTTCGCCTCGTCCCAGGACGCGTTGATCTCCGGGTTGCGCTTGATCGCGACCAGCAGGGCCTTGGAGATCAGCAGCAGCGGGTTGACCCGCAGGCCCTGCATCTCCTTGTCCTGCTTCAGCTCCTCGACCAGCTTCATCGTGCGGGTCACGTCGACCGTCACGAACTCCGTGACGTGCGGGGCCGTGAACGCCGAGCCGACCATCGCCGCCGCCGTCGCCTTGCGGACACCCTTGACCGGGGTGCGGGTCTCGCGCGCGCCGTCGTACGACGCCACCGGCGCCGCGGTCACCGGCGCTGCCGAGGCCGCCGCGGGCGCGGGCGCCTGCTCGGCCTGCTGCGGTGCCGCCGCCGCGTGGACGTCCTCGCGCGTGATGATGCCGTCCGGGCCGGACGGGCTGACCGTCGTCAGGTCGACGCCGAGGTCCTTGGCCAGCTTGCGCACCGGCGGCTTGGCCAGCGGGCGGGGCCTCTCCGCCACGGGCGCGTGGCCGTTCAGCTCCGCCTGGATCGCCTGGGCCGGGGCCGGGACGGTGACCTCCGGGCCCTTGCGGGGACGGCGCTTGGTGGAGGATGTCGACACCCCGTAGCCGACCAGGACCGGCTGGCGGCCCTCCGGCTTCGGCTCCTCCTCGGCCGGCTGGGCGGTCTCGGCCTCGGGCTGCTCCGCCTCCGGTGCCGCCGTACCGCCCGTCACGTCCACCGCGATGATGGCCGTGCCCACGTCGACCGTGGTGCCCTCGGGGAAGTGCAGGGCACGGACCACGCCGTCGTAGGGGATGGGGAGTTCCACCGCCGCCTTGGCGGTCTCGACCTCGCACACCACCTGGCCGTCGGTGACGGTGTCACCCGGCTGGACGTACCACTTGAGGATCTCGGCCTCGGTGAGTCCCTCGCCGACGTCCGGCATCTTGAACTCGCGTACGGACGCTTCCGTCATCGTCGTCACGACCTTCTCCCTCAGTACGCCAGCGAGCGGTCGACGGCGTCGAGCACGCGATCCAGGTCCGGCAGGTACTCCTCCTCCAGGCGGGCCGGCGGATAGGGCGCGTGATAGCCGCCCACCCGCAGCACCGGTGCCTCCAGGTGGTAGAAGCAGCGCTCGGTGATCCGGGCGGCGATCTCCGCGCCGGAGCCGAAGAACACCGGGGCCTCGTGGACCACGACCAGGCGGCGGGTCTTCTCCACGGAGGCCTGGATGGCGTCGAAGTCCAGCGGGGACACCGAGCGCAGGTCCAGGACCTCCAGGGACTTGCCCTCCTCGGCGGCCGCGGCGGCCACCTCCTGGCACAGCTTCACCATCGGGCCGTACGCAGCCAGGGTGAGGTCGGAACCCTCGTGGACGACCTGCGCCTTGTGCAGCGGGGCGGGGATCGCCTCCGCGTCCACCTCGGCCTTGTCCCAGTAGCGGCGCTTCGGCTCGAAGTAGACCACCGGGTCGTCGCTCTGGATGGCCTGCTGCATCATCCAGTACGCGTCCGACGCGTTCGACGGCGAGACGATCTTCAGGCCCGCCACGTGCGCGAACAGGGCCTCGGGGGATTCCGAGTGGTGCTCGACCGCGCCGATGCCGCCGCCGTAGGGGATGCGGACGACGACCGGCAGCTTGACCTTGCCCAGCGAGCGGGCGTGCATCTTCGCGAGCTGGGTGACGATCTGGTCGTAGGCCGGGAAGACGAAGCCGTCGAACTGGATCTCCACCACCGGGCGGTAGCCGCGCAGGGCGAGGCCGATCGCGGTGCCCACGATGCCGGACTCCGCCAGCGGGGTGTCGATGACGCGGCTCTCGCCGAAGTCCTTCTGGAGGCCGTCCGTCACGCGGAAGACACCGCCGAGCTTGCCGACGTCCTCACCCATGACCAGGACCTTGGGGTCGGTCTCCAGGGCGCGGCGCAGCGACTCGTTGATGGCCTTGGCCATCGCCATCTTCTCGGCCATCTCAGTGACCCCCTTCTGCGTCCGCGAACGACGCCTGGTAGGCGGCGAACTGCGCTCGCTCCTCGTCGACGAGCGCGTGCCCGTCCGCGTACACGTTCTCGAAGATGGCGAAGTGGTCCGGGTCGGGCATGGCGCGGACCGCCTCGCGCACTCGTTTGCCCAACGCCTCGGACTCGGCCTCGAGTTCCGCGAAGAATCCCTCGTCCGCGTGGTGCGAGGCCTCCAGGTACCGGCGAAGGCGCAGGATCGGGTCCTTCGCCTCCCAGGCGAGGCGCTCGTCGTCGCCGCGGTAGCGGGTGGGGTCGTCGGAGGTGGTGTGGGCGCCCATGCGGTAGGTGTACGCCTCGACCAGGGTGGGGCCCTCGCCGCTGCGGGCGCGCTCCAGTGCCCACTTGGTGACCGCGAGGCAGGCCAGCACGTCGTTGCCGTCGACCCGCACGCCGGGGAAGCCGTAACCCCGGGCGCGCTGGTAGAGCGGCACCCGGCTCTGCTTCTCGGTCGGCTCGGAGATCGCCCACTGGTTGTTCTGGCAGAAGAAGACCACGGGGGCGTTGTAGACCGCGGAGAAGGTGAACGATTCGGCCACGTCGCCCTGGCTGCTCGCGCCGTCGCCGAAGTAGGCGATCACCGCGCTGTCCGCGCCGTCCTTGGTGACGCCCATCGCGTAGCCGGTGGCGTGCAGCGTCTGGGAGCCGATGACGATCGTGTACAGGTGGAAGTTGTTGCTGTTCGGGTCCCAGCCGCCGTTGTTCACGCCTCGGAACATGCCGAGCAGGTTGGTCGGGTCGACCCCGCGGCACCAGGCGACGCCGTGCTCGCGGTAGGTCGGGAAGACGTAGTCGTCGTCGCGCAGGGCCCGGCCGGAGCCGATCTGGGCCGCTTCCTGGCCCAGCAGCGAGGCCCACAGGCCCAGCTCGCCCTGCCGCTGCAGGGCCGTGGCCTCGGCGTCGAAGCGGCGGGTGAGCACCATGTCGCGGTACAGGCCACGCAGGTCTTCGGGGGTGATGCCGGCGACGTAGGCGTCGTACTCGGCGTTCTTGACCCGCTTGCCCTCGGGCGTCAGCAGCTGTACGAGCTCGGGCTCGGTGCTCTTCGCAGCGGTGGCGCGGGGGGTGCGCCGGGTGCCGGTGGCTCCGGACTTGGTACCGGCCGTGCCGGTCTTGCTGCCGGTGGTGCCGGCCTTGCCTGCGGCGCTGCGTCGCGGCTTGCGCGCGGCACTGCTGTCCACGGTCACGTGTGCTCCTCCGTCGTTCCGGCCCCCGGGGTTGCCGGTAGGCCAGTGCGGCTCACCTGTTTCGACCACCGGGCACGGGGTGGGTGCCACTCGGCCGGGAACAGGCGTGACAGGTGCCCCGGCGAGCGCCCTGCAACCATCACGTTACCCACAGCTCCACATTTCTGTGAAACCCCACCTGACCTGCGATTTTGCTTGGATTTCCAAGTAAATCGAGGAGGTGTGGAAGCGTGCTGGTCACAGCCTTGCGAAAGGCCGGAGCAAAGCGCACGTTATATCGCCGACCCAGGTCACGGGAAGAGCTGTGTATGAGACCGATCGCGCACCCAAGGCGGGACATGTCCGGGCATTCCTCCTGCAGCCATGAGGGTGACCGCCGCCACGCGCGCCGGACGCACGCGCCGGAACCGGATATCCGGGCAGCCGCTTGTCCGGCCGTGCGAGCGGAAATCACCGAGCCCTTCGAGACACCGAAAACACTGGAACGCCGTGCCGTCTCCGGGGCGTCATCATGATCGGAATGCGAGGGGAACGCGCACCCCGGACCGTCGCGTGACCGAAAGCGATCGGCGATGACTGTCTGCGACAAGGCCCAGCTCACGGCCTTTTTTTCTGCCCTACCATCTGCGGCGTGCCGCGCTCATGTGTACCACCCCTAGTGCCCCACGCGCCCCCTCTGGGCGCCCTGCTCCGCCTGTATGCCGCCGGTTCCGCCCTCACCTGTGAGCCGGTCGACCAGGGCCTGCTGAACCGCGGCTACCGGCTGTGCACCACCCGTGGCCGCTACTTCCTCAAGCACCACTTCGACCCCGACACCGCGGACCCGGCGGCCATCGAGCGTCGGCACCGGGCCACCCAGCGCCTGGCCGACCTCGGCGTCCCGGTCGCCGTACCACTCGCGCACCGCGAGGGCCGCACGGTCGCCGTGGTCGGCGGTCACGCCTACGCCCTGCACCCCTGGATCGACGGCAGGCACCGTCACGGCGGACAGCTCACCCGCGGGGAGAGCGCGCGCCTCGGAGCGGTCCTGGGCGCCGTGCACGCCTGTCTGGAGCGCGTGATGCCACCCAAGGGGCGCACACGTCCGGCCACCAGCCCCCATCCCGTGGAGAGCGCCGACCCCGCCGACACCTTCGCGCTCATCGACGACCTGCTCGCCCATGTGCGTCGGCACCGCCCCGCCGACGCGTTCGACGAACTGGCCCGGCACCGGCTGCTGGAACGCCGGGCGCTCCTGGAACAGCATGCGGACCGCCGCCCGCCGCCCGGCGGCTCGGTGGGCTGGGTGCACGGCGACTTCCACCCGTTCAACGTGCTCTACAAGGACGACACCCCGGCGGCCATCGTCGACTGGGACCGCCTCGGTGTGCAGCCCCGCGCCGAGGAGGCCGTACGCGCCGCCGCGATCTTCTTCGTACGGCCCGCGGGCACCCTCGACCTGTCGAAGGTACGCGCCTACGCGCGCGCGTACCGCGGTGCGGCCGACGCCACGCCGTCGGAACTGTCGGCGGCCGTGCACCGGGTGTGGTGGGAGCGGCTGAACGACTTCTGGATGTTGCGCTGGCACTACGAACGCGGTGACAACCGCGCGGACTGCCAGTTCCCGGCCGCGTCGGCGCTCGCGGTGTGGTGGACACGCGAGTACGACGCGGTGTGCCAGGCCTTCACCGGCTGACCACAGGCCGTGTCGGCCCGGCGGGCGTTCCTCAGCCCGTGGTGCCGGTGTTCGTGCCGCCGTCCGTCGTGGCGCCCGCGACGCTGCCGCCGTTGGTCGTGCCGGTGTTCGTGCCGCCGTTGGTCGTGCCCGTGCCGGTGCCGCCGTTGGTCGTACCGGTGGCGGTGCCGCCGTTGGTCGTACCGGTGTCCGTGCCGCCGTTCGTGGTGGTGCCCGTGGACTGCGACGGCGACGTCTGCGGGTCCGTGGGCTGGTCGGTCGGGGCGGTGGACTGCGACTGGGAGGTCTGCGGGTCCGACGGCGTGTAGCCCGACCCGCCGGTGTTCGAGCCCGAGCCGTTGTCGGTGGTGGTGTCCGTGGGCTGGTCGGTGGTGTTGTCCGTCGGGGACGGGGTGTCCGAGTGGTCCTTGGGGGCCTGCGAGTGTGTCGCGGGCGCCTTGGTGCCGGTGCCGGTGCCGGTGCCGGTGCCGGCGTTGTTGTGGTTCAGCGCCAGCGCGACGCCCGCCGCGATCGCGACGATGGCGAGGACGGCCAGGAGCAGCAGCTTGCCGCGGCCGCTGCCCTTGTTGCCGTGCCCCTCGAAGCCGCCGTCGTCGCCGCTTCCGTACCCCTGCAGCAGGACCGGCTGCGGGATCTGCGCGGTGCCGGAGCCGAAGTCGCCCGGATGCTGCATCGCGGTCGTCCCCGCGAAGCCGCCCGCCGGGGTGTGCCGACCGTCGTGCGCCTCCACCGGACCGGTGTTCCAGGTGCCGGTGTGCCCGCCCTGCTCGTACAGCATCTGCAGGCCGTACTGGATCAGGCCGCGCATCTCCTCGGCCGTCTGGAACCGGTCGTCCGGCTCCTTGGCGAGCGAGCGCATCACCAGCCCGTCCAGCTCCGGCGGGCAGCCCTCGGAGACCTCCGAGGGCGGGGTCGGGATGTCCTGGACGTGCTGGTAGACGACCGACAGCGGGGTCTCGCCGGTGAACGGGGGCCGCAGCGCGAGCAGTTCGTACAGCAGGCAGCCGGTCGCGTACAGGTCGGAGCGGTGGTCCACGGCCTTGCCGAGCGCCTGCTCCGGGGAGAGGTACTGCGGCGTGCCCATGACCATGCCGGTCTGTGTCATCGTTGTCGACGCGCCGTGCAGGGCGCGTGCGATGCCGAAGTCCATCACCTTGACGGCGCCGCTGTTCGTGATGATCACGTTGGCCGGCTTGATGTCGCGGTGCACGATGCCGTGCTGGTGCGAGTAGGCGAGCGCCTCCAGTACCCCGGAGACGATGATCAGCGCCTGCTCGGGGCCGGGCGCCTCGGCGTTCATCAGCAGGTCGCGGATGGTACGGCCCTCGACCAGCTCCATCACGATGTACGGCACGGACTGGCCGCCGACGAAGTCCTCGCCGGAGTCGTACACGGCGACGATGGCGTGGTGGTTGAGACCGGCCACGGACTGTGCCTCGCGCGTGAAGCGGGCCTTGGAGACCGGGTCCTCGGCAAGGTCGGCACGGAGCAGCTTCACCGCGACGGTACGGCCCAGCCGGACGTCCTCGGCCGCGAACACCTCGGCCATGCCGCCCCGGCCCAGCCGGTGGGTCAGCCGGTACCGGCCGTCGCCGACGAGCCCTCCGTTGCCCCATGTCTCCGGCGCGTCCGACATACCGCCGCCACTCGCCTCGGGGTCGGACGGGCCCTGGGCGCGCTGCGTCTGTGCCATCAGTCCTCGCCGTCGTTTCTGCCCGCGGTGCGCGCGGTGTTGTCACGGTCTCCGTCGGCCACGCTACAGCCTCCGCGCGAACCACCGGTCCGGAACCGGAACCGGGACCGGCCGAAGCCGGACCGGCCATCAAACCTGTAGCACGCGCTGTCGTGCAAATCCTGTGTGCCGGTCGTACACCCCCTGTAACGCTTGCGCGACGCTTCTTGCGCGTACGGTCACGGAACGGGCACCGCGCTTGACGTGTCACTGCCCTCGGGCAGACTTGGCCGGGAATGACACATTCGATCAAGGCCCGTGCGAAGAGCGAAGGCGCCGGACGGCCGATGGGGGACGCGGAAAGATGAGCCAGGACGGCGGCGCACACGGCCGGTACGCGGGACAGGCCCTGGCCGGCGGCCGCTACCAGCTGCGGGACCTGCTCGGTGAGGGCGGCATGGCCTCGGTGCACCTGGCCTACGACGCCGTGCTGGACCGTCAGGTGGCGATCAAGACACTGCACACGGAACTCGGCCGGGAACAGGCGTTCCGCGAGCGCTTCCGTCGCGAGGCCCAGGCCGTGGCCAAGCTCACGCACACGAACATCGTCTCCGTCTTCGACACCGGCGAGGACGATCTCGGCGGCATGACGACGCCGTACATCGTCATGGAGTACGTCGAGGGCCGCCCGCTGGGTTCGGTCCTCGAGGAGGACGTCCGGCAGCACGGCGCGATGCCCGCCGACAGGGCGCTCAAGGTGACCGCGGATGTGCTGGCCGCGCTGGAGATCAGCCACGAGATGGGGCTGGTCCACCGCGACATCAAGCCGGGCAACGTGATGGTGACCAAGCGCGGCGTGGTCAAGGTGATGGACTTCGGCATCGCCCGCGCCATGCAGTCCGGTGTGACATCGATGACACAGACCGGCATGGTCGTCGGCACCCCGCAGTACCTCTCGCCCGAGCAGGCCCTCGGCCGTGGTGTGGACGCCCGCTCCGATCTGTACTCGGTCGGCATCATGCTGTTCCAACTGGTCACCGGCCGACTGCCGTTCGACGCGGACTCGCCGCTGGCGATCGCGTACGCGCATGTGCAGGAGGAACCGGTCGCGCCCTCCTCGATCAACCGTGCGCTGCCGCCCGCGGTGGACGCGCTCGTCGCCCGGGCGCTGAAGAAGAACCCGAACGAGCGGTTCCCGAACGCGGAGGCCATGCGCGACGAGTGCCTGCGGATCGCCGGGTCCCTTCAGGCGGCCGCGCCCAGCATCGTGCCGGGCGCCGGGCCGTCGCAGAGTGGCGCGGGGGTCGGATCCGCGGTGTTCCCGCCGGTCGACCGCACCGCCCGGACGGCACCCGGCCCGGTGCAGACGCCGTACCAGCCGGGCCCGTACGGCACGCCGCAGACGCCCGCACCGGCCTACGGCTACCCGCAGCAAGGACACCAGGGCGGCTACCAGACACCGCCTCCCCTCGGCTACGGCCCGCAGGCCGCGCCGACCCCGCCGCCGTACGTGATCTCACCGCAGCCGTCGGCTCCGGGCTCCGGCGCAGGAAAGAGCAACAAGCCGGTGATCGTCGGCTCGGTCGCGGTGTCGCTCGTCGCGGTGGTCGCTCTGATCGTCGCGCTCACGCTGAACGACAACGGCAGTGGCGACAAGGCCGGCAGCGGCGGCGCGAGCGCCTCGGCGTCCTCCCATCCTGCGGGGTACCGCGGGCCGGACCGGACCCGGGTGATCGACCCGGCCAAGTGCACGGATCCGACGGAGTCCTACAACGACGAGAAGAAGGTCCTGCTGCCGGACGTCCGGTACAAGGACATCGACTCCGTGAAGAAGTGCTTCCAGGCCGCCCACTGGAAGTACAAGACCACGCGCCAGAACGACAACACCTGGGGAGACGGCACCGTCCTGGACCAGTTCCCCTCACCCGACACGGAGATCGACCCGAAGAACCCGGGCACCATCGAACTGACCGTCTCGACGGGCAATCCGGCGTAGGGGACACGGCTCCGGAAGAGCGGGGCCGCGCGGACGATCAAGGGCCCGGCGGTGGTGTGCCGGGCCCTTGCCGTGTACGGCCTCACCGGTGCGGCTTACAGGTACGGACCGCCCGAGCGGCCCGCGGTGCGGTGGTCGTCGTCGCCCTCATGACCGGTCACGCCGGGCGGCAGCGCGCGGCGCATCTGCTCCAGTTGGGCCCGCGCGGCCATCTGCTGGGCGAACAGCGTGGTCTGGATCCCGTGGAAGAGGCCCTCCAGCCAGCCCACCAACTGCGCCTGGGCGATCCGCAGTTCCGCGTCGCTCGGGGTGACGTCGTCGGTGAACGGCAGCGAGAGCCGCTCCAGTTCCTCCACCAGCTCCGGGGCCAGTCCGTCCTCCAGCTCCTTCACCGAGCTGGCGTGGATCTCCTTCAGCCGCACTCGGCTCGCCTCGTCCAGAGGAGCGGCGCGCACCTCCTCCAGGAGCTGCTTGATCATGCTGCCGATCCGCATGACCTTGGCCGGCTGTTCCACCTGCTCCGTGACCGGGGTCTCACGGGACTCGTCGTCCCCGTTGCCACCGCCGAGTGCCATCCCGTCCTGGCCCACGACGAGGATCTGGGGGTTCTCCGGCGACCGTTCGTTCCTCGGCATCTCCATGCCGCCATTCTCTCGCACGCGTACACCTCATCACCGTGGTGCCCCCTCGTAGGGGTGATCCACCGTTTAGACCCGACGGCCCATCCTGAAATGCCTGGTTTGTCATTGAATGTGAGGCTGAATCCGTATCGGTTGTCCGGCCGACCGCCCCTCCACCTGCCCCTTCGACCCGGCCCCCGTCCCCATGCCCCTCCACTCGTCCATCCGCCCATCGCTCACGCCATCGGGCTCCAGGAGGTCACCGACGTGACTCCATGGCTGCGCATATCGCTCCGCTGCATACGGCTGCTGCCGCTCGTCCTCGCCATATCCCCGCCGGCGTACGACACCGTCACCGCACACACCACGCCCGCCTACGCCGGCCACCCCGGCCCGGGGACGTCCCCCGGTCCCCCGCACCGGCCCCCCTCGGAAGACACGGCTCATCCGGCCCGCCGGGAACAGAGGGAGCACGGGAAGCACAGAAAGCACAAGACCCAGGGGACGCAATCGGCGCACGGGAAGCGAGGGGACCCTGCGGGGCTCGCGCACCATGGTGACCCCGAACCGCCGTACGATGACGCCGGCTCGGCGAGTCCCGATCCCGATCAGCTCGGTTTCCCCCCGCCCGGCCGCTCGCCGCTCCTGGTTCCGCCCCTGCCCTGGGACTCCGCCTCCTCCTCCCGTCCGACGGCCGTCGAACCGAGCCGCGCGGGCAGCCGGGCCGGCGAAGGGCGGATGCGACCCGGCCGGCCGGACGGTCCGGAGGCCGAGATCGAGGGCGGCGACGAACCCATACCCACCGAGCCCCCCAGCAGCGGCCAGGCGGAAGAACCGGAGATCGCGAACCTCCCGACCGCCACGCCGAGCCCCTCGGACACCTCCGACGAGGCCGACCTCGACCGGCCCCCGCCCCAGAACGCCGCGCCCGAGCACGAGCCCGCCCAGCCGGTCCTGCAGATACTCCCGCTGGGCAGCGGCATGGTCCTCATAGGGCTGGGGCTGGCCCTGGCCCTCCTGGGCCTCAGACTCCGCAGAGACTGACCACCAGCCCCGCAACGACCCCGCTTCACCGCCTTCCGGCGTCACGGCGTCACGGCGTCACGGCGTCACCAGCAATACCTTCCCCACGTGACCGCTGCCCTCCACCAGCCGGTGCCCCTCGGCCGCCTCGGCCATCGGCAGCTCGCGGTCCACGACCGGACGGACATGCCCGCCGGCGACCAACGGCCACACGTGCTCCCGTACCGCCGCCACGATCGCCGCCTTCTCGCTCAGTGGCCGGGCCCGCAGCGAGGTCGCGCTGATCGCGGCCCGCTTGTTCAGCAGCGTGCCGATGTTGAGCTCTCCCTTGGCCCCGCCCTGTAGTCCGATGATCGCGAGCCGTCCGTTGACGGCGAGCGCCCGCACATTGCGGTCCAGGTACTTCGCCCCCATGTTGTCGAGGATGACGTCGGCTCCCGAGCCCCCGGTGGCCTGCTCGATCTCGGCGACGAAGTCCTGCTCGCGATAGTTGATCAGAATGTCCGCGCCGAGTTCGGCACACCGCTCCAGCTTCTCCTTCGTGCCGGCGGTCACCGCGACTTTCGCCCCGACGGCCCTGGCGAGTTGGATCGCCATGGTTCCGATACCGCTGGACCCGCCATGCACCAGCAGCGTCTCCCCGGGCCGCAGATGGGCGATCATGAACACGTTGGACCAGACGGTGCAGACCACCTCGGGCAGCGCGGCGGCCTGGCCGAGGCCGACACCGTCGGGCACGGGCAGCAACTGCCCGGCCGGTACGGCGACCTTCTCGGCGTAACCACCGCCCGCGAGCAGCGCGCACACCTCATCGCCGACGGCCCAGCCGGACACTCCGGGGCCGAGCGCGGCGATCCTGCCGGAGCACTCCAGGCCGGGGTAGGAAGAGGCGCCGGGCGGCGGGTTGTAGAAGCCCTGCCGCTGCAGGATGTCCGCACGGTTGACGGCGCTGGCCACCACCTCGACCAGTGCCTCGCCCTCGCCGGGCACCGGATCGGGGACCTCTGCCCACACCAGCGCCTCGGGACCACCGGGTTCGGGAATCGTGATCGCATGCATGCCCGTGACGCTACTCCCCGCGACCGCGCCCCCGCGGCAGACCCGCTATCCGCCTGGCGGGCCAGGGCGTTGTGCTATGGCGTCAGGCCCGGACGTTTCACGTGAAACACACCTCGATTCCCGCAGTCGCCCACGGCAGTTCGAGCAACTCCGCCTCCTCGCCCTGACGGGCGCCACCGGGCGGTACGACGGCCAGCGCGTCGGCGGCGGCGATACCGCGGAGCATGGCCGGGCCGCTGTAGTGCAGCGGTACGGCATGGTCGCCGCGCAGCACCACGGGGATCAGCCGGGTGTCATACGGATGCCCCTGGACCGCCTCACTGAGCGGCAGCGTGTACGGCTCGGGCGCCGGGTGCGCGGCCAGCGTGCGCAGCAGCGGCTCGGCGAGGGTCAGCAGGCCGGACACGGCCGCGAGGGGGTTGCCGGGCAGGCCGACGAGGTACTGGGTGTCCTTGGTACGGGCCAGCAGCATGGGGTGGCCGGGGCGCACCTTGACGCCGTCGACGAGGAGTTCGGCACCGAGGCGCTCCAGGACGGGGTGCACGTGGTCGACGGGGCCGCCTGCCGTACCGCCCGTGGTGACGATCAGGTCGGCCGGGGAGCCGGTGACGGCCTTGTGCAGGGCCTCGGCGTCGTCGCCGATCCGGTGTACGGCGATCACCTCGGCGCCGAGCGCGCGCAGCCACGGCGGCAGCATCGGGCCGAGCGCGTCCCGGATCAGACCGTCGTGGGGCTGTCCCTCGGTCAGCAGTTCGTCGCCGAGCACGAGGACTTCGGCGCGCGGCCGCGGTACGACGGTGACGGTGTCGTATCCGGCCGCCGCGGCGAGGCCGAGCACGGCGGGGGTGACCCGGGTGCCGACCGGCAACAGCTGATCGCCGCTGCGGCACTCCTGGCCGCGTGGGCGGATGTCCTGGCCGTGCACGATCTCCCGCGTGGCGTGCAGCCGCCCCTGCGCATCGGTCCGTCCGTGCTCGCTGCGTAGGACCGCGGTGGTGTCGGCGGGGATGCGGGCGCCGGTGGCGATGCGCACCGCCTCGCCGTCGGTGAGCGGTGCGGGCTGGGAGTGCCCGGCGAGCACGCCCTCGTCGCGCACCTCCCAGGGGCCGGGTCCGGCGACGGCCCAGCCGTCCATCGCGGAGGTGTCGAAGGAGGGCAGGTCGGTGAGGGCGTCGAGCGGGGTGGCGAGCACCAGGCCGAGGGTGTCGCCGAGCGGCACGGAGGCGGGGGCTCGGCGGGCCCGAGCGCGTGCGGCGCGGGCGGCGATCTCGCGGGCCTGGTGCCAGGGGGTTGCCCCATGCCGGTGGTCACCGTGCGCCCCGGTCGCCGGGGCGGGGAGCCGGTTCGAGTGGTCGTCCTTGGCTTTCCTCACGAGCGCCAGGGCCTCCTCGACGTCGAGGTCGTCGCCGTTCTCGGCGGGCGCCGCGGCCCGCGTTCCCGGCGCGGTCATCCGGCGTCCGGGGCGCTCGAGCCCCCGCTGCTCGCTTCCTTGTCCCCGTCGTTCTCTTCCTCCCAGCGCAGCGCGAGCGCGACGGCCTTGCGGGCGGCCTCGGCGACGGCCTCGGGACCGCCCTTGCCCTGCGCGGCGGCATAGCCGACGAGGAAGGTGGTCAGTGGGGCTGCGGGCCGGGCCACGCCGTGCGCGGCGTCACGGGCCAGGTCGAGCAGGACGCCGGTGTCGACGTCCAGGTCGATGCCCAGCTCGTCCTTGACTGCGGAAATCCATTCATCCAACACGTGCCCATGCTCCCTGATGCGTGCCCTGGCGTTGCAGAGGTCGTCCCAGGTGTCGCAGTCGAACGATGCGAGCGGGTCCGGGACACGGGTGAGGCGGAGGGCGCCGGTCAGCCGGCGCAGGGGCAGCCCGGTCAGTCCGTCGGGCCCGGCCGCGAGAGCGGCCAGCTCACGGCGGAGCGCGGCGGTACGGTAGGCGGCCACGAGCGGCTGGTCGCGGCCGTCGGCGTCGGTGAGCAGCGCGCCGTCGGCTCCGGTGCCGCCGAGCGCGGCCAGCAGGCGCCTCAGTGTGTCCGGCCGGAGGAACGGCAGGTCGGCGGAGAGAACGACGGCGTGCTCGGCGTCGGTGAGGCGCAGTCCGGCCTCCAGCGCGGCGACCGGCCCGGCCCCGGGCGGCTCCTCGCGTGCCCACAGCACCGGTCGCGCGGTGGGCCGCCGGCCGGCCACCACGACGGTCGTCCCTGCGTCGGCGCAGGCGGCGAGGACCCGGTCGAGCAGGGCCCGGCCCCCCACCCGCAGGCCGGGCTTGTCGGCCCCGCCGAGCCGCCGGGCGGCGCCTCCGGCCAGCACGACGGCGTCGTACGGCACGGGCGTCGCGGATGCGGCGGAGGCGTTGTCGGTCACCCCCCGAGTATGTCCCGAGGGACACCGCTTGTATCTCCCGCGGGGTCTTCCTCGCGGGGCCCTCCGGTGTCACAGCGTGCGCAGGAGCACCGCCGGCTGTTCCACGCAGTCCGCCACGTACCGCAGGAAGCCGCCGGCCGTACCGCCGTCGCACACCCGGTGGTCGAAGGTGAGCGAGAGCTGCACGACCTGACGCACGGCCAGCTCGCCTTCGTGCACCCACGGTTTGGGGACGATCCGGCCCACGCCGAGCATGGCCGCCTCGGGGTGGTTGATGATCGGGGTGGAGCCGTCGACTCCGAAGACGCCGTAGTTGTTCAGCGTGAAGGTTCCGCCGGTGAGTTCCCCTGGTGTCAGCGTCCCGGCTCGGGCGGCCTCGGTGAGCCGGGCGAACTCGGCGGTCAGCGCCTCGGCGTCGCGCGCGTGGGCGTCCCGGACGACCGGCACGACGAGCCCGCGGTCGGTCTGCGCGGCGAACCCGAGGTGCACGTGGTCCAGCTGGACGACCTCGCGGGCCTCGGTGTCGACGAAGGAGTTCAGCTCGGGGAACCGGGCGAGGGCGGCCGTGCAGATGCGGGCGAGCAGCGCGAGGAGGGAGATCTTCGGCCCTCCTGCCGCGTTCATGGCGGCACGCGCGCGCATGAGTTCGGTCGCGTCGGCGTCGACCCAGCAGGTGGCGTCCGGGATCTCCCGGCGGCTGCGGGAGAGTTTGTCGGCGACGGCACCGCGGACGCCCTTGAGCGGGACACGGGTGCCTGCGGCGCGCGCGCCCGGAGCGGCCGCGGGTGCCGGCGGGGCGATGGCCGCGCAGGCCGGTTCCTGCGCCACGGGTGCCGCGGCGGCCTTGGCTCGCAGGACTTCCTCGACGTCCGCGCGCAGGATCAGCCCGTCGGGGCCCGAACCGGCCAGCTCCCGCAGGTCCACGCCACCCTCGCGGGCGAGCCGGCGGACCAGGGGGGAGATCACGGGCACCGGGCCCTCGGCGTGGAGCACGTGTTCGGTCCCGTCGGGCGTCGCACCGGTCGCTGCGGCGTCCGCTCGGTCCGCCCTTGCGACGGCGGCCCGGCTGTGCCGTCCGTCCGGGTGCGTCCCGTCGGGCGTGCTCACGGTACGGCCCTTACGGGTGCTGCCGTTCGCGGCGCCCGGACCCGTCGGCGCCGGGCGCACCCTGCGGCGCCGGGCCGGCGCCTGCGCGGTGCCGTATCCGACCAGGACGTTGCCCGATCCCTCGCCGTCGCCCGCCGGGGCCTGCGGTCCCACGGCCACGGTCAGCAGCGGTGCGCCGACCGGCAGTTCCGTGCCCTCCTCGCCGAGGAGGGCGGTGACCACGCCGCCGTACGGGCAGGGCACCTCGACCATCGCCTTGGCCGTCTCGACCTCGACGACGGGCTGGTCGACGGCGACGACGTCGCCGACTCGGACCAGCCAGCGGACGATCTCCGCCTCGGTGAGCCCCTCGCCGAGGTCGGGGAGCTTGAACTCCAGCACCTGTGCCATCAGCTCTCGGCCTCCCACTGCAGCCGGGCCACGGCGTCCAGGATGCGGTCGACGCCGGGCAGGTGGTGCCGCTCCAGCATGGGCGGCGGGTACGGGATGTCGAAGCCGGCCACGCGCAGCACGGGTGCCTCAAGGTGGTGGAAGCAGCGCTCGGTGATCCGGGCCGCGATCTCGCCGCCCGGGCCGCCGAACCCGGTGGCCTCGTGGACGACGACCGCGCGGCCGGTGCGCCGTACGGCCGCGCAGACCGTCTCGTCGTCGAACGGCACGAGCGAGCGCAGGTCGATGACTTCCAGGTCCCAGCCCTCGGCCTGGGCGGCGTCGGCGGCCTCCAGACAGACCGGCAGGGAGGGGCCGTAGGTGATCAGCGTGGCGCTGCGGCCCGGGCGGCGGACGACCGCCCGTCCGATGGGTTCCACGTCCGTGGGGTGCTCGGGGTTCCAGGAGTCCTTGGACCAGTACAGGCGCTTGGGCTCCAGGAAGACGACCGGGTCGTCGGAGGCGATGGCCTGCCGCAGCAGTCCGTAGGCGTCGGCGACCGTCGCGGGAGTGACCACGTGCAGGCCCGGGGTGGCCATGTAGTAGGCCTCGGAGGAGTCGCTGTGGTGCTCGACGCCGCCGATGCCGCCGCCGTAGGGGACGCGCACGGTGATCGGCAGGGGCATCCTGCCGCGCGTGCGGTTGCGCATCCGGGAGACATGGCTGATGAGCTGCTCGAACGCCGGATAGGCGAACGCGTCGAACTGCATCTCCACCACCGGCCGCAGGCCGTACATGGCCATGCCGACGGCGGTGCCGAGGATGCCGGCCTCGGCGAGCGGGGTGTCGGTGCAGCGGTCCTCGCCGAACTCCTTGGCGAGGCCGTCGGTGATTCGGAAGACACCGCCGAGGGTGCCGACGTCCTCGCCCATGACGTGCACGGTGGGGTCGGCGGCCATCGCGTCGCGCAGCGCGCGCGTGAGGGCCTGCGCCATGGTGGCGGGCTTGACGGCGACGGTGGTCATCGGGCGCCGCCTTCCTGCTCGCCGTGCTGCTCCTGCTCGGCTTCCAGCTCGGCCTTGAGCAGGGCACGCTGTTCGCGCAGCTGGGCGGTGGTCTCGGCGTAGACATGGTCGAAAAGGGCCATCGGGTCCAGCTCCGGATCGCGGTTCATACGCTCGCGCAGGGACGCGGCCATCGCCTCGGCGTCCTGACGGGCGGAATCGACACCGGCCTCGTCCAGCAGTCCGCGCTCGGTCAGCTCCGCCTCCAGCAGCTCGATCGGGTCGTGGGCGCGCCAGGCCTCGACCTCGGCGTCGCCGCGGTAGCGGTTGGCGTCGTCGGCGTTGGTGTGGGCGTCGATCCGGTAGGTCACCGCCTCGACCAGGGTCGGTCCGCCGCCCGCCCGCGCGCGCCGTACTGCGTCGCTGAGGACCTCGTACACGGCCGCGGCGTCGTTTCCGTCGACCAGCCGGCCCGGCATGCCGTACCCGACGGCCTTGTGGGCCAGGGAAGGGGCGGCGGTCTGCTTGGCGAGCGGGACGGAGATGGCGAAGCCGTTGTTCTGCACGAGGAAGACGACCGGGGCCTGCCAGACGGCGGCGAAGTTCAGCGCCTCGTGGAAGTCGCCCTCGCTGGTGCCGCCGTCACCGACCATGGCGAGCGCGACGACGTCGTCGCCCTTGAGGCGGGCGGCGTGCGCGAGGCCGACGGCGTGCGGCAGTTGGGTGGCCAGCGGTGTGGACAGGGGAGCCACGCGGTGTTCGTAGGGGTCGTAGCCGCTGTGCCAGTCGCCGCGCAGCAGGGTGAGGGCGTCGACGGGGTCCACACCGCGGGCGACGACGGCGAGGGTGTCGCGGTAGCTGGGAAAGAGCCAGTCGCACTCTTCGAGGGCCAGGGCGGCGGCGACCTCGCAGGCCTCCTGGCCGGTGCTGGAGGGGTAGACGGCGAGGCGGCCCTGCTTGGTGAGCGCGGTGGCCTGCGTGTTGTAGCGGCGGCCACGCACCAGCTGGGCGTAGAGCCGGCGCAGCAGGTCCGGGTCGGCCTTGGCGACCGCCTCGGTGCCGAGGACGCGGTAGGGCTCGGCGTCGGGCAGCAGCGGCGCGGGGTCCATACGGGGCTGCCAGGCGGGCGGCGGCGACGGCCGGTACGCGCCCCGCTGCTCCAGAACCGTCATGACGGCACCTCCTCGTGGGAGCGGCTACGGAGGCGCCTCGGCTCTGAGGCGCCTCACCAACCGATTGTTCGGTCGTCGGCACATTTTGGCTACAGGCGGCTTCAGGCTGTGGACAAACGGTTCTCCACAGCCTGCAATGAACGCAGGACGTCCACGGCGAGGGAGCGGGGGGCAATGGCAGCTGAACAAATGGCCGACGGACCGCAGAACGGAGCCGCGCTGCCGCCGCCGCGCCCGCTGGACGCGATCGACCAGGACATCCTGAAGATCCTGCAGGCGGACGGCCGCGCCTCGATACGGGCGGTCGCCGAACGGGTCCACGTCTCGCGGGCCAACGCCTACGCGCGCATCAACCGGCTGGTCGAGGACGGCGTCATCCGGGGGTTCGGCGCACGCGTCGACCACGAGCGGGCGGGGCACGGCACCTCGGCGTACGTCACGCTGAAGATCGTCCAGAACACCTGGCGCACGGTCCGCGAGCAGCTCAGACAGCTGCCCGGCGCCTCCCACATCGCGCTCGTCGGCGGCGACTTCGACGTGCTGCTGCTGGTGCACACGCCCGACAACAGGGCGCTGCGCGAGCTGGTGCTCACCCGGCTCCAGGCCATCCCCGAGGTGCTGAGCACCCGCACGCTGCTGGTGTTCGAGGAGGAGGACGTGGAGCCGGAGGCGTGAGTTGGGGGGCGGCCAGGTGTCAGCTCTGCTTGAGGCCCGCGAACACCAGCCGTACGACCGCGTCGGCGACCTCCCGTTCACCGGTGCCACGCGGGTCGGGCCGGTACCACTCCACGATCGAGTTGATCATCCCGAAGACCAGTCGGGTGGCGAGGCGGACCTCCACATCGCCGCGTACGTCCCCGTCGGCCGCCGCGGCCTTCAGCAGCTCCGCGACCCGGTGGTCGAAGTCGCGCCGCCGCTCCAGCGCCCACCGCTCGGTGGCGGTGTTGCCGCGCACCCGCAGCAGCAGCGTCACGTACGGCAGCTCGCGTATGAGCACCTCGACCATGCGCCGTACGACGTGCTCGAGGCGGTCGACGGGCCGCCCCACGCGCGCGTGCTCCTCCTCCAGGATCGTGAACAGACCGTCCAGGGCCCGGCTGACGGCCCGGCGCAGCAGCTCCTCCTTGCCGCTGACGTGGTGGTAGATCGACGACTTGGAGATGCCGGCCGCCTTGGACAGGTGCTCCATGGAGGTGCCGTCGTAACCCCGTTCGTTGAAGACCTGGACGGCGACGGAGAGCAGCGTCTCGGGCGTGTAGGTGTCGCGCTTGGCCGTGGTCATGACGTGCCCTCCCGCTTGTCGTCGATGGCGTACGCGTGGCGGTAGAGCGCGAGGGAGGGCGCGTAGCGTCCGGAGGGGTCGCGCTCGTGCATCTCGTCCAGGACGTCGTAGGCGAACTCGCGGCCGAGCCTGCGGTCCCACTCGAACGGGCCGAGCGGGTAGTTCACCCCGAGGCGCATGGCCGTGTCGATGTCCTCCTCGGTGGCGACACCCTTGGCGACGGCGTCGTGGGCGAGGTCGATGATCCGCGCGACGGTGCGCGCGACGATCATACCGGGGACGTCGCCGATGACGCTGACGGCCTTGCCGAGGGCCTGGAAGAGGCCGGTGGCCTCGGCGAGGGTCTGCGGCGAGGTGTCCTGGGAGGCGGACAGGGCGACGCGGGTGGCGGTGCGGTAGTCCAGGGCGAGGTCGAAGTAGACGACGTCGCGGAACTCCACGGAGGTCCGGCCGTCGGCGAGGACCAGCTGGCCGCCGCTCGGCAGCACCAGCCGGGTGCCGTTGTCCTCGTCCTCCTCGCGGACCCCGATGCCCGCCTCGCGGATCAGCGTGAGCAGTTCCGCCGCCGGGCCGAGGCCGCCCTCGGCGACGACGTACGCGGGCGGCTGCTTCTGGTCGGCGGTGTGCGGCTCGGGCCGCTCGGCGCCCTCGGTGTGGTCGTACCAGCCGTGCCCGGTCTTGCGGCCGAGGCGGCCGGACTCCACCAGCCGGCGCTGGGCCAGGGACGGGGTGAAGCGCACGTCCTGGAAGAAGGACTGCCACACGGAGTGGGTCACGGACTCGTTGACGTCCTGGCCGATCAGGTCGGTCAGCTCGAAGGCGCCCATCTTGAAGCCGCCGGACTCGCGCAGGACCGCGTCGATGGTGGCCGGGTCGGCGGCCTGGGCCTCGTGGACCGCGAAGGCCTCGGCGTAGAAGGGCCGCGCGATCCGGTTGACGATGAAGCCCGGGGTGTCGGCGCAGGCCACCGGGGTCTTGCCCCAGGCGCGGGCGGTCTCGTATGCGCGCGTGGCCGAGGTGACGTCCGTGGCGAACCCGGAGACGACCTCGACCAGCGGCATGAGCGGGGCCGGGTTGAAGAAGTGCAGGCCCACGAAGCGGCCGGGATGACGCAGGGCGCCGCCGATGGCCGTCACCGACAGTGAGGAGGTGTTGGTGGCGAGCAGGCAGTCCTCGGCGACGATCTTCTCCAGCTCGCCGAAGAGCTCCTGCTTGACGTCCAGCCGCTCCAGGACGGCCTCGACGGCCAGTCCGCAGTCAGCCAGCTCCGCGAGGCTCTCCGCGGGGGTGAGACGGGCGAGGGCCCTGTCCCGGTCGTCGGCGGCGAGCCTGCCCTTGTCCACGAGCCGGTCGAGACGGGCGCCGATCGCTGCGGCCGCGCCCCGGGCCCGCCCGGCCACGGAGTCGTACAGTCGCACAGGGTGGCCGGCGACCAGCGCGACCTGGGCGATGCCCTGGCCCATGGTGCCGGTGCCGACGACGGCCACGGGGCTGCTGAGGTCGAGTGCTGTCATGTGCGCGATCCTCCCGCACGACGTTTTCCACAGATGCGGCAGGCCCCCTTGTCCCGACCGATCGTTCGGTTACTCTAGCCCTGACCGTCCAGCCCGTCACCCGCCACCACCCCGGAACGAGGCGCTTCGCGCCGCACCTGCCGATTCCTGCCAGGTTTCCGCCCAGGTCATGGACTCGACGAAGAGTTCTCCGGACGAGGAGTTGATCCCGTATGGCCGCCGAAATGACCGCCCACGAGCTGGTCGCCAAGCACCGGCCCACGCTCGACCAGGCGCTGGAAGCGATCCGCACACGCGCGTACTGGTCGCCGCACCCCGAGCACCCGAAGGCCTACGGGGAGAGCGGCAGCCTGGATGCGGCGGCGGGCAAGGCCGCCTTCGACGCTCTGCTGGGCAACCGCCTCGACCTCGCCGACCAGCCCGGCACCGACGACTGGGTGGGCGGCGAAGTGTCCCCGTACGGCATCGAGCTGGGTGTGAGCTACCCGCACGCCGACATCGACGTCCTGCTGCCCGCGATGACGGCCGGGCAGCGCACCTGGCGGGAGGCGGGCCCGGAGATCCGGGCCATGGTCTGCCTGGAGATCCTCAGGCGCATCAGCGACCGCACCCACCAGTTCGCGCATGCGGTCATGCACACCTCCGGCCAGGCCTTCATGATGGCGTTCCAGGCGGGCGGCCCGCACGCCCAGGACCGCGGCCTGGAGGCGGTGGCGTACGCGTACGCGGAGCAGATCCGCACGCCCGAGACGGCCGAGTGGACCAAGCCCCAGGGCAAGCGCGACCCGCTGGTCCTCACCAAGCAGTTCACTCCGGTTCCACGCGGCATCGCCCTGCTCATCGGCTGCAACACCTTCCCGACCTGGAACGGCTACCCGGGCCTGTTCGCCTCCCTCGCCACCGGCAACGCGGTCCTGGTCAAGCCGCACCCCCGCGCGGTGCTGCCGCTCGCGCTCACCGTGCAGATCGCACGCCAGGTGCTCGCCGCGACGGGCTTCGACCCGAACCTGGTGGCGCTGGCCGCCGAACGCCCCGGCGAGGGCGTCGCCAAGACTCTTGCCACCCGCCCCGAAATCAAGATCATCGACTACACCGGGTCCACCGCGTTCGGTGACTGGCTGGAGGCCAACGCCCGCCAGGCGCAGGTCTACACCGAGAAGGCCGGCGTCAACACGGTGATCGTGCACTCCACCGACGACTACAAGGGGATGCTGTCCAACCTGGCGTTCTCGCTGTCCCTCTACAGCGGCCAGATGTGCACCACGCCGCAGAATCTGCTCATCCCCCGGGACGGCATCCGCACCGACGTGGGCCCCAAGACCTTCGACGAGCTCACCGCCGACCTCGCCCGCGCGGTCGACGGCCTGCTCGGCGACGACGCCCGCGCGAACGCCCTGCTGGGCGCGATCGTCAATCCGGACGTCAAGGCCCGCCTGGAGGCCGCCGCCGGCCTCGGCGAGGTCGCCCTCGCCTCGCGTGAGATCACCAACCCGGACTTCCCCGACGCGGTGGTCCGCACGCCCGTCATCGTCAAGCTGGACGGCGCCAAGCCGGACGCCGAGGCCGCCTGCATGAGCGAGTGCTTCGGCCCCGTCTCCTTCGCCGTCGCCGTCGACTCCGCGCGCGACGCGGTGGAGCTGCTGCGCCGCACGGTCCGTGAGAAGGGCGCGATGACGGTCGGCGCCTACACCACCGACCACGAGGTGGAGCAGGCCGTCGAGGAGGTCTGCCTGGAGGAGGCGGCCCAGCTGTCGCTCAACCTGACCGGCGGGGTGTACGTGAACCAGACCGCCGCGTTCTCCGACTTCCACGGTTCGGGAGGGAACCCGGCGGCCAACGCCGCGCTGTGCGACGGCGCGTTCGTCGCGAACCGATTCCGGGTGGTGGAGGTCCGCCGAGAGGCCTAGGAAGGCGTGAGCGCGCCCCCGGCACTCCAGTGGTACAGCGTCATCGCCACGCTCGTGGCCAGGTTGTAGCTGGAGACCTGGGGGCGCATCGGCAGGGACAGCAGACGGCCGGCACGCGCGCGTAGTTCCGCCGACAGCCCGCTGCGCTCGGAGCCGAAGACGAGGACGGCGTCGTCCGGGAGCCGCACGCCCCGGATGTCGTCGCCCTCGGAGTCCAGTGCGAACACCGGCCCCGGGGGCAGCTCGTCGACGTCCAGCCGCTCGACGGCGGTCGCGAAGTGCAGGCCGGCGCCGCCGCGCACCACTGTGGGGTGCCAGGGGTCGAGCGTGCCCGTGGTGACCACGCCGGTCGCCCCGAAACCGGCGGCCAGCCGGATCACGGCACCGGTGTTGCCCAGGTTGCGCGGGTTGTCCAGGACCACGACGGGCGCGGTGCGGGGCATGTGGGCGAGCCTGCGCAGATCGGCGTCGCGCGACGGCCGTAGGGCGAGCGCGGCCACCCCGGTGGGATGCGGCCGCGGGACGAGGGAGGCGTACGTCTTCGCGGGCACCTCGGTGAGCAGCGCGTCGAGCGCGTCGCGTACGTCTCCGGCCAGGTCCTCGGCGAGGCCGAGCGCGGCCCGCCGGTCCGTGGTGACCGCCACCGGGACGTCTGCGCCGAAACGCAGCGCGTGCTTGAGGGCGTGGAAGCCGTCGAGCAGCACCGCGCCTCCGGCAAGCTCGCGCCAGCGGGTCAGCGGGTCGGTCATGCGGTGAACCCTACGTGGTCCTGGGCACCGTGCCCGGAGGCGGTTTCAGGGCCGTCTTCGGGAGAGCGCGGCGCGGGAACCCTGCGGTCGCCGTACCGGACGAGCCGTCCCCAGGCGCGTGCGGCCGGCGTGCTCAGCCGGCGCAGGAACGACGTCGGCAGGAAGACCGCGTCCGCGCTGATCATCGCCAGTGAGAAGAACGGCAGGCCGAGCACGACCGCGATCACCGCGTGCTCGGTCATCATCAGCACCAGCAGGACGTTCTTGACCCGCCGGTTGAACAGGGTGAACGGGAACGCGACCTGCACCATGACGGTGCCGTAGGCAACGGCCATCATGATCGTGCCGCTGGAGGACATCAGGTCTGCGAGTCCGGGCCAGGGCGAGAAGTAGTCCAGGTGGAGCGGGTAGTAGACGGCGGTGCCGTCCTGCCAGCGCGAGCCCTGGATCTTGTACCAGCCGGCCGTCGCGTAGATCAGGCAGGCCTCCGCCATGATCACGAGCAGGCCGCCGTTGTGCACGACGTTGGCGACGACGTCCAGCAGGATCCGCGGCTGCTGCGACCTGGCCCAGCGGCCGACGGCCCACCACAGGCCCTGCACCGCCCAGGCCGTCCACAGCAGCGCGGGGATCAGCCAGCCGTTGTCGAACCGGCCGGTCAACGTCGCGACGAGCAGCGTAGGCCCGAACACCGCCCACAGGGCGGGGCCGACCCGGTCGGCGGGTACCCGCTCGCCACGCGCGCGTGCCGCATCCGCGCGCGCCGCCCGCCGCGCGTCCAGGGACCATACCTGCCCGCAGCGCGTGAACACGAGGTAGAAGGACATCAGGTGCAGGACGTTGTCGCCGCCGTCGCCCATGAAGACGCTGCGGTTCTGCAGCGACAGCACGCCCACCATGAACAGCACGGACGCCGTCCGGGTGCGCCAGCCGAGCAGCAGGGCCACGCTGGCGGCGATCGCCAGCAGATAGCAGCACTCGAACCACAGCTGTCCGTCCGACCACATCAGGGCCGTGAAGGCGTGGTTGTCGGCGGTCAGCTCCTCGGCGAGGTTCCAGCCCCAGGGGCTGGCGGGGCCGTACAGCTCCTGGCGGTGGGAGAACTCACGCAGCAGGAACAGCAGCCAGGTCCCGGCGAAGCCGATGCGTATCACGGCGCTCTGGTACGGACCGAGAGCCGACTCGGTGACTTTGGCGATCGCGCGCGAGAGGGTCAGGGCGAGCCTGTTCACCGCACACCTCCCGCTGCCTCGTCGGCCGTCACGGTCCACCAGGGCAGCACACGGTAGACGGGCTTGTCGGGCACGCGCTCACCGCTCCACTCGGGCGGTTGCACATTGGTGGTGCTGGAGCGGATCTGCACCCGCTGGACGACGCCGTCGCGGTCGGCGGGATACGTCCGGTACAGGCGCATCACCACGAGCCGGCGCAGGTACTGCTCGGAAAGCGAGCCACGCATGCCCACAGGACGGTTGTCCGCACCGTGCGTGGCGGTGAAGAAGTCCCAGGCACGGCGCAACTCGTTCTGCTGAGTGTGGCTCGGCACCGGGTTGCCGTCGATCGCGGCGCCGTCCTGGGCGGAGAGGTCGGTCCAGCCGATGGTGTGCAGCCCGCCGCCCTTCGTCCGCACGACGGCGCGCACCTGGACGGCGATGTTCTGCTGCAGCGGGTTCGGCGCGAAAAGCTTCCAGTTCTGCTCGAACTCCGGGAACACCCACTCCTCGACCGCCTTGCCGTGCTGCTTGGTCACCGTATTGGCGGGGGCGAGACTGAGGAACACCATCAGCAGATGCACACAGGCGGCGACCCCGACCACCGCGAGCGCCAGCGCCGCGACGACCTGGTAGCGGAGGGAGAGGGCGGCCACGCCGCCGCGGGGGGCGGGAGGCGGCGTGGCAGCGCCGGCCCCGGCCGCGGTGAACGGCTGGGCGGGCACGCCCCGCTGAGCAGGCACGCCCGGCTCGCGGGGCCCTGCCGGGTAAGGCGGCCCGGCAGGCTCCGCACCGGCCGCACCGCCGCCCATGCCAGGGGCGCCCTCACCCGCCCCGGAGTCCTGACCGCCTGTGTCACCGGGCACCGCCGAGGAATCCGCACCGGCCACGGGATCCGTGCCGGCCACCGGGTCCGCGGCGTCCGAAGAATCCGCACCGGTGGAGTCCCCGCGGGGCGAGGAGTCCACACCGTCCGGGGAGCTCTCCGGGAGACGCGCCCCGGCCGGCCCGCCGGGGTCCGGCCGGCCCCCCGGGTCCTCGTCGTACGCGTCCATTCCGCCCCGTCCCCCGTTCCGCTCGTCATTCGGCTCGTCGTTCGGCTCGGTGGTCCGCTCAGTGATCCGGCGCCCGCCACGAACGCCCCACCTGTCCCGTACGCCACTGCTCGGCGTCAGCACGGAACGGTACTCAGCCCCGGCCACCCCGCGCAGCCCCGGGTGCGGGCCACAGCGGTGGTCCTCGCCACGTGATATGCCCCGCACCGGGCCCCACCTGCCCTCACGGGGGTTGTCCACAGGCCGGGCGCCCGAGTTTTCCACAGCGGTTGACACCCCACGGCGGCCCGGCACACCATTGATGCGCACAGACCGAACGATCGGTCGGGACGGATGTCACCGCAGAACCCGAGGTCAGGGGGACCGCATGGCCACAGCAGCCGCGCAGCGCACGGCCCGCACGGAGGCGGACGGCGCACCGGACACCGTCGACACGGCGGGCTTCCAGCACGCCTTCGACACGGCGGTGGCCGCCGACGAGCGCATCGAACCACGCGACTGGATGCCCGACGCCTACCGCGCCACCCTGGTCCGGCAGATCGCCCAGCACGCGCACTCCGAGATCATCGGCATGCAGCCGGAAGCCAACTGGATCACCCGCGCGCCCTCCCTGCGCCGCAAGGCGATCCTGATGGCCAAGGTGCAGGACGAGGCCGGCCACGGCCTCTACCTGTACAGCGCGGCCGAGACCCTCGGCACCAGCCGCGAGGAGCTGCTCGACAAGCTGCACAGCGGCCGCCAGAAGTACTCCTCGATCTTCAACTACCCGACACTGACCTGGGCCGACGTCGGCGCGATCGGCTGGCTGGTGGACGGCGCCGCAATCACCAACCAGGTGCCGCTGTGCCGCTGCTCCTACGGGCCGTACGCGCGAGCGATGGTGCGGATCTGCAAGGAGGAGTCCTTCCACCAGCGCCAGGGCTACGAACTGCTGCTGGCTCTCAGCAAGGGAACGCCCGAGCAGCACACGATGGCCCAGGACGCCGTGAACCGCTGGTGGTGGCCCTCCCTGATGATGTTCGGCCCGCCCGACGACGAGTCCCAGCACTCGGCGCAGTCGATGGAATGGAAGATCAAGCGCCACTCCAACGACGAACTGCGCCAGCGCTTCGTCGACATCTGCGTCCCCCAGGCCGAGTCCTTGGGCCTCACCCTCCCCGACCCGGACATCGAGTGGAACGAGGACCGCGGGCACTACGACTTCGGCCCGATCGACTGGACGGAGTTCTGGGAGGTCCTCAAGGGCAACGGCCCGTGCAACGAACAGCGGATCACCCAGCGCAGGCGCGCCCACGACGAGGGAGCGTGGGTACGGGAAGCGGCCGCCGCCTACGCGGCCAAACACACCGGCGGCACCGCCGACAGCCGTGACGAGAAGACGGCCGGCGAGACACGACACGTGACAGGAGCGGAGCGAGCATGAGCACCACCGACTGGCCCCTGTGGGAGGTCTTCGTGCGCTCCCGGCGCGGCCTCTCCCACACCCACGCCGGCAGCCTGCACGCCCCGGACGCCGAGCTGGCCCTGCGCAACGCCCGCGACCTGTACACCCGCCGCGGCGAGGGGGTGTCGATCTGGGTCGTACCGGCCGCCGCGATCACCGCGTCCTCACCGGACGAGAAGGACCCGTTCTTCGAACCGGCCGCCGACAAGCCCTACCGGCACCCGACCTTCTACGAGATCCCCGAAGGGGTGAAGCACCTGTGACCGGCCCCGCCACCGTCCCGGTGACCGCCGCGCTCGCCCTCGGCGACGACGCCCTGGTGCTCTCCCACCGGCTGGGGGAGTGGGCCGGAAACGCTCCCGTCCTGGAGGAGGAGGTCGCCCTCGCCAACATCGCCCTCGACCTGCTCGGCCAGGCCCGGGTCCTGCTGTCCATGGCCGGCGACGAGGACGAACTGGCCTACCTGCGCGAGGAGCGGTCCTTTCGCAACCTCCAACTGGTCGAGCAGCCGAACGGCGACTTCGCCCACACGATCACCCGCCAGCTCTATTTCTCCACCTACCAGCAGCTGCTCTACGCCGAGCTGGCCGCAGGAGACGGACTCTTCGCATCACTCGCCGCGAAAGCGGTGAAGGAGGTCGCCTACCACCGCGACCACGCCGAGCAGTGGACGCTCCGCCTCGGCGACGGCACCGAGACCAGCCACGAGCGGATGCGCCGTGCCTGCGGGGCGCTGTGGAGGTTCACCGGCGAGATGTTCCAGCCCGTGGAGGGCCTCGACGCCGACTGGACGGCCCTGGACGCACGCTGGCAGGAGTCCGTCCAGGACGTCCTCGGCCGTGCCACGCTCCCGCTCCCCGATGGACCGCGCACCGGCGCCTGGTCGGCCGGTGCCGGCCGGCAGGGCATGCACACCGAGCCGTTCGGGCGGATGCTCGCCGAGATGCAGCATCTGCACCGCAGCCACCCGGGGGCGACATGGTGACCACCACCGCACTGGAGACGGAGCTGCTCGAGCTGGCCGGCTCGGTGCCCGACCCCGAACTGCCGGTGCTCACGCTCCACGAGCTGGGCGTGGTGCGCGCGGTGCACCTCAACGGCCCCGACACGGTCGAGGTGGACCTGACCCCCACCTACACCGGCTGCCCCGCCATCGAGGCGATGAGCGTGGACATCGAGCGGGTGCTGCGCGCCCACGGCATGCGCGAGGTCACGGTCCGCACGATACTCAGCCCCGCCTGGACGACCGACGACATCAGCCCAGAAGGACGGCGCAAACTCCTGGAGTTCGGCATAGCTCCCCCACGGGTGCGCACCGCCTCCGGACCGGTTCCGCTGACGCTCGGCCCGACCCGCGCCGAGAAAGCAGCCGCCGGGCACGTGGCCACCGGCGGCACACCCCCCGAGCCCGTCCGCTGCCCGCACTGCGGCTCCGCCGACACCGAGCTGCTGAGCAGGTTCTCCTCCACCGCGTGCAAGGCCCTGCGCCGCTGCCTCGCCTGCCGGGAACCGTTCGACCACTTCAAGGAGTTGTGATGGCGCGCTTCCACCCGCTCCCGGTGGCCGCGGTCGACCGGATCACCGACGACTCCGTCGCCCTCACCCTCACCGTCCCGCCCGAGCTGCGCGAGGAGTACCGGCACGCACCCGGCCAGCACCTGGCGCTGCGCCGCCGGGTCGACGGCAGCGAGATACGACGCACCTACTCGATCTGCTCCCCCGCGCCCGACCCGGCCGGCCCCGGCCCCGGCACCCTGCGGGTGGGCGTGCGGCTGGTGGAGGGCGGCGCCTTCTCGGCCTACGCGCTGAAGGAGATCGACGTCGGCGACGTCCTGGAGGTGATGACCCCGGCCGGCCGTTTCACGCTGGAGCCGGCGCCGGGACTGTACGCGGCGGTGGTCGGCGGCAGCGGCATCACCCCGGTGCTGTCCATCGTCTCCACGCTGCTGGCACGTGAGCCGGCGGCCCGGTTCTGTCTGATACGCAGCGATCGCACGACCGCCTCGACGATGTTCCTGGAGGAGGTCGCCGACCTGAAGGACCGCTGGCCCGAGCGGCTCCAGTTGGTGACGGTGCTCTCCCGCGAGGAGCAGCAGGCGGGCCTGCCGTCCGGAAGGCTGGACCGCGAGCGGCTCACCGGGCTGCTGCCCGCGCTGCTGCCGGTCGGTGAGGTCGCGGGCTGGTTCCTGTGCGGGCCGTACGGGCTGGTGCGAGGCGCCGAGCAGGCGCTGCGCGAGCTGGGCGTGGACGGCTCCCGCATCCACCAGGAGATCTTCCATGTGGACGCGGGCTCGCCCCCGCCCCTCAGCGCGCAGGCCCCCGCGCACAGCACGGTCACCGCCCGCCTCGACGGACGCGGCGGAACGTGGCCCGTGCGCGACGGCGAGACTCTGCTGGAGACTGTCCTGCGCAACCGCCCCGACGCCCCCTACGCGTGCAAGGGCGGTGTCTGCGGGACGTGCCGCGCGTTCCTGGTCTCCGGCGAGGTCCGCATGGACCGCAACTTCGCCCTGGAGACGGAGGAGACGGAAGCCGGATATGTCCTGGCCTGCCAGGCGCATCCACTGACGGAACAGGTGGAGCTGGACTTCGACCGCTGAGGGCGGCGTTCGCTGAGGCCGGTGTTGGGCCAAGGCTGATGGCGGTGTGGGCCGGGCTTGGCGGGAGCCAACTCGGTGGGGGTGGAGAGGGAGGGGGGCGGGGGGAGGGCCCCCGGAACACCGAAAACACCGGGATTCCCCCATTCCCTTCTCCCACGACCTCCCCTATCTTGACGCTCCGTCAGATCACCGCATCCGCCGGAGGGACAGGCCGTGGACTTCACCTTCACCGAGGAGCAACGGGCGGCGGCCGAGGCGGCGCGGGGGGTGTTCGCCGGGGTGGTGCCGGACGCGGTACCCAGCCCGGCGCTCACCACTGGTGCCGTCGCCGAGGGCTTCGACCGGGAGTTGTGGTCCCGGCTGGCCGAGGCGGACCTGCTGAGTCTGCTGCTCGACGAGACGCACGGCGGTTCCGGCCTGGACGTGATCTCGCTGTGCCTGGTGCTGCGGGAGTCCGCCGAGGTGCTCGCCCGGGTGCCGCTGCTGGAGCACAGCGCGGCGGAAGCGGCCGTACAAGCCTACGGCGGACCGGAGTTGGCGCGGCGTGTGCTGCCGCGGGCCGGACGGGGTGAGCTGGTGCTGACCGTCGCGTCGAACGGCCGCAGTGGCCACGATCCGGCGGAACTGGCCGTCCGTGCACGGCGGGACGGTGCGGACTGGGTGCTGGACGGGGTGCAGACGGCGGTGCCGTGGGCGTACGACGCGGACCTGGTCGTCGTACCGGCACACCTCGAGGGCCCGGCCGCCGGCCGGACCGTGATCGCGCTGGTGCCGCGTGAGCGGGAGGGTGTGGTCCTCGCCGAGCAGGTGTCCACCAGCGGGGAGCGGCTGGCCGAGGTGCGGCTGGAGTCGGTGCGGATCGACGTCGGCGATGTCATCGGGGCCGACGGCGCCTGGGAGTGGCTGCACGCGCTGCTCGTCACCGGCGTCTGCGCGCTGTCGCTCGGGCTGGGCGACCGGGTGCTGCGGATGACCGCCGGGTACACCGGCAAGCGGGAGCAGTTCGGGTATCCGATCGCGACCTTCCAGGCGGTGGCGGTGCAGGCCGCGGACCGGTACATCGATCTGCGCGCCATGGAGGCCACCCTCTGGCAGGCGGCCTGGCGGATCGCCGGGGGCATGCCGGCCGCCGGGGAGGTCGCGGTGGCGAAGATCTGGGCGGCGGAGGGGGTGCGGCGGGTCGTACAGACGGCGCAGCATCTGCATGGCGGGTTCGGCGCCGACACCGACTACTCGCTGCACCGCTACCACGCCTGGGCCAAGCACCTGGAGCTGGCGCTCGGCCCGGCGGCGGCGTACGAGGAGAGGCTCGGGGACCTGCTGGCCGTGCATCCCCTGGGCTGACCGGGCGGCCCGGCCGCCGGAAGCGGCCTACTGGACGAAGCCCGGCCGGCCGTCGTCCGTGATCACCGGGCGGCCCTTGGCCTCCCAGACCTGCATGCCGCCGTCGACGTTCACCGCGTCGATGCCCTGCTGGACCAGGTACATGGTGACCTGTGCCGAGCGGCCGCCCGAGCGGCAGATGACGTGTACACGGCCGTCCTGCGGGGCGGCCTCGGTCAGCTCGCCGTAGCGGGCCACGAAGTCGCTGAGGGGGATGTGCAGCGCTCCCTCGGCGTGACCGGCCTGCCACTCGTCGTCCTCGCGGACGTCCAGCAGGAAGTCGCCGTCCTTGAGGTCCGTGACCTCGACCGTGGGCACACCAGCTCCGAAGTTCATGTCCCCGACGCTACCGGAAGGTCCCCGGTCCCGGCCGCACCGAGCCGTGGCTCATCCCTGTCCCAGCAGGGCTGCCAGTTCGGCCTCCCGCCGGGCGATGTCGGCGCGCAGCTTGCCGGCGATCTCCTCGAGCAGTCCGTCGGGGTCGTCCGGGGCGAGCCGGAGCATGCCGGCGATGGCGCCCTCCTCCAGTTCGCGGGCGACGAGAGTGAGCAGTTCCTTGCGCTGGGTGAGCCACTCGAGGCGGGCGTACAGCTCCTCGGCGGGACTCGGTCGCCGCTCCGGCGGCACCGGACCGGCCGCCCACTCCTCGGCCAGCTCCTTCAGCAGGGTCTCGTCGCCACGGGCGTAGGCGGCGTTGACCCGGGTGAGGAACTCCTCACGCCGCTGCCGTTCCTCTTCCTCCTGTACGAGGTCGGGGTGGGCCTTGCGGGCCAGCTCCCGGTAGAGCTTGCGGGCCTCCTCGCTGGGCCGTACCCGCTCCGGGGGCCGTACGGCCTGGTCGGTGAGCATGGCGGCGGCCTCCGGGAACAGGCCGTCTCCGTCCATCCAGCCGTGCAGCAGCTCCTCCACGCCGGGGATCGGCAGGACCTGCGCGCGGGCCTCCTCGGCGCGCCGGATGTCCTCCGGGTCACCGGTGCGGGCGGCCTTCGCCTCGGCGATCTCGGCGTCCAACGCCTCGATGCGGGCGTAGAGCGGGCCGAGCCGCTGTTCGTGCAGCCGGGAGAAGTTCTCGACCTCGACGCGGAACGTCTCCACGGCGATCTCGTACTCGATCAACGCCTGCTCGGCGGCTCGTACGGCCTGCTCGAGCCGCTCCTCGGGGCGCGGGGACTGTTCGGCATCCGGGGTCGTCACGCGAACAGGGTAGGTGGTCCGGGCGGGGCGGGACGCCGGAGGGCCGTCGGTCGTCTGCCGGGTGCGCGTCCGGCAGGGTCGCCGGTGCCCAGGCGGGGAAGCCGCACACCGATGGGCGACAGAGCGGCGTGTCGGTTCCGCCCCGTGCCCGCGTCGGAGCCGCCCCGCGTCACACCCCCGGCTCGGCCGCGATCCGCCCCGCCCTGATTGCGGCCACCAGCTCGGCGTGGTCGGCCTCGGTGCGGTCGGCGTAGGCGACGGCGAAGGCGGCTGTCGCCTCGTCCAGTTCCTCGTTCTTGCCGCAGTAACCGGTGATGAGGCGAGGGTCGGCGCTGTGGGAGTGGGCGCGGGCGAGCAGGGCACCGGTCATGCGGGCGTAGTCGTCGATCTGGTCGGCCGGCAGGGCGGCGGGGTCGACGCTGCCCTTGCGGTTGCGGAACTGACGTACCTGGAAGGGGCGGCCCGAGACGGTCGTCCAGCCGAGCAGGATGTCGCTGACCACCTGCATCCGCTTCTGGCCGAGGACGACCCGGCGGCCCTCGTGCTGCACCGGCGGAGTCTCGAAACCGGCCGTGGCCAGGTGCGGGACGAGCGCGGAGGGGCGGGCCTCCTTGACCTGGAGGACCAGCGGCTGCTCGCGGTGGTCGAGGAGGAGTACGACGTAGGAGCGGGTGCCGACGCTGCCGGTGCCGACCACCCGGAAGGCCACGTCGTGCACGGTGTGCCGGGCGAGCAGCGGGTGCCGGTCCTCCGGCAGGGTCGTCAGATACTCCTCCAGGGATGCGGCGACCGCCGCGGCCTCGGCGTCCGGGATGCGGCGCAGCACCGGCGACGCGTCGATGAAGCGCCGTCCGCCGTCCTCGTGCGGCTGCGTCGACTTCGCCGCGAACCGGCCGCTGGTGTTGGACCGGGCTTTCTCCGAGACCCGTTGGAGGGTGCCGAGCAGATCGTGGGCGTCGGTGTGGGAGACCAGTTCCTCGTCCGCGATGGCGTTCCACGCGTCGAGCACCGGCAGCTTGGCCAGCAGGCGCATGGTGCGGCGGTAGGCGCCGACCGCGTCCCTTGCGGCGGCTCGGCACGTCTCCTCGTCCGCGCCGGCCTCCCGCCCCGCGAGCACCAGGGAGGCGGCGAGCCGCTTGAGATCCCACTCCCAGGGGCCGTGCACGGTCTCGTCGAAGTCGTTCAGGTCGATGACGAGGTCACCGCGGGCGTCGCCGTACAGGCCGAAGTTGGCCGCGTGCGCGTCTCCGCATATCTGGGTGCGGATCCTGGTCGTCGGGGTGCGGGCAAGGTCGTACGCCATGAGTCCGGCGGCGCCGCGCAGGAAGGCGAAGGGAGTCGCTGCCATCCGTCCGACGCGGATGGGGGTCAGCTCCTCGATACGGCCGGCGTTGGACGCGGTGACCGCGCTCACGGCGTCGGGGCGGGCGGCGTCGAGGTCGAGCGTGCGGTGCGCGCTGCGCGGCACGCTCGACCGCAGCGCCTTGCCCTCCTCCTTGGGGGAGTCCTGCCGCGGCCACCGGGCGAACCCGCGTACCCGCGGCAGCCGGCGCGTCTGCCGGTCCACCGCTTCCGCCGGCGCTTCCCCACCGGTTCCGGTCACTGCGACCGCCTCCCCCGAACACCCGTCGGCTGCGAACCGACACGAACATCAACTCGTGCAGACCGTACAGCGGGTGACGGAAACACGTCAGGCCTGCGGCGCGCTGCGCGTGGCCGGGAGAGAACTTCCTCACAGGGCGCGCACCGGCGATGCCGGAGGAGGGCCGGTACGGGGTCGGCGTCCGCGGCGCTCGGCGTAGGCCGTCCGGTGGAGGTACGGGCAGGCGGTGGGCGGCACGGGGAAGCCTGTCGGCAGCAGCCGGCCGGCTCCGGCTCCGCCGCTCCCCTCCCCTTCCGACACCCGTTTCTCGACTCCAACAGCCTCCGCCGCCGTTCACCGGGCTCCGCCCGCCGCCGTAGGGACCGCCCCCAATGCCTGAGCTTCCGGACGTCGAAGGTTTTCGCAGGGTGCTGGTGTCGTGTGCGCGGGGCAGGGTCGTCCGCCGGGTGGAGGTGCGCGACGCGGGCGTCCTGCACGGGGTGAGCGCGTGGCGGCTGGGCGACGCGCTGGTGGGACGGCGGTTCACCGAGCCGGAGCGGCACGGGAAGTGGCTGCTCGCCCGCACCGGCGGTCCCACTCTCCTGCTGCACTTCGGCATGACCGGCCTGCTGGTCTGCGCCCGTCCCGAGGACCCCGTGGAGCCCCATGACCGCGTCCTGTTCGACCTGGGCGGCGGCCGCGGGCTCCGCTACCGCGACCAGCGCAAGCTCCAGGGTCTGTGGCTGGCCGAGGACGATTCCGGTGTGGCCCGGCTGCTGGAGCGTCAGGGGCCCGACGCGCTGGCGGTGGACCGCGCCTGCTTCGAGGCCGCGCTCTCCGGACGCCGTGGGCACATCAAGACCACGCTGACCGACCAGTCCGTCCTGGCCGGTCTCGGCAATCTGCTCGCCGACGAGATCCTGTGGCGCGCCGGGTTGCACCCCGGCAGACGGGCGGGCGGTCTCTCGGAGACCGAACGCCGGCGCCTGTACACGCGGATGCGCCGCACGCTGCGTTCCGCGGTCGACGCGGGATGTGTCCCGCCGCGGGACGCGTGGCTCACCGGCCGCCGTGACGATCCCGATCCGGTCTGCCCCCGCTGCGGCACGCGCCTGCGCCGTTCCCGCATGGCGGGTCGCGGCACGGTGTGGTGTCCTCGGTGCCAGCCGGAGGCGGCCTGAGAGGGTCCTACGGCCGTTGTCTTCCGTGAGATAGCTCACCGGCGGAGCGGGCCGTCGGCCACGCCTTCGCTCCCCCGGGCTGTGCGATGTCTCACAGCGTGACCGCAACACGAAACGGGCCCCTGCCATGACTTCCGTCACGACACGGGCCCGTGTCTCTGTGCGCGAGGGGGGAGTTGAACCCCCACGCCCTTGCGGGCACTGGAACCTGAATCCAGCGCGTCTGCCTATTCCGCCACCCGCGCATTGGGTGTGTCTTCCGGTTCCGGCCCCTTCGGGCTGCCCCCTTCCGACACCCAGAACATTAGCACGCCGTACGGGGGGGATTCACACCCCTTCCCACCGGCGCGAACCGGGCCGGGACCCGCTCCCGCGTGCCAGGAGGGCCCCCGGATTGCGAGCCGGGCGGGCCCGCGCCCCGGCCACTTCGCTCCAACCGACCTCTCCTACCCGCCCCACCCGCCCCATACGTTTCGACGAGACCCGGTTCACGTATCAACCTCGTACCGGTACCCGCCGTCTGGCCAGGAGGCGGTCCGGGCGCACAGCGGGGTGCGGGACACTGGTCTGCGGCCGCCTCTACGATCCATGGCAGGAACCGGCTGATCGCCGGGCGCGTGGATACGATCGGTGAGCAGAGCGCGGTAGCACACAGCAGTACAGGTACGGCAAGGCAGACGGCAGGGACGGAGGAGGTGCCCCATGGGAGTCCTGAAGAAGTTCGAGCAGCGTCTCGAAGGTCTGGTGAACGGCACCTTCGCCAAGGTCTTCAAGTCCGAGGTCCAGCCCGTGGAGATCGCCGGCGCGCTCCAGCGTGAGTGCGACAACAACGCCACGATCTGGAACCGCGACCGGACCGTCGTACCCAACGACTTCGTCGTGGAGCTGAGCGCGCCGGACCACGAGCGCCTCAGCCCCTACTCCGGGCAGCTGGGCGACGAGCTGGCCGGCATGGTGCGTGACTACGCCAAGCAGCAGCGCTACACCTTCATGGGCCCGATCAAGGTCAATCTGGAGAAGGCCGACGACCTGGACACCGGCCTGTACCGGGTGCGCAGCCGCACCCTGGCCCCCTCCAGCAGCCAGCAGGCCCCCGCGGCCCCGGCCGCCGGCCGCCCCGCGCAGGGCGCCCCGGGCGGCTACGGCTACCCGCCCGCCGGCGCGCCGCCGATGCCGTCCGCGCCGCCGCCCGGCACCCGGCCCGGCGGCTACGGCTATCCCCAGCCCGCCACGCAGCGGCCCGCGGCCGCCCCGGTGAGCGGCGGGCGCACCCGCTACTGGATCGAGATCAACGGCACCCGCCACCAGATCTCCCGCCCGACGCTGGTGCTGGGCCGCAGCACCGACGCCGACGTGCGGATCGACGACCCCGGCGTGTCCCGTCGGCACTGCGAGATCCGGACCGGAACGCCCTCGACGATCCAGGATCTCGGTTCCACCAACGGCATCGTGGTGGACGGGCAGCACACCACCCGCGCTACGCTCCGCGACGGCTCGCGGATCGTCGTGGGCAGCACCACCGTTATCTATAGGCAAGCCGAAGGGTGAAGCGGGGGCAATGTCAGAGCTGACCCTCACGGTCATGCGGCTGGGTTTCCTGGCCGTACTGTGGCTGTTCGTGATCGTGGCCGTGCAGGTCATCCGAAGCGACCTGTTCGGTACGCGCGTCACCCAGCGCGGATCGCGTAGGGACGCCGGGCGCCAGCAGCAGGCGCCCCGGCAGCAGGCCGCCGCGCCCCCGCAGCAGCGGGGCCAGCAGCGGGGCCAGCAGAGCGGCGGCCGGCGCGGCCGCAACGCCCCCGCGAAGCTGGTCGTGACCGAGGGGACACTGACCGGCACGACCGTCGCGCTCCAGGGCCAGACGATCACGCTGGGCCGGGCGCACGACTCGACGATCGTGCTGGACGACGACTACGCCTCCAGCCGCCATGCCAGGATCTACCCGGACCGCGACGGTCAGTGGATCGTCGAGGACCTCGGTTCCACCAACGGCACCTACCTGGACCGGTCCCGGCTGACGACTCCCACGCCGATCCCGCTGGGCGCGCCGATCCGCATCGGCAAGACCGTCATCGAGCTGCGGAAGTAGTGCTACATCATGAGTGAGCGCGAGCGGAGCGAGCACGCAGTGGCAGGCCACACCCCGGTCTCCGGCGCGCTCCCGACCGGAGGGTGGGCAGTGTGGCTCGACACGACCGGCTGCATTCGGAGCCGATGGGCGAGGTGGGCATGAGTCTGTCACTGCGCTTTGCCGCCGGATCGCACAAGGGCATGATCCGCGAGGGCAATGAGGACTCCGGCTACGCCGGTCCCCGGCTGCTCGCCATCGCCGACGGCATGGGCGGCCAGGCGGCCGGCGAGGTCGCCTCCTCCGAAGTGATCTCCACCCTGGTCACGCTCGACGACGACGTACCCGGCTCCGACCTCCTCACCTCCCTCGGCACCGCCGTGCAGCGCGCCAACGACCAGCTGCGCTCCATGGTCGAGGAGGACCCCCAGCTCGAGGGCATGGGCACCACGCTCACCGCACTGCTGTGGACCGGGCAGCGGCTCGGGCTCGTGCACGTCGGCGACTCCCGCGCCTATCTGCTGCGCGACGGCGTCCTCACCCAGATCACCCAGGACCACACCTGGGTGCAGCGGCTCGTCGACGAGGGCCGCATCACCGAGGAGGAAGCCACCACGCATCCGCAGCGCTCCCTGCTGATGCGCGCCCTCGGCAGCGGCGACCACGTCGAGCCCGACCTGTCCATCCGCGAGGTCCGGGCCGGCGACCGCTATCTGATCTGTTCCGACGGCCTGTCCGGCGTCGTCTCCCACCAGACACTGGAGGAGACCCTCGCCAGCTACCAGGGCCCCCAGGAGACGGTGCAGGAGCTGATCCAGCTCGCGCTGCGCGGCGGCGGCCCCGACAACATCACCGTCATCGTCGCCGACGTCCTCGACCTGGACACCGGCGACACCCTCGCAGGACAGCTGTCCGACCAGCCGGTCGTGGTCGGCGCCGTCGCCGAGAACCAGCACCACCTGCACGACAACGGCATCATGCAGACCCCGGCCGGCCGCGCCTCCCACCTGGGCCGCCGCCAGCCCGGCCACGGCGGCGGCGAGTTCGGGCCGCCCGGCTCCGGCGACACCGGCTACATCCCCGCGGGCAGCTTCGGCGACTACGCCGACGGCGACTTCACCAAGCCGCGCGGTCAGCGCAGGTGGCTGAAGAGATCCCTCTACGGCGTGCTCACCCTCGCCGTCATCGGCGGCGGCCTCTACGGCGGCTACCGGTGGACGCAGACGCAGTACTACGTCGGCACCAAGGGCGAGCACGTGGCGCTGTACCGCGGCATCAGCCAGGACCTCGCGTGGGTGTCGCTGTCGAAGGTGGAGAAGGACCACCCCGAGATCGAACTCAAGTACCTGCCGCCCTACCAGCAGAAGCAGGTCAGGAACACGATCGCGGCGGGTGGACTGCAGCAGGCACAGGCGAAGATCGAGGCCCTGTCGGTACAGGCCTCCGCGTGCCGGAAGCAGGCGGAGCGCCAGACCGCCGAGTCGCAGCAGAACGCGAAGACGGGTCAGGGCCAGGCCGGAGGCACCACGGGAACCACCCGTAGCGCCTTCACGTCCAAGGCGTCACCGACACCGCACCCATCCACGACGGCACCCGCTACGAAGAACCCTTCGAAGTCCCCGTCCGCGACCGCCACTCCGAACCCCGGCCCGAGCCTCTCCGAGGATGAGCAGAAGGTCGTCGATCAGTGCGGCAAGCAGTAGCCGAGCCGCGAGAGGCACTGTCACACGATGAGCAGTACGACTAACCCGCCGACGCACCACACGTCCACGATCGGCGCGATCGGCGCGCCGAGCCGCCGCAACACCGAACTGGCGCTGCTGGTCTTCGCCGTGGCCATTCCGGTGTTCGCCTACGCCAACGTGGGCCTGGCCATCAGCAACCAGGTACCCGCCGGGCTGCTGGAGTACGGCCTGGGTCTCGGGCTGCTGGCCGGTGTCGCCCATCTCGCCGTACGAAAGTTCGCCCCGTACGCGGACCCGCTGCTGCTGCCGCTGGCGACGCTGCTCAACGGGCTGGGACTCGTGGTGATCTGGCGGCTGGACCAGTCGAAACTGCTCCAGCAGATGCATGCCGCGGGAAGCAAGGCGGCCAACCAGCTGCTCTACACGGCGCTGGGCATCGCGCTCTTCGCCGTGGTTCTGATCTTCCTCAAGGACCACCGCACGCTCCAGCGCTATACCTACATCTCCATGGTCGGCGCGCTGGTCCTGCTGCTCCTGCCGCTGGTCCCGGGCCTCGGCCTGAACGTGTACGGCGCGAAGATCTGGATCCACATCGGCGGCTTCTCCATCCAGCCCGGTGAGTTCGCCAAGCTCGTGCTGGCAGTGTTCTTCGCCGGCTATCTGATGGTGAAGCGGGACGCGCTGGCCCTGGCCAGCCGCCGTTTCTTGGGACTGTATCTGCCGCGTGGCCGTGACCTCGGCCCGATCCTCGTCGTCTGGGCCATCTCGATCCTCATCCTCGTCTTCGAGACCGACCTCGGTACGTCGCTGCTGTTCTTCGGCATGTTCGTGATCATGCTGTACGTCGCCACCGAGCGGACCAGCTGGATCGTCTTCGGTCTGCTGATGTCCGCGGTCGGCGCTGTCGGCGTGGCAAGCTTCGAGACGCACGTCCAGCAGCGTGTCCAGGCCTGGCTCGACCCGATGAAGGAGTTCAAGCTCAGCCGCCAGGGCCTCGCGGGCCACTCCGAACAGCTCATGCAGGCCCAGTGGGCGTTCGGCTCAGGCGGCACTCTCGGCACCGGCTGGGGCCAGGGCCACTCCGAACTGATCGGTTTCGCCGCCAACTCCGACTTCGTCCTCGCCACCTTCGGCGAAGAGCTGGGCCTGGCGGGCATCATGGCGATCCTGCTGATCTACGGCCTGATCGCCGAGCGTGGCATCCGTACCGCCCTCGCCGCCCGCGACCCGTTCGGCAAGCTGCTTGCCATCGGCCTGTCCGGTGGCTTCGCGCTCCAGGTCTTCGTCGTGGCCGGCGGTGTGATGGGACTCATCCCGCTGACCGGTATGACCATGCCCTTCCTCGCGTACGGCGGTTCATCCGTGATCGCGAACTGGGCACTGATCGGCATCCTGATCCGTATCAGCGACACCGCCCGCCGCCCGGCGCCCACACCCGCCACGAACCCCGACGCCGAGATGACCCAGGTGGTCCGCCCGTCATGAACAAGCCCCTGCGCCGGATCGCGATCTTCTGCGGCCTACTCATCCTGGCCCTGTTGATCCGGGACAACTACCTCCAGTACGTCAAGGCCGACGAGCTCGCCACCGAAAAGGACAACCGCCGGGTCGCCATCGAGCGCTACGCCCACCCGCGCGGCGACATCATCGTCGACGGCAACCCGATAACCGGGTCGGTCCAGGTCAAGCACGGCGACTTCAAGTACAAGCGCACCTACAAGGACGGGGCCATGTGGGCCCCGGTCACCGGATACTCCTCCCAGGTCTACGGCAGCAACTACATGGAGGGCGTCGAGGACAGCATCCTCACCGGGAACGACGACCGGCTCTTCTTCCGCAATACCCTGGACATGATCACGGGCAAGCAGAGGCAGGGCGGCAACGTCGTCACGACCCTCAACGCGGCGGCCCAGAAGGCGGCGTTCGACGGTCTGAAGCAGCAGGGCGGCAAGGGCGCCGTGGTCGCTCTGGAGCCGTCCACCGGCAAGATCCTCGCGATGGCCTCCTACCCGTCGTACGACCCCTCCACCATCGCCGGCCAGTCGGACGGCAAGAACTGGACCCGCCTGACCGCCGACAAGGCCGAGCCCATGCTGAACCGCGCGCTGCGCGAGACCTACCCGCCGGGCTCCACCTTCAAGGTGGTCACCGCCGCGGCCGCGCTGGAGAACGGGCTGTACAAGTCGGCCGACGAGGCGACGGACTCGCCGCTGCCGTGGACCATGCCGGGCACGACGACCCAGCTGAAGAACGAGGGCAACATCCCCTGCAAGAACGCCACCTTGCGGGTCGCCCTGCAGTTCTCCTGCAACTCGGTCTTCGGCAAGGTCGGCTCCGACCTCGGCAACGACAAGATGCTGGCCGAGGCGAAGAAGTTCGGCTTCGACTCCGAGCAGTTCACCCCGGTCCGCTCCAACGCGTCGGTGTTCTCCGACAACATGAACCCGTCGCAGACCGCGCTGTCCTCCATCGGCCAGTACAACACCGCCGCGACCCCGCTGCAGATGGCCATGGTCGCCTCGGCCGTCGCCAACGACGGCAAGCTGATGAAGCCGTACATGGTGGACAAGCTGCAGTCCTCCAACCTCGACACCGTCGCGCAGACACAGCCGCAGGAGATGAGCCGCCCGCTGTCCTCGCAGAACGCGCAGATCCTGCAGTCCATGATGCAGACGGTGGTCGAGAAGGGCACCGGCACGAACGCGAAGATCAGCGGCGTCACCGTGGGCGGCAAGACCGGTACCGCGCAGCACGGCGTGGCGAACAGCGCGAACCCGTACGCCTGGTTCATCTCCTTCGCCAAGATGCCCGACGGCAGCTCGCCGGTGGCCGTGGCCGTGGTCATCGAGGACGAAAGCGCCAACCGCGACGACATCTCCGGCGGCGGCCTGGCCGCGCCGATCGCCAAGAACGTCATGGAGGCGGTCATCAACTCCAAGAAATGACCTTGCCTTCAGGAAGTGACGCCGCTCACGTCTCCTCCACATCGCCGCACGTTGCGATACCGGTCCTGTATCGGGTTCCGGGCTTGGCCAGGTCATACAAAGCGAGCCGGGTACGGTAGGCCCGGACGGCAGCCTCCGGCCGTGCACGAGTGTGCACGGCCGAGACCGACGGAGAGGGCTGGTAGGTAGCTATGGAAGAGCCGCGTCGCCTCGGCGGCCGGTACGAGCTGGGCCAGGTGCTCGGCCGTGGTGGCATGGCCGAGGTCTACCTCGCGCATGACACCCGCCTCGGCCGCACCGTGGCAGTGAAGACCCTGCGCGCCGACCTGGCACGCGACCCTTCCTTCCAGGCCCGGTTCCGCCGGGAGGCCCAGTCGGCCGCCTCGCTCAACCACCCCGCGATCGTCGCGGTCTACGACACGGGCGAGGACTACATCGACGGCGTCTCCATCCCATACATCGTGATGGAGTACGTCGACGGCTCCACCCTGCGTGAGCTTCTCCACAGCGGCCGCAAGCTGCTGCCGGAGCGCGCGATGGAAATGACCATCGGCATCCTGCAGGGCCTCGAGTACGCCCACCGCAACGGCATCGTCCACCGCGACATCAAGCCCGCCAACGTCATGCTGACCCGCAACGGGCAGGTCAAGGTCATGGACTTCGGCATCGCCCGCGCCATGGGCGACGCCGGCATGACCATGACCCAGACGGCGGCGGTCATCGGCACGGCCCAGTACCTCTCGCCGGAGCAGGCCAAGGGCGAGCAGGTCGACGCCCGCTCGGACCTGTATTCGACGGGCTGCCTGCTCTACGAGCTGTTGACGGTGCGGCCCCCCTTCGTCGGGGACTCACCCGTCGCCGTGGCCTACCAGCACGTCCGCGAGGACCCGCAGCCCCCGTCGGTCTTCGACCCCGAGATCACCCCCGAGATGGACGCGATCGTCCTGAAGGCGCTGGTCAAGGACCCGAACTACCGCTACCAGTCGGCCGACGAGATGCGCGCCGACATCGAGGCCTGCCTGGACGGCCAGCCCGTCGCGGCGACCGCCGCGCTGGGCGCGGTGGGCTACGGCGGCTATCCCGACGACCAGCCGACGACGGCCCTGCGCCCCGACGCCGGCGCGGGAGCGACCACCATGCTCCCGCCGATGAACCCGGACGACGGCGGCTACGGCTACGACGACCGCCCCGACCGGCGCAGTCGCCCGAAGAAGAACAACACCTCCACGGTTCTCCTCGTGGTCGCGGGCATCCTTGTCCTGATCGGCGCGATCCTGATCGGCAAGTGGGTGGCGAGCGGAGGGAACAACGGCGACGGCAAGGTGTCGGTGCCGAACTTCATCGGCCAGACCGAGGCCTCGGCCAAGACGATGGCCGACAACGTCGACCTGAAGGTCTCGGTCACCAGGAAGCCCTGCGACAACGAACCGAAGGGCAGCGTCTGCGACCAGCACCCGGCGGCCAAGAGCGAAGTGGACAAGGGCAGCACGGTCGATCTGACGGTGTCCACCGGCGCGCCGAAGGTCGCCGTGCCGAACGTCCTCGGACAGAACTTCGACGACGCCAGGACGACGCTCGAGGGTGACAAGTACAAGTTCGATGTCGTCCGGAAGGATGAGGTCTCGACGCAGCCGGCGGGCACGGTCATCAAGCAGAACCCCGATCTCGGTTCGGAGGTCGAGAAGGGTTCGAAGATCACCCTGACCGTCGCCAAGGCCGAGGAGCAGGTCACCATCCCCAACGACGTCATCGGCGAGTCCTGCGACCAGGCGAAGGCCGAGCTGACCCAGCTGGGCCTGGCACCGACCTGCACCAACCAGCCCACCACGAACCCGGACGACAACGGCAAGGTCACCCAGACCGACCCGCAGCCGGGCCAGCAGGTCAAGAAGAACACGCCCGTCACCCTCACGGTCAGCGTGTTCCAGCAGAACCAGCAGACGCCGGTGCCGAACGTCACCCTGCAGCCCCTGAAGCAGGCCGTGCAGACCCTGAAGCAGCAGGGCTTCAACAACATCAGCGTCAACGGGCCCAACGACGACAAGGCCCGGGTCGTCCAGCAGACCCCGCCCCAGGGAACCCAGGCCGACCCGGGCAACACCCAGATCGTCCTGACCACCACGGACGTCGGCGGCGGCAACAACGGCGGCATCTTCGGCGGCATCAGCGGCTGACGACGCACCCCACCGAGTGAGCCCTGGCATTCCATGAGGACGCCAGGGCTCACTGAGAACCTGTGTCGGCCGCGCGACTCCGCCGGCGGCGTCCGCCTGCTGTCCACCTTCTCCACCCGGACCAGTTCGCCTCGGTGGTCGTCGACCACCGGGGAGATCCGGAGGCCACCGGAAGCCGGTGGATGCCGCGTCTCGGCAGGCTCGGAACCGACCTCCTACAAGGAGATCCGGGGGATCCGGCAACGCTCCCGATCACTCGCGGCGTACTCCCGCCGCACCGTCCTGACCCCGTGCACAGCGAAGCCGCCTCCCTCGACGACCGCATCGACCAACGGAAGAGGCCCCGAAGCCGCACAGGGCAGTCGCGGCTTCGGGCCCCTGTCGTGCTGGGCGACTGCCCCCTCGAAGGGGCCTGTCACCTCACCGCAACTCCGCCGGCGGCGTCCGCTTGCTGTCCACCTTCTCCACCCGGACCAGTTCGCCCCACACCACGTACCGGTACTCCGAGGTGTACACAGGCGTGCAGGTCGTCAGGGTGATGTAGTGGCCCGGCTTCTTCTTGCCGGACTCCTTCGGGACCTGATCGATGACCTTGACGTCGTACTTCGACGTCTCGGGGAGGATCGAGTAGACCTTGTAGACATACCAGTCGTCCCGCGTCTCGAAGACGATCGGGTCGCCCGTCTTCAGCTTGTCGATGTTGTGGAACTTCGCACCGTGCCCGTCCCGGTGAGCCGCGAGGGTGAAGTTGCCGTTCTTGCCGGACATCGGCAGGGTGGCCTTGACCGGATCCGTGTAGTAGCCGGCCACACCGTCGTTGAGAACGTCCGTGCCGGTGCCCTTCTCCACCAGAACCACGCCGTTCTTCATCGCCGGCACGTGCAGGAAGCCGATGCCGTCCTTGGTGTCCAGCGCGCCGGGCCCGGAATCCGTGGACTGCACCCAGTGCTGGCGTACCTTCTCAGCCTTCTTGTCCGCCTTGCGGTCCGCTATCACATTCGTCCACCACAGCGAGTAGACGACGAAGAGCGCCAGCAACAGACCTGCGGTGATGAGGATCTCTCCGAAGACACTGACCGCCGTCGCGATACGGCCGGGACGCCGGCCATGCGGGGCGGAACGCACATCGGACGCATCCGTGTGTTCTTCGGTGTCGTCAGCGGTCGCTGCCACAGTTCCCTCTGCCCCTACTCGATGAGCGCGTCCGGCTTGCCCTTGCTGCGCGGGCGTTCCTCGACCATCTTGCCCCAGACGATCAGCCGGTACTTGCTCGTGAACTCCGGCGTGCACGTGGTGAGGGTGATGTAACGGCCCGGCTCTGTGAAGCCCGAGCCCTTCGGAACGGGATCCAGCACACTCGTGTTGGACGGCGAGGTGACCGGCAGCATCGAGGTCACCTTGTACACGTAGTACGTGTCCTGCGTCTCGACCACGACCGCGTCACCGGGCCTGAGCTTGTTGATGTACCGGAACGGCTCCCCGTGCGTGTTGCGGTGCGCCGCGAGCCCGAAGTTGCCCGTCTTGGCGTCCGGCATCGCCGTCTTCAGCGGCGGCTCCCCGTAATGCCCGACCATGCCCTTGTCGAGCACCTTCGCGTTGCTGACACCCTCCGCGATCGGCGCGACCACGTCCAGCTTGGGAATGTGCAGGATGGCAAAGCCCTGCCCCGGCGCGAAGACACCCGGGTTGCGCTTGCCGCTGGCCCAGTCGTCCTGCAGTTGGTGCGTCTCGCTGCCCGCCTGCGCATGGGCGCGGACGTTGGTCCACCACAGCTGATAGGTGACGAACAGCAGCATCAGCACACCGGTGGTGATGAACACCTCGCCGATCACCCGGCTCGCGACGACCGCCGGGCTCGGCTTGCGCAACCGCGCCTGCCGCCGCGCCTCGACCCGGGACAACGGCCGCCCTGACTCCGCCCGCGCCGACGCCGTCCCTGCGGATCCCGCCTCCCGGCCACCGCCGTGCCGCCCGCCACGCCGCTTGGCGGCCCTTCTGCGCGCCGCACGGCCCCCCGCGGCCGCTGGGGTGGCCGAGGAGCCGTAAGAGGCCCCAGAAGCCCGTGTGGAGCCGTTCCCAGCGCTCTGCGTCGCACCGGGGATCCGCAGCGCCATCGTCTCGTCATCGACAGAGCCCCGGTACGGCTCCTCGTACCCCGGCTCCGGGTAGGAACCCTGGGCCCCTCCCGCGTCCCGCTCCCCAAGCGCACCGGAAGCCCCGTACGACTGATCCCCGTACGAGGCATCGGTCTCGCGCTCCGGGCGCAGCGCGGTCACGCCGTGGCCCTGCCCACCACCGGGGCCAGCCCCGTCGACCTCGCCACGGCACCCTCGTCACCGCACTCCACCAGCCAGTTGGCCAGCATCCGGTGCCCGTGCTCGGTCAGCACCGACTCGGGGTGGAACTGCACACCCTCCACCCGCAGTTCACGGTGCCGCAGGCCCATGATGATGCCGTCGTGCGTGCGGGCGGTCACCTCCAGCTCGGCCGGGACCGTCGCCGGCTCCGCCGCCAGCGAGTGATAGCGGGTCGCCGTGAAGGGCGAGGGCAGCCCCGCGAAGACGCCCTTGCCCTCGTGTTCCACCAGCGAGGTCTTGCCGTGCAGCAGCTCCGGCGCCCGGTCCACCACACCGCCGTACGCCACCTGCATCGACTGCATGCCCAGGCACACCCCGAACACCGGCACCCCGGTCGACGCGCAGTGCCGGACCATGTCCACACAGACGCCCGCCTCCTCCGGCGTCCCCGGACCCGGCGAGAGCAGCACCCCGTCGAAGCCGTCCTCGGCATGCGCCGTCGACACCTCGTCGTTGCGCACCACCTCGCACTCCGCACCCAGCTGATACAGGTACTGCACGAGGTTGAAGACGAAGCTGTCGTAGTTGTCGACGACGAGAATCCGCGCACTCACTGGTTGTTCACCGTCACATCGTTGAAGGGCAGCAGCGGCTCGGCCCAGGGGAACACGTACTGGAAGAGGACATAGACCACGGCCAGCACCAGAACGAACGAGATCAGCGCCTTCACCCAAGCGTTTCCCGGCAGATGCCGCCAGATCCAGCCGTACATGCCGCCCCTTGCCGTCCCTTCCGTATCCCTACGGCATCAGACCCACGCCGTACGCCACCAGACTAACGGCGCAGCGCCTCCGGTTCGCCTGCCTCGACAGACTGTGTCGAGTCCAGGTGCGCCCAGACGACCAGCCGGTGGCTGTGCCCCCATTCCGGATCGCACGTGGTCAGCGTCAGATACCGGCCCGGACGCGTATACCCCGACTTACGTGGCACAGGGTCGATCACCTCAACGTCGGTCGGCACGGTTTTGTAGGGCCCTTTGTCGATCCGATACGTGAACCAGGTCGTCCCGTCCGTGAGAACGACGGCGTCTCCGGGACGCAGCGCGGGAAAGTCCTCGAACGGATTGCCGTACGTCCGCCGATGCCCGGCCACCGCGAAGTTCCCCACCTGCCCCAGCCGCGCGGTGCCCGCATAGTGGGCAAGGCCCTTCGCCAGCACGTCCCGGCCGGTGCCCTCCAGGACCGGCTTGTTCCACGTGAAACCGAGCCGCGGAATGTACATGATCGCGAAAGCCCTGCCGTAGTGATACGGCTCCGGCCTGGCCACGCCGACCGTCCGCTCACCCGCACCGGTGGCAGCCGGCCGCACGCTCCCGGTCGACCACTGCCGGTGCAACCGGTCGATCTGATCACTCATGGCACCATCAGCCCGCACACCCGTCCAGAACAGCGCATAGGCCACGAAGAGCACGATCAGACTGCCGACGGTGATGCACAGCTCGCTGAGGGTCCTGACGATCACGCGCACCGGCGCCTCCGGGAAGGACGGCTGGCGGACGACCGGCGACCGCCTACTGCACGGGCTTCGCGTAGTGCAGATCCACTGTGCCGGAGTAGCCCGGAAGAGTCACCGTCCCGTCGTCGGTGACTTTCCAGCCCAGACCGTAGACGTTCACGTACACCATGTACGTCTGGATCGCCTTGCTCGCTGCCAGCGCCTGCTGCAGCTTCGCCGGATCCCCGACCGCCGTGATCTTGTACGGCGGCGAGTAGACCCTGCCCTGGAGAATCAGCGTGTTGCCCACACAACGCACCGCACTGGTGGAGATCAGTCGCTGGTCCATGACCTTGATCCCCCGCGCGCCGCCCTGCCACAGGGCGTTCACCACCGCCTGCAGATCCTGCTGGTGGATCACCAGATAGTCCGGCTGCGGCTCCGGATAGCCGGGAAGCTTGGCCGTGGCGTTCGGCGGAGCGTCGTTGAGTGTGACGGTGATGGCGTGACCGGTGAGCTTCTGCGTCCCCGCGCTCTGCTCCAGCCCGCTGAGCCTGCGGTCCTGCGCCCTGCTGCTGCCGTCGTCCTTCTCCGCGAAGGACTCCACCCTCCCGCGCAGCGCCGCGTTGGACTCGTCCAGTTCCTTGTTCTTGCGGCTGCGCTGCTGGATCAGGTCCGACAGCTTCAGCAGGGAACCGTCCTGCCGGATGTCGGTGCCCTTGGCCGTGTCGAAGCTGGTGAAGAAGATCAGTCCCGCGAGCGCGAAGACGGCCGCAGTGAGGATCCGCACCGGGCGGATACGCGGGCGACGGCCGGGGCCGGAGCCCGTTGATTGCGTCCCGGGGGAGTCGGCAGAATTGCTCAACGTACCCTTATCTCCTTCGGCGCCACGGAAGCACTACGCTAACGGACGCCCGGGGGAGCACACAGAGTCGTCATGTGGACCCCTTGTACGCTGCCCCGAGCCCCGTACCGGTTACCTGCGCGGCCACGCAGCGCATCGACAGGAGAGACCCTCGTGCCGAAGTCACGTATCCGCAAGAAGGCCGACTACACGCCGCCGCCCGCGAAGCAGGCACAGGCGATCAAGCTGAACAGCCGTGCCTGGGTCGCACCTGTCATGCTGGCCATGTTCGTCATCGGCCTGGCGTGGATCGTCGTCTTCTACGTGACCGACGGTTCGCTGCCCATCGACGCGCTCGACAACTGGAACATCGTGGTCGGCTTCGGCTTCATCGCCGCCGGCTTCGGCGTCTCCACGCAGTGGAAGTAGCTCTCCCACAGGCTTTCCACTGAGTTATCCACAGAGTTGTCCACATGGGGAGAAAGAACGACGATCTGTGGATAACTCATCGAGTGTTGACGCCGGTGTGACTGCCCCGCCGACCCTCATACACCTGTTCGCCCCCTGCCTGACCTGTGGAAACACATTCGAGCGACAGGGGGCACAGCTGTGTCCGCACAGGGTGCACAAGATCCGCCACAACCTGTGGACAACGGTTCGGTCTCAGGTGAGCTGAGCGGTCCTGACCAGCGTGAGCGCCACGATGACGGCGAGTACGGCCGCACAGGCGCCGTACTGGATCACGGTCCGCTTCTGCCGCGGGGCGTGGACCATCGCATAGCCGACGGCGACGCCGGCGACCAGGCCGCCGATGTGGGCCTCCCAGGCGATGTTGAAGCCCGGGGTGAAGGTGATGATCAGGTTGATCACGAGCAGGGCGACGAGCGGGCGCAGGTCGTAGTTGAGCCGGCGCATCAGCACGCCGGTCGCGCCGAAGAGGCCGAAGATCGCGCCGGAGGCGCCCAGGGAGGGCAGGCGGGGGTCGGCGATCATGTAGGTGAGGGCGCTGCCGGCCAGGCCGGAGACGAAGTAGAGGGCGAGGTAGCGGGCCCGGCCGAGGGCTGCTTCGAGAGGACCGCCGATCCACCACAGGCTGAGCATGTTGAACAGGATGTGGGTGTAGTTGGTCGGCGAGTGCAGGAACATGGCGGTCAGCAGCCGGTAGTACTGCCCCTCGGCGACGCCCTGGACGGGGCCGAACAGGGAGAACTGGGCCTGGCCGATCAGTTCGAACCGGTCGGTGAGGTTGCTGCCCGCGGCGAGCTGGGCGAGGAACACGGCGAGGTTGATGCCGATGAGGAGCTTGGTGAGCAGTCGTGGGTCGGCGGTGACCGCGCCGCCGGCGATGGTGCGGGGCCGGGAGGCCGTGGGTGCGGGTCCGGTGTCGCCTCCGCCGCGTACGCAGGCGGGGCACTGGAAGCCGACTGAGGCGCTGACCATGCATTCGGGGCAGATGGGGCGTTCGCAGCGGGTGCAGCGCACGCCGGTCTCGCGGTCCGGGTGGCGGTAGCACACGGGCGCGTGGTGGGCTCCCTGCGTGCCGGCTGCGGCCTGGTCCATCTGTTCCCCTTGTTGGTCGTGGGCTGGGATGCCCCTGGCAATGCCCCGCCCCGCTCATCCTTGGTACGGACGAGCGGGGCGTTTGGTTCCCTCGGGTGCGGGGTGGGCTCAGCCCTCGCGCTTTTCGACGACGACCTCGTTGATCACGACGTCGTTGACGGGGCGGTCGTTGCGGCCGGTGGGGGCGCCCGCGATGGCGTCCACGACCTTCTGGCTGGCGGGGTCCTGGACCTCGCCGAAGATGGTGTGCTTGCGGTTCAGCCAGGTGGTCGGGGCGACGGTGATGAAGAACTGCGAGCCGTTGGTGCCCGGGCCGGCGTTGGCCATGGCCAGCAGGTAGGGCTTGTTGAAGGACAGGTCCGGGTGGAACTCGTCCCCGAACTTGTAGCCGGGACCGCCGATGCCGGTGCCCAGCGGGTCGCCGCCCTGGATCATGAAGCCGCTGATGACACGGTGGAAGATCGTGCCGTTGTAGAGCGGCTTCTTGCTCTTCTCACCCGTGCCGGGGTGCGTCCACTCGCGCTCGCCCTGTGCCAGCTCGACGAAGTTCTTGACCGTTTCCGGCGCGTGGTTCGGGAAAAGCTGGACGACGATGTCGCCGTGGTTGGTCTTCAGGGTGGCGTAAAGCTGCTCGGCCACGATCTGCCTTCCGTTGTCTTCCTGTGACTCCCCGATCCTCGCACGGCCGGGCCCGTGCGTCGCCCGGCAGCCACGAGTTCCGCCCGGAAGGCAGCGCTCGGCGGGGATTCGTGACAGTGTCGACGACAGACCGAGGTTGCCCGGGAATTTCCCGGAATCGAGCTGAATGGAGCGATCGGCACCCGTATGCCCGCCCTCGCATGCCGTGCGGACCGTTGGCAGGCATGATCCGTAAAAGGGTGGAAAGTCGAAACACCGTACGCCACCGAGGAGGAGGAACCCGTGACCCGCATCGACAGCGTGCGCGCCGCGACCGGCTCGGCGAAGGACAGCGTGCTGCACGCCGCGGAAGTGGTGGCGCCCTACGCCGACACGGCCAAGGAGCGTGCCGCGCTCTACGCGCAGGAGGCACGCGTACGGCTGGCGCCCGTGGTGTCGCAGGCCGCCGAACAGGCCCGCGTGCAGTACGACGCCCGGCTCGCCCCGCGTCTGGAACAGGCTCGTGCGCATGTGCCGCCGAAGATGGACCTGGCGGCGCAGGAGGCCACTGTGCGCGCCCGCAAGGCTGCCCGGCAGGCGGCCGAGTATTCACGCCAGGCCGCCGAGTACTCGCGTCCGAGGATCGAGCAGGCCGTGGCCGCGACGGCTCCGGTCCGCGAGGAGGCTGCCGCGCGTGGCGCGGCGGCGCTGGCCGCGCTGCGCGGCCAGGTCTCGGCGGAGCAGATCCAGAGGCTGGCCCGCCGGAACGAGCGCCGGTCCAGGGCGGGCCGGACCGTGAAGGCGCTGGCGCTGCTGACCTTGCTGGCCGGTGGTGCTTTCGCCGCGTGGAAGTGGTGGGACAAGCAGGCCAACCCGGATTGGCTGGTCGAGCCGCCCGCCGCGACGGAGGTGCCGGAGTCGGGTGGCCGGCTGAGTTCGGTGGACGGCAGCGGCACCTCTGCCCTGGATCCCGAGGTTCAGGCGAAGCAGGCCGAGGAGGACGCCGCGCGCCACGACGACGAGCAGTAGCCCGCCGGGCCGGCTCGCCCGGGAAAGGGGCCGTGGGCCCAGCGAGCGTCAACTCGCTGGGCCCGCGGCCCGTTTCACGTGAAACGGCCCTGGCGGTCCCCGTCGTGGCGCCGACACCGTGTGCGCGGGTGGCGGCGTGTGTATGGAAAAGGCCTCCCGATCTGCGTTTCCGCAGGTCGGGAGGCTTTTCTGGGTGGAGCCTAGGGGAGTCGAACCCCTGACATCCGCCATGCAAAGACGGCGCTCTACCAACTGAGCTAAGGCCCCGGGAAGCAGCGTCCGGCCGGAGGAATCGCGTTCCGGTGGGCGCCGCACACCAGAGTACCGGGTCACCCCGGGTATCCCGCAAAAAGATTGGGGCTCCCCGCGCATGACCACGCTCCGTAAGATGCTCGACGTGGTTCGCTGCAGCGAACCGCGGTTTTCAGGGGAAGCGATGGGGAGACGCAATGGACGCCGCACAGCAGGAAGCCACCGCGAGAGCGCGGGAGCTGCAGCGGAACTGGTACGGGGAGCCGCTGGGGGCGCTCTTCCGTAAGCTCATCGACGATCTCGGGCTCAACCAGGCCCGTCTCGCGGCGGTCCTGGGTCTGTCCGCTCCGATGCTCTCGCAGCTGATGAGCGGCCAGCGCGCGAAGATCGGCAATCCTGCCGTGGTCCAGCGGGTGCAGTTGCTGCAGGAGCTGGCTGCGCAGGTCGCTGACGGCAGCGTGAGTGCGGCCGAGGCGACCGAGCGCATGGACGAGATCAAGAAGTCCCAGGGGGGCTCGGTGCTCAACAACAACACCACCCAGACCACGAGCGGTTCGGGGGCGCCCACGGTCAAGCGGGTGGTCCGTGAGATCCAGTCGCTGCTGCGCTCGGTGGCCGCGGCGGGCGACATCATCGACGCCGCGGACAGCCTCGCCCCGACCCATCCCGAGCTGGCGGAGTTCCTTCGCGTCTATGGAGCGGGCCGCACCTCCGACGCCGTCGCGCACTACCAGTCCCACCAGAGCTAGGGGGTTTCGTTTGGGTCAGTTCGGACGGGCCGCGACGTCCGGTGCCGTGCGTCACAAGGCGGAGGACCACCCGCGTCCTGGGCGTCCTCGGCTGGTCCGACAAAGCGGCGAGGTGCCGTGCCGGGCGTCGCGGACCCGGGCCGATCCAAACGAAACCCCCTAGTCCTGCGGCCCGACCCGCGGAGGGGGTCCGGGGGCTGGGCCGGGCCGGGTTCCGGCGCTGCGGCTGGGCGTGAGGGGGGAAACGAGCGGGCGGGGGGAACAAGGGGACGGGGGGACCGGCGCGGGTTCTGGGGGAGGAGCGATGGGCTGCCATGGGTGAGGTGTTCGCCGGCCGGTACGAGCTGGCCGATCCGATCGGGCGGGGGGGCGTGGGCGCCGTGTGGCGTGCCTGGGACCATCGCCGTCGGCGCTATGTGGCCGCCAAGGTGCTCCAGCAGCGCGACGCGCATTCGCTGCTGCGGTTCGTGCGGGAGCAGGCCCTGCGGATCGACCATCCCCATGTCCTCGCACCGGCGAGCTGGGCCGCCGACGACGACAAGGTGCTCTTCACCATGGACCTGGTCGCCGGGGGCTCCCTGGTCCACCTCGTCGGCGACTACGGCCCGCTGCCGCCGGCGTTCGTGTGCACCTTGCTTGACCAGCTCCTCTCCGGTCTCGCGGCCGTGCACGCCGAGGGAGTGATCCACCGGGACATCAAGCCCGCCAACATCCTTCTCGAAGCGACCGGAACCGGGCGGCCCCGGTTGCGGCTGTCCGACTTCGGCATTGCGATGCGGCTCGGCGAGCCTCGTCTGACGGAGACCAACCTCGTGGTGGGGACGCCCGGTTATCTCGCTCCCGAGCAACTGCTCGGCGCCGAACCCGACTTTCCCGCCGACCTGTTCGCCGTGGGTTTGGTCGCGCTGTATCTGCTCGAGGGGGCCAAGCCTGACGCCAAGGCGCTCGTGCAGTACTTCCTGGAGAACGGGACTCCGGGCCCGCCCAAGGGAGTTCCGGAGCCGCTGTGGCAGGTCGTCGCCACCTTGCTGCAGCCCGATCCGGCCGCGCGTTTTCGCACCGCCACGGGTGCGCGCAAGGCGCTGGCATCGGCCGCGGAGCTTCTGCCGGAGCCCGAGCCCGACGACGAGCTGATCGAGGTCTTCGACCAACTCGGACCGCTTCCGCCGGGGTTCGGGCCGGATGGTCCGCTCAAGAGGGCTTCCGGAGTGGCGTCCGAACTGGCAGAGCGCACGGGTGCGGATCCGGGTGCCGGTACGAATTCGGGTGCGGGTGCGGATCCGGGCACGGATTCCGGTGCGGGCGCGGATGCGGCTGAGGGGTGGGGGGACGACGCAGGTACCGGTTCTCTCTCCGACACCGGCAGTTTCCGTCTGCCGCCGCCCCAGGAACTTCCGCTCCACGAGCCGTACATCGCCCCCCGGCCCCCTGCCTCCCGGGATGTCCACGCTCCGTTGAGCGTCGTTCCGTCCCATCATGCGGCGGCGGACCCTCGTGTCGATGTCTCCACTGCCTCGTACACCGCTCAGAGCGTGCCCGTGCAGGGTCGCGCGGCGCGGCGCCGGGCCGGCCGGAGTCGGCGGCCGGGGCCGTCGGTCGGGGTGGCGATCCCGATGCTGTTACTGGCGCTGGCCTGCTACGTCGTGGGTTTCTGGGCGTTGACGCGCGCCTGAATCCGCCGTGCCGTCACCGTCCAGCCGGCGAGTACGAGCAGGAGCACGGTCCCCAGACCGATCCCGCCGATCGCGATCAGTCGCATTCCGCGACTGCCTCCCGTGCCGTCGGTCAGTGCCGCCTCCCGATCCTGCCGCGTGACGGTGAACACGTCATCGGGTGCGGGATGCCCGGCATACTCGGGCCCCGCGTGGGCCCGCCCGGTCACGGTGACCCGCAGTGTCACTGCGAACGGGCCTTGTCCGAACGTGCCGGTCATCTGCTTGCTGAGGTGCAGGACGAGGTAGTAGTCGCCGGCGAAGCGGACGGAGGTCACTGCGGCGGGCACGGCGTAGCGGTTGGCGTACTCCACCGGGGGGAGCGGGTCGAGTACGGCGGGCTTGCGGGTGCCGGTGTAGCCGAGGGTGGCGTCCTCGACACAGCCGCGGACGGGGTTGTAGAGGGAGAGGTTCAAGGCGCCGCCGACGTAGCCGTGACCTGCGGCGTCGCCCAGTTCGGCGGAGGCGTGCAGTTGTCGGCCCCAGTCGACCGGCACCTTGTAGAACCGGGTCTCGCCGGGCAGGAGGGACGTCCGCCAGACGCCTTGGTGGAGGGGGATCGCGGCGGCGAATCCGGCGCCGCCGGGACGGTCGCGGGGCTCGCCGGTGAGCGGTGCGGGTGTGGCGGAGTCCCAGGCCTGCGGAGCGGAGGTGGCGCCGGTTCGGGCCGTACGCGGTTCCGTGACGGGCGCGATCTCCAGGTCCCAGCGCTGTGCCGGGGCGGACGTGCCGGTGCTCTGGGTGTCGAGGCGCTGGACGACCAGGTAGTAGGTTCCGGTGCCCTGGCACAGTGCCTTGCCGTTCTCCCGCCGGCCCAGCGCGGTGAGCGGGCGGGGGCTGAGCCCGGCGCCGAAGCGAGCGTTGGCGTAGGAGCAGGGGGTGCCGTGCGCGTCCTGGAACGACACGCCGATGCCGTCGGTGGCGGAGACGGTGGTGTCCGCGGGGGGGACGGCGGTGACGGGGACGTAGGCCGTATCGGTCGCCGTGAGTGCGAGCCGGTAGTAGAGCTTGCCGCTTTTCGGCAGGGAGCTGCGGTAGGTGCGGCCCGGCTCCAGGAGCGGGGCCGTGGTGGTGTCGGGTGCGCCGGCGACGACGAGGGCGCCGGGCGCGAAGGCGTACGGCCTGGGTGAGGTGCCGTCGAAGGCGGTAGCGGTTCCGTGCGCGGACGCCGTACCGGCGGGCAGGAGGAGCAGCGCGCACAGCCCAGGTGGCAGCGCCGTCCGCAGGGCTCCGGAGACCGCTCGGCGGGCGTGGCGCCACCGCCGGGCCCTGCGTCGTCCTCTTTCCCGCACGTGCCGCCCTCCCCCTGTCGTCGCTCCGTGGCCGGCGCGCTTTGCATGCCGTGACCTATCGGACCGCGCTCCATCCTGCCGTCTGCGCCCGCACGCCATCAGGGCAATGCGTACGGCCGTCCGAATCGCCCTGCAACGCCCGGCGGGCGTGCGCAACACAAAGCCCCGACCGCGAGGGGCGATCGGGGCCTGCTTCAGATTCTGGAATCGGCACTCACGAACCCGTGGGCACGGAGTCAGTCGCCTCCGTCCACAGATCCTGCTCGGCGCGATCCGCCTGGATCTGGCGGTACACGAGGAGCCCGCCGATGGCGGCCAGTGCGACCAGGAGCAGCTTCTTCACCGCGCGACCTCGTCTTTCCTTGACGTAGGGGACCTCTGGCGCCCGACTATACACACCGGTCGATATCGATCGGTGACCTGCGTGGGTGCCCAACTCCCGCCTGCCGAAGCGCAATAAGCCAGGCAACGGTGCCGTTCCGATCGGAGGGTGATCACACCTCCACGGACGGTTACTTTGCTCCCTCTTCGCTCGGCTCACCAGGTTTTGGGGGTTTTCCGGCCCTCTTACCGCCATCCGAGTGGTGTTCATCGGAACATCGACGCGTCACGGGCGTCGGTCCACCACTTCGCGGCCCACATACACATCATGAGCAAAGTACGCAAATCGCCCAACCCGAAAGTGAGGGGCCATGACCAAGAACACGGTCATGAAGCTGTGGACCGCCATCGTCACCGCCTTCTTCGCGCTGTGCACCGCGCTCGGAATCGTCACCGCCGCGACCGCCACGACCGCGGCGGCCGCACCCAGCACCGAGGGCCCCCGCACCGGCACAGCACTGAGGACCGTCCCGACGATCCCGGCCCCACGCCACTGGTCCTGGTCCCGCACCAAGGCCCTGCCCCCCACGATGAAGCAGCGGATCCGGGCCGAGGCCCACGGTAAGTCCCCCAGCTGTCGGCACCGACCTCTCGGCGAGACCGAGACGGAGAGCGTGATCACCGACGAGTCCTCGGAGGCGCGGCTCGACTGCTGACCTCCCGCCCCACGCAGTACCGCAACGTCTCGACCACACGGCGACTTGCGTACGCATCAGTCGACACGGAAAGACCCCCGGCCGGGTTCGGCCGGGGGTCTCGCGCGTTCCCGCCTGGGACGATGACCGACGGAACCATGGCCTATGGAACCGCGGCCGGCGCAACCCCGGCCGACAGACCGACGGCGCGTCCCACGCGTCCGACGCCCCCGGAAAGGTGGTGAGTGCTGCCGTGACCCGGCGCGTCACCGTTGTCACCGCTGTCCACGGCCCCTCCGCGCGTTTCCTGCCGGACGCCTACGCGTCCCTGTGCGAGCAGCGGCTTCCCGGGGGCTGGGACTGGGAGTGGCTGATTCAGCAGGACGGTACGACGGACGAGGTCCGCCCGTACGTGCCGGACGACGCGCGCGTGGACTTCGGGCAGGGCCGGGCGGGCGGGCCCGGGGTCACCCGGACGATCGCGCTGGCGCGCGCCGGGGGCGCGTACGTGAAGGTCCTGGATGCCGACGACCGGCTCACGCCGGGCGCGCTGGCCCGCGACGTGGCCGTGCTGGAGGCGGACCGGACCGTCGGCTGGACCACGTCCGGGGCCCTCGACCTGCTGCCGGACGGCTCGACCGTCGGTTTCCCCGACAACCCGGACGACGGCCCGCTCGAACGCGGTGCCGTGCTCGATCACTGGAAGCGGCACGACTTCCGGGCCCCCGTCCATCCGGCGACCCTGTGCGTCCGGCGCGAGCTGCTCATGGCGCTCGGCGGCTGGATGGCCCTGCCGGCGTCCGAGGACACCGGTCTGCTGCTGGCGCTGGACGCGGTCAGCCGCGGCTGGTTCTCCGCGGAGGTCGGCCTGCTCTACCGCAAGTGGGAAGGCCAGGTCACGGGCCAGGCGTCCCATGTCGACCCGGTCGAACGGGCGGCCCGCACGACGGTCGCCGAGACCCGGGCCCGCGCACTGGCCGATCTCGGGTGGACCTATCCGGCGCCTGCGTCGGACCCGTCGACCACGGCGTGAGCCCTGCGCTCGGAGGCCTTCTCCCGCGGTCCTACTCCGTGAGCACGATGGCTTGCGAGGGGCACTTCTCGGCCGCCTCCCGGACCTCCGGATCGTCGGCGGACTCCTCCCGTCCGGGCCGTACGACGCCGTAACCGTCCTCGAACGCGAACACGGCCGGTACCCGGTGCGCGCACTCGGCGGAGCCGTAGCACAGGGAGCGGTCGACGGAGACCTTCATAGGTCCTCCAGCTCTCTCGACGGTGGCTTCCTGGACGTCACTGCCCGGGGAACCGCCCGTCGAACCGGACCCGTTCGCCCGCCTTCCCGTTCGCGCTACCGCCGGCCGCCCGCGGCCGAGAGCCAGTGGGCCACCCGGCGGACCGTCGGCTCGTCGAGCAGGTCGGCCATCGTCCGCACCGCCTCGCCGTCCTCGGCGCTGAGGTCGTACAGACCCGCCTTGCTCAGACCGGCCATGAGCACCTGGTACCGGCGGTCCGTCATCCGTTCGGCAAGCTTGGCCGGTCCACCGGCGCCGGACGCAGGACGGTCGGCCGTGGCGGGGGCGGGTGCCGCGGCGGGCAGGGAGTCGTAGCGGCGCCAGGTGCCGTCCCCTGGCCCCCACAGCACGACCTCGGCCTCCTCCCCGCGCGCCCGCAGGGTCTGCGTCATGTCGCCGACGGCGTACAGCACGGCCGTCCGGTCGCAGGACTCGGCGCCGACCGTCCAGGAGTCCTGGGAGGGCCGGTGGAACATCGCGACCCAGCGCGGAGCACCGTGCGGTCGCGGACACGGGGGACGCTTGTGCATGACACTCACCCCTTCGGGAACAGGACGCCCGCCTTCGGAAACAGCGGAGGAAGCGCACGATATCTGACGTACCATCAGATAACCAGGTGGACGTCCTTTCGGGACGAGCGCCGACAGGCCGAAGCCCGAGCGACCGGCCGTTCGGCACCAGATGGGTGTTTCACGTGAAACGTCGCTTGTTCCGCCCCCGCGCCACTCGCCTTAGGCCCGGCAGTGCCACCCCTGCCCGCCCGGCACCGGTCCCTCCCCTCGTGGGGACCGCTACCGGGCGGTGCGGGGGTGTCGACCCGTGCCGCGTCGGCTCGGCGCGAATCGCAGATGGGAGCCACGTGAAGGGCTCACGAGACGGTCAGGTCACCGTTTCCTGCCTTCGGTCGCATCCGCTCGGTCGGCGCCGGCAGGGTCCGCTCGCATGTCTCCGGGGAAGTCGGCCGAGATGCTTCGACACTCGGGGCCGCTTCACCGGGCACAGAGCCGTGGCCTGTCCGGACGGTGTGCGATGGGTCCGCAACCGGGTCCGGATCCTGCCATCTGATGTGCGTGCGGAGGAGACCGTGACCTCCGGGCCAGTACTTATCCGCAGGTCAGGCGTATAAGGTGGGTTTTCCGGTCCGGACGTCCAGATGCGGGGGATGTAAAGGGGTGGGACCTTGAGTTCCGACTCAGGGGCACGCACAGCTTTCGCCGAGCGCCTCGCGCTGCTGTACAAGGAGGCCGGAAACCCTCCCCTGAAGAGCGTCGCCGAGGCGGTCGTGCGGCTGCAGCGGATCGACGAGCGGGGGCGGCCCGTGCGGGTGTCCGCCCAGCGGATCAGCGACTGGCGCCGGGCCAAGAACGTACCGGCGCAGTTCACCGCCCTCGCGGCGGTACTGCACATCCTGATACCGGAGGCACGCCGGCTGCGGCCCGCGCCGGTGTCCACGGGCCTGTACGACCTCGCGCACTGGCAGCGGCTGTGGGAGCGTGCGCTGGCCGACCCGGTCGGTGACCGGATCGCACCGCTCACCGAGGAGACCCGCCGGCCTCCCGCCCAGGCCCCGCCCGCCGGAGGTGTCTGCCCCTACCGGGGGCTCGCCCCCTACCGGCAGGAGGACGCCCGGTGGTTCTTCGGCCGGGAGCGGAGCACCAGCGCGCTCGTCGCCCAGTTGCGTGCCGCCGAGCGGACCGGCGGTCTGGTGATGCTGGTGGGCGCCTCGGGCGCCGGAAAATCCTCCCTGTTGAACGCCGGCCTGGTTCCCGCCCTGCGCGGCGGCGCGCTGCGCGACGGGTCCGGCAACACGAGCGCACCGGTGCCCCAGGCCTCCCCGGAGACCGCCGCCGGCTGCGTCCTGCACCTCGTCCCCGGCGCGGACCCCCTCGGCGAACTGGTCCGCCGCATCCCCGATCTCGCCACGGTCGCCGCCGACGCGCGCCAGGCCGAGCAGGAGGCCACGGAGAATCCGGCCGGCCCCGGCTCCGACTCCCCCAAGGTCGCCCGTGCGGCGCGCGAGGCCGTGTCCGCGTGGGCGCGGCGGGAGGCGCCCGGCGCGATCCGACCGGTCGTCGTCGTGGACCAGTTCGAGGAGGTATTCACCCTCTGCGCCGACGAGGCCGACCGGCGTACGTTCATCCAACTCCTGCACGCCGCCTGCACCCCGTCCGCCGACACGGACGAGCCCGCCCCGGTGGTCGTCGTCCTCGGCATCCGAGCCGACTTCTACGAGCAGTGTCTCGGCTATCCGGAGTTGGCCGACGCGCTGCAGCACCGGCACATGGTGCTCGGCCCGCTGACCGGCACCGAGTTGCGCGAGGCGGTGACCGGCCCGGCCAAGGCGGTCGGTCTGGAGCTGGAGCCGGGGCTCGCCGAGCTGATCGTCCGTGAGGTGAGTGCGGACGGGCCGCGCGGCGCGCACGACGCGGGAGTGCTCCCGCTGCTCTCTCACGCCCTGCTGGCGACGTGGCAGCGCCGCAAGGGCGGGCGGCTGACCCTGGCCGGCTATCGCGCGGCGGGCGGGATCCAGGGAGCCGTCGCGGCGACCGCCGAGCGGGCCTGGTCGGGCCTGGACCCCGCGGCACGTACAGCGGCCCGGCTGCTCCTGCTGCGGCTGGTCCGGCTGGGCGAGGACACTCAGGCCACGCGCCGGCGGGGCACCCGGCGCCAGCTGGCGGAGGAGTCCGCGGACCCCGGCAAGACGGAGGAGTCCCTGGAGGCCCTGGTCCGGGCCCGGCTGGTGACGCTGGACGCGGACACCGTGGAGATCACCCACGAGGCGCTGCTGCACGCCTGGCCCCGGCTGCGGCATTGGATCGACGACGACCGGGGCGGTCAACTGCTGCGCCAGCGGCTGGAGGAGGACGGCCGGGCCTGGGAGGACTCCGGCCGCGACAGCTCGCTGCTCTACCGGGGCTCCCGGCTGGAACAGGCGCGCAGCTGGGCGCGGTCGGCCGGGGACCCGTATCTGACCCGCAGCGCGGTGGAGTTCCTGGCCGCGGCGGTACGACTGCGCAAGCGCACCGTATGGATGAGCCGGGCCGCGGTGGCGGCGCTGGTGGTGCTGGCCCTGGTCGCGGGTGGTTCGGCGGTGATCGCCCGGCAACAGCGGGACGACGCCGTGTTCGAGCAGGTGGTCGCCGAGGCGGACCGGGTCCAGCACACGGATCCGTCCCTGGCCGCCCAGCTCGACCTGGTCGCCCATCACCTGCGTCCGGACGACGAGGGGACGTACAGCAGGCTGATCTCGATCGTGAACGCGCCGCTGGCCACCCCCCTGACCGGCCACACCGGTGCCGTCTACCTGACCTCCTTCAGCCCCGACGGCAGAACACTGGCCACGGCCAGCTACGACCGGACCGTGCGGCTCTGGGACGTGTCCGATCCGCGTCGGCCCAAGCCGCTCGGCAGACCGCTGACCGGTCACACCAGCTGGGTGAGCAGCGCCGTCTTCAGCCCGGACGGGCACACCCTCGCCAGCGCCGGCGACGACGGCACGATCCGGCTGTGGGACGTCACCGACCCCGCCCACCCCGTGCTGCTGGGCAAGCCGGTCACCGGCCACCAGGGCACGATCTACCTGGTCGCCTTCAGCCCGGACGGGCGGATGCTGGCGAGCGCCGGTGAGGACCGCACGGTACGGCTGTGGAACGTGGCCGACCCGCGCCGGCCGAGCGAGGCCGGGGCCCTGCGCGGCCACACCGCCGCCGTGCGCAGTGTCGCGTTCAGCCCCGACGGCCGTACCGTCGCGGCGGGCGGTGACGACGACACGATCCTGCTGTGGGACGTGACCGACCCGCGCCACACCCGGCGGTACGGCACGCCGCTCAAGGGCCACACCGACCTCGTCCACTCGGTGGCGTTCAGCCCCGACGGGCACACCCTGGCCTCCGGAGGCGCGGACGACACGATCCGGCTGTGGAACGTCACCGACCCCGCCCACCCGTCCGCGCTCGGCTCACCGCTGGCCGGTCACACCGGTCCGATCTGGTCGGTGGCCTTCAGCCGGGACGGCGGCCGGCTGGCGGCGGCCAGCGCAGACAGCACGGCGAGCCTGTGGAACGTACGCGATCCCTCCTCCCCGTCGCAGGTCGGGGAGCCGCTCGCAGGCAGCAGCGGGGAGATGTACGCCCTGCAGTTCAGCCCCGACGGGCGGACCCTCGCCACCGGCAGCGGCGACGGCAAGGCGCGGCTGTGGTCGCTGCCGGCCTCGGACATCATCGGCCGCACCGGGGCGTTCCGGCCGGACGGACGGGTGCTGGCCACGGCGGCCCGGGACGGCAGGCTCCGGCTGTGGAACGTGACACGGCCCGGGCGGCCCGTGCAGCTGGGCGGGCCGTTCATGCAGTCGGACGGCGGCCACCGGGCACCGGTGTTCTCCCCCGACGGCCGGGTTCTCGCCGTCCTCACCAACAACCAGGCGGTGTACCTGTGGAACGTGAGCGATCCGTCCCACCCGGTCGCCGCCGCACCGCCGCTGCGCCTGCGGACGCGGTTCGCGGGGCCCGACACGCTCGCCTTCAGCCCGGACGGCCGCACCCTGGCCACCGCCTACGACGACCGCACCCTTCAGCTGTGGAACATCACCGATCCCGCGCACCCCGCCGCGCTCGGCAGACCGCTCACCGGGCACCGGGGCTTTCTCAACGCCATCGCCTTCAGCCCCGACGGGCACACCCTGGCCAGCGGCAGCGCGGACAGCACCATCCGCCTCTGGAACGTCACCGATCCTGCCCACCCGACCGGGATCACCCAACTCACGCAGCACACCGGCCCGGTCAACGCGATCGCCTTCAGCCCCGACGGGCGGGTTCTGGCCAGCGGCAGCGACGACGACACGGTCCGACTGTGGAACGTCGGCCACCCCGCCTCCGCCACCGCACTGGGCGAGCCGCTCATCGGGCACACCGAGGCGGTCAAGACACTGACGTTCAGCCGGGACGGACACGTTCTGGCCAGCGGCGGCAACGACAACACGGTCCGACTGTGGAACGTAGCCCACCCCGGCTCGGCGACCCCCATCGGGCAGTCGATGAGCCCCAACGCCAAGTCGGGCACGTTCCTGTCCTTCAGCCCCACGAGCCGCGTCCTCGGGGTCTCCAGCGGCACGGACACGGTACGCGTGTGGAGCCTGGACGCCGACGCGGCGATCGCGCACATCTGCTCCGTCACGAGGGGCGTCATGACCCCGCAGAAGTGGCACGAGTACCTGCCGCGGCTCTCGTACGACCCTCCGTGCGATCGTTGACCGGCCAAGCTGACTTATTAACGCCCGACTTCGCCCCACAGGGCGCTCGGGCTTGTTACCCTTGGCCACAGCCCGGTCGCTGGTGCATCCCCCGTCGCCAGCGATCGGGCCTTTTTCGTACGGCCTTCTCCCGCGAACTCCCCGTGCGCACACCCTTCCCGCCGGGCCTGCGCGCCCGCACCGGCGCGGTTGCCGCCCTCTCCCGGTGATCACCGACGCGTACACTGCCTCCGCTCACCGGGGGCCCGCCGACCAGGCGGGCCTGACCTTTCAGGGACTCGATGCGGAGATGGACGATCGGCTCGACCCTGCTCGGTTCCGCGGCCAATGGCCGCCCTGCTCGCTCCGAGCGCTCAGGCGAACGAGTGCGTGGGTGACGCCCCGCACTCCTGAAGCCCACTGCGGCGGCGGTGGGCACGGCCGACGGAACCGCCTCCGCGCTACGCCGAGCTGACCTGGAAGGCGTCTGCCGAGCCCGCCGCCAAGGGCGCCACCCGCACGGTCACGTGAGCTCCACCGGCGTCGCCACGGCGAGGGTCACCGCGCCCGCCGACCGCTACTTGCGCTACGAGTTCAGGAGCACCTCGGCCCCCCGCGGCGTCGAGGCGACCGCCGACGCGCGGAACACCCGCCGGTCCATCCGCGGACACAGACGCCTGAAAACGGCCACAGACACCGAAGACCCCCGATCCGTCCGGACTGGGGGTCTTCGTGCTGGTGGGGCTAACAGGATTTGAACCTGTGGCCTCATCCTTATCAGGGATGCGCTCTAACCAACTGAGCTATAGCCCCGCCGCGCTTTGCGGTGTGCGTCCCGCGCGCTGACTCCTGAAGATTAGCGCACGACCACGTCAGTCCCAAAATCGGTTGTCGCGGGGCCGTCACCAGCGCACTCGGCACCCGGTCACTCGTCCTCCGCCAGGGTCAGCTCGATGCCGCCCACGAAGCCCGCGGACAGGTTGTAGATGAACGCGCCGAGCGTCGCGAGCGCCGTGGCCAGGACCACGTCGATGACCGCGATGACCGACGTGAACATCAGGACGTGGGGGAGCGACAAGAACGCCTGGAGGTTGAAACCGTTCCCCTCGTTCGAGCCGGTCGCCTCCGAGATCGTGCCCCCCACCGTCGAGAACACGCCCATCGCGTCCATGACCATCCACAGCAGCGCCGAGGCGACGATCGCGCAGATCCCGAGCGCGATGGAGAGCAGGAAGCTCACCTTCATCACCGACCAGGGATCGGCCTTGGCCACCCGCAGCCGCGCCTTACGGGTGCGCGGTGCCGTACGCGCGCCCGTACGCGGCCGTCGTATCGCATCGGCGGGCGGCTGGGCCGGATAGGCCTGCGGCGGGTGGTAGGGGCCGGCGGGCTGCTCCGGGCCCCGCTCCCGGGGGAGCGGAGACGGCGACTGCGCCTCGCCGGCCGCGGCCGGGCCTCGAGTGTCCGTCACAGTTCCCCCCTGGGATCCAGACGTGCCGGCGGAGCCCTGCCCGGACGCCTTCACCGGCTTGAGATTGGTCGTGTGCGGGTCGTTCGCGCTCCCCGCACCCACCCCGTGCGCGGCGGAGCCACGGCCGCCGCCGTCCGTCTCCGTACCCGTGGGGGTACCGGCCGATCCGGCGCCCGTGGCTCCGCTCACGATGACTCACTCCTCGTGCTACTCGGCCGAGGGCGCCTCACCCTCGTCCGTGCCGCCGGCCTGAACACCCTCGGCGACGTCGGCGGCCTCGCCGTCGACCTCCTCCGCCTCGCGCCCCGCCTCGGCGTTACGTGCGATACCGACCACGGCATCGCGCTTGCCCAAGTTGATCAGTTGGACGCCCATGGTGTCACGGCCCGTCTCCCTGACCTCGTTGACCCTCGTACGAATCACGCCGCCGGAGAGCGTGATCGCGAGGATCTCGTCGGTCTCCTCGACGACCAGCGCTCCGACGAGCGAACCGCGATCCTCCACGATCTTGGCGGCCTTGATGCCGAGGCCGCCGCGGCCCTGGACGCGGTACTCGTCGACGGCGGTCCGCTTCGCGTACCCGCCGTCGGTGGCAGTGAACACGAACGTACCCGGTCGAACAACATTCATCGACAGAAGTTCATCGCCTTCACGGAAACTCATGCCCTTCACGCCGGAGGTGGCACGGCCCATCGGGCGTAGGGACTCGTCGGAGGCGGTGAACCGGATCGACTGTGCCTTCTTGCTGATCAGAAGCAGATCGTCGTCCGCCGAGACCAGCTCCCCGCCGATCAGTTCGTCGTCGCTGCCGTCCTCGCGCTCACGCAGGTTGATCGCGATCACGCCGCCGGAGCGGGGCGAATCGTAATCCTTCAGAGGCGTCTTCTTGACCAGACCGGACTTGGTCGCGAGGACCAGGTACGGCGCCGCCTCGTAGTCGCGGATGGCGAGGATCTCGGCGATCGCCTCGTCCGGCTGGAAGGCGAGCAGGTTCGCCACGTGCTGACCGCGCGCGTCCCGGCCGGCCTCGGGCAGCTCGTACGCCTTCGCCCGGTACACCCGGCCCTTGTTGGTGAAGAACAGCAGCCAGTGGTGCGTGGTCGAGACGAAGAAGTGGTCGACGATGTCGTCTTCCTTCAGCTTCGTGCCGCGCACGCCCTTGCCGCCGCGCTTCTGCGCCCGGTAGTCGTCCGTCTTCGTCCGCTTGACATAGCCGCCGCGCGTGACCGTGACGACGATGTCCTCCTCGGCGATCAGGTCCTCGATGGACATGTCGCCCTCGTAGGGGATCAGCTTGGTCTGGCGGTCGTCGCCGTACTTCTCGACGATCGCGGCCAGCTCCTCGCTGACGATCCCGCGCTGGCGGACCGGGGAGGCGAGGATCTTGTTGTACTCGTTGATCTTCGCCTGGAGTTCGTCGTGCTCCTGGACGATCTTCTGCCGCTCCAGGGCCGCCAGGCGCCGCAGCTGCATCTCGAGGATCGCGTTGGCCTGGATCTCGTCGATCTCCAGCAGGTCCATCAGGCCGTTGCGCGCGATCTCGACGGTCTCACTGCGCCGGATGAGCGCGATGACCTCGTCGATGGCGTCCAGGGCCTTCAGCAGACCGCGCAGGATGTGCGCCCGCTCCTCGGCCTTGCGCAGCCGGAAGCGGGTACGGCGGACGATGACCTCGATCTGGTGCGTCACCCAGTGCCGGATGAACGCGTCCAGGGACAGCGTGCGCGGCACTCCGTCTACCAGCGCCAGCATGTTGGCACCGAAGTTGGTCTGCAGGTCGGTGTGCTTGTACAGGTTGTTCAGGACCACCTTGGCGACCGCGTCGCGCTTCAGCACGATCACCAGGCGCTGGCCCGTACGGGAACTCGTCTCGTCACGGACGTCCGCGATGCCGCCGATCTTGCCGTCCTTCACCAGGTCGGCGATCTTCTGCGCCAGATTGTCCGGGTTGACCTGGTACGGCAGCTCGGTCACCACCAGGCACTGCCGGCCCTGGATCTCCTCGACCTCGACCACCGCGCGCATCGTGATGGAGCCGCGCCCGGTGCGGTACGCCTCCTCGATGCCCTTGCGGCCCACCACCAGGGCGCCGGTCGGGAAGTCCGGGCCCTTGATGCGCTCCATGAGCGCGTCCAGCAGCTCCTCGTGGGAGACCTCGGGGTTCTCCAGGTACCACTGGGCACCGGCCGCGACCTCGCGCAGGTTGTGCGGCGGGATGTTGGTCGCCATGCCGACCGCGATGCCGGCCGAGCCGTTGATCAGCAGGTTCGGGAAGCGGGCCGGCAGGACGGTCGGCTCCTGCGAACGGCCGTCGTAGTTGTCCGTGAAGTCGACGGTCTCCTCGTCGATGTCGCGGACCATCTCCATCGACAGCGGCGCCATCTTGCACTCGGTGTACCGCATGGCGGCAGCCGGGTCGTTGCCCGGAGAGCCGAAGTTGCCGTTGGAGTCCACCAGCGGCATCCGCATCGACCACGGCTGCGCCAGGCGCACCAGGGCGTCGTAGATCGAACTGTCGCCGTGCGGGTGGTAGTTGCCCATGACGTCGCCGACGACACGGGCGCACTTGTAGAAACCGCGGTCAGGGCGGTAGCCGCCGTCGTACATCGCGTACAGCACGCGCCGGTGGACGGGCTTGAGGCCGTCCCGGACGTCGGGCAGCGCACGGGACACGATGACGGACATCGCGTAGTCCAGGTAGGAGCGCTGCATCTCCGTCTCGAGCCCGACGGGCTCGACACGCATCGCGAGCTCGCCGCCCTCGGTCTCAGGGGTTTGCGGAGTGTTCTCGTCGGCCATTGCTGGTGAAGATCCTTCCTGGTGCGGTCAGCTGAGACCGACTCAGATGTCGAGGAAGCGGACGTCCTTGGCGTTGCGCTGGATGAACTGGCGGCGGGCCTCGACGTCCTCGCCCATGAGGACCGAGAACAGGTCGTCGGCCTGGGCGGCGTCGTCCAGCGTGACCTGGCCGAGGACCCGGTGCTCCTGGTCCATCGTGGTCACGCGCAGCTCCTCGGCGTTCATCTCGCCGAGCCCCTTGAAGCGCTGGATCGAGTCCTCGCGCACCCGCTTGCCGCGCTGGCGCCCCATCTCGATCAGGGCGTCCCGCTCACGGTCCGAGTAGGCGTACTCCACGTCGTCCCGGCCCCACTTGATCTTGTACAGCGGGGGGCGGGACAGGTACACGTGCCCGGCCTCGACCAGCGGCCGCATGAAGCGGAACAGGAAGGTCAGCAGCAGGGTGCTGATGTGCTGGCCGTCGACATCGGCGTCCGCCATCAGGATGATCTTGTGGTAGCGGAGCTTCTCGATGTCGAAGTCCTCGTGCACACCCGTGCCGAAGGCCGAGATCAGCGCCTGGATCTCCTGGTTCTGCAGGATCTTGTCGATCCTGGCCTTCTCCACGTTGAGGATCTTGCCGCGGATCGGGAGGATCGCCTGGTACTGCGGGTTGCGGCCGGACTTGGCCGAGCCGCCGGCGGAGTCACCCTCGACGATGAAGATCTCGCACTTGGACGGGTCGTTGGACTGGCAGTCGGCCAGCTTGCCCGGCAGGGACGCCGTCTCCAGCAGGCCCTTGCGGCGGGTCAGGTCGCGGGCCTTGCGGGCCGCCACGCGCGCGGTGGCGGCCTGGATGCCCTTGCGGATGATGTCCGCGGCCTCGACCGGATTGCGGTCCAGCCAGTCGTTGAGGTGCTCGTAGACCGCCTTCTGCACGAAGGTCTTGGCCTCCGTGTTGCCCAGCTTGGTCTTCGTCTGGCCCTCGAACTGCGGTTCGCTCAGCTTGACCGAGATGATCGCGGTCAGACCCTCACGGATGTCGTCACCGGTGAGGTTGTCGTCCTTCTCGCGCAGCAGTTTCTTGTCGCGCGCGTACTTGTTGATCAGCGACGTCAGCGCGGCCCGGAAGCCCTCTTCGTGCGTACCGCCCTCGTGGGTGTGGATGATGTTCGCGAACGAGTACACACCCTCGCTGTAGCCGCTGTTCCACTGCATCGCGACCTCGAGGGACAGACTCTTGTCCTTGTCCTCCGCCTCCAGGTCGATGACGGTGGGGTGCACGACCTCACCCTTGCGGGAGTTGAGGTACTTCACGAAGTCGACGATGCCGCCCTGGTAGCAGTACGCGACGGTCTTGACCTCGGCCTTCTCGTCCGCACCCGCCTCGTCGGCGCCGCTGGTGGCCTTCGCCGACTCGCGCTCGTCGGTGAGCCTGATCGTCAGGCCCTTGTTGAGGAACGCCATCTCCTGGAAACGCCGCGACAGCGTCTCGAAGGAGTACTCGGTGGTCTCGAAGATCTCCGGGTCGGCCCAGAAGGTGACCGACGTGCCGGTCTCCTCGGTCGCCTCGTGCTGGACCAGCGGCGCGGTCGGGACGCCCATCTTGTAGTCCTGCGTCCAACGGTGGCCGTCCGTCCTCACCTCGACGCCGACCTTCGTGGACAGCGCGTTCACGACGGACACACCCACACCGTGCAGACCGCCGGAGACGGCGTAACCACCGCCTCCGAACTTGCCGCCCGCGTGCAGCACGGTCAGCACGACCTCGACGGCCGGCTTGCCCTCGGAGGGCACGATGCCCACGGGGATGCCACGGCCGTTGTCGACGACCCGGACGCCGCCGTCGGCGAGGATCGTGACGTCGATCGTGTCCGCGTACCCGGCCAGCGCCTCGTCGACCGAGTTGTCGACGACCTCGTACACCAGGTGGTGCAGACCGCGCTCGCCCGTGGAACCGATGTACATGCCGGGCCGCTTGCGGACCGCGTCCAGCCCTTCGAGCACGGTGATGGCGCTGGCGTCGTACGACGTCGAGGCGGTGCCCTCGCTGTTGGCGGAAACCTGGGCGACCTCGGCGTTCACGCCGGCGTCGGTGGACGGGATGTTCTCGTTGGGGTTGCCGGAATCGGCCACGAAGCGCCCTTTCTGGCACAGCACGAGCCGGGCTCGTCGGCAGGTTGCCGGAGCGGCTGCGGCATGTTGCGGTGGTAAGCCTTGATCAGCGTTGCTCAGCTCTTCCCGGGCGGTCCCCACGTTGGGGCGGGATTGTCTTCCAGTCTACCGGTACGTCTGACATCGATGGGGGTTTGCCGGTACCTGAGTCCCCATGTGCCGCCCTGAACCGGCCTCGATCGGGTCCCGATATACGGATGGGGGCTCCAAGGGGCTCACAGCGGCACTCAGCGCTTCGAGCCGTCAACCCTTGGCTACCGGCGGGTCAGATGGCGATCCGACCGCACAGCGGTGGCCCGCCCCACCCGTGGCACGGCGCCGGACCGACGGCACGACCGCCCCCTACGACGTGATGTACGTCACCCGTACGTATCGCCGGGCCCGGAGCTTCCCGGAGCCCGCAGCGGCCCGTAGCGGCGGGCCGGGCCGCCCGGATTCAGCACCTTGATCATCCGCACCGTGCCGTGCCCCAGGTCCTCGTTGAGCCGGGCGATCAGTGCGGGCGCCAGATGACGCAGCTGGGTGGCCCACGCCGTCGAGTCGCACTGCACGACCAGCACGCGCTCGTCCTCGTCGTACCGCTGCGGCACACAGTGCTTGGCCAGATCCTCGCCGACGATCTGCGGCCAGCGGCCCATCACACCGCCCACCGCCGCGGGCGTCTCCCAGCCACGCTCGGTCAGCAGGCGGTTGATCGCGGCGCCCAGCGCCATCGGGTCGCGGCCGTCCGCGCGCGCCCCGGATCGCAGCCCGCCCCCGCGCCGCGCCTGCTTCTTCTGCCGTGCCGCGTCCCCACGCGCGCGTGCCTGCTCCTTCGCCGCGCGCAACGCCACGCGCGCAAGGTCGACACCGGAGGGCTCCGGCGCCTTCCCGGGAGTGGCTCCTTCGGCCTTCGGGGTGGGGTCCTCGATGCTCATACGCGCTCCACCGTCCCGCCGGCCACGGCGTACCGCGCCCCCGCCAGGACCTGCGGTACGTCGTCGTCCACGGCGGCGGTGACCAGCACCTGCTCGCCGGGCGCGACCAGTTCGGCCAGCCGGTCGCGGCGCCGCGCGTCCAGCTCGGCGAACACGTCGTCCAGGACCAGCACCGGCTCGTTGCCCTCGGCCCGCAGCAGGTCGTAGGAGGCCAGGCGCAGGGCGAGCGCGTAGGACCAGGACTCGCCGTGCGAGGCGTACCCCTTGGCGGGCAGCTGACCGAGTCTGAGCACCAGATCGTCGCGGTGCGGGCCGACGAGGGTGACCCCGCGCTCGATCTCCTGCTTGCGCGCCTCAGCCAGCGCCGCCATCAGCTGGGCACAGAGGTCCTCGCGCGCGTGGGCCTCACCGGGCGCGGACGGCTTGTAGTCCAGCGCCAGCGGCCCGCCGCCGGGGGCCAGTTGGTCGTAGGCCTTGTCGGCCAGCGGCCGCAGCGCGGCGATCAGATCCAGCCGCTGGGCGAGCAACTCCGCGCCCGCCCGCGCGAGATGCTGGTCCCACACGTCCAGCGTGGACAGGTCCATGGACCGCCCACCGTGCCGACGCGCCAGGGCAGCGGTCTTCAGCAGGGTGTTGCGCTGCTTGAGGACGCGCTCGTAGTCGGAGCGCACCCCGGCCATGCGCGGCGACCTGGCGGTGATCAACTCGTCGAGGAACCGCCGGCGTTCGCCCGGATCGCCCTTCACCAGGGCGAGGTCCTCGGGCGCGAACAGCACGGTCCGCACGATCCCCAGCACGTCCCTCGGCCTGACCTGGGAGGACCGGTTGATGCGGGCCCGATTGGCCTTGCCCGGATTCAGCTCCAGCTCGACCAGCTGCTGCCGGTCGCCCTGCCGGACCTGCGCCCGGATGACGGCGCGCTCGGCGCCCATGCGGACGAGCGGGGCGTCCGAGGCGACCCGGTGGCTGCCGAGCGTGGCCAGGTATCCGACCGCTTCGACCAGATTGGTCTTGCCCTGCCCGTTGGGGCCGACGAACGCGGTGACGCCCGGGTCGAGCGGGACCTCGGCCCGGGCGTACGAGCGGAAGTCGGCCAGCGAAAGATGCGTGACGTGCATGGTCGTTTCGCCGGCCTTCCTCGGAGTGCTGATGAACTGTGGATCATGGACCGCCGGGCGAGCCCGGTCGGTCCCTATGGCTTCCGCGGATCCCCTGGATCGCGCGGATCCCTGTGGATCACTTCTTCTCCACCGCGTGACCGCCGAACTGGTTGCGCAGCGCGGCGATCATCTTCATCTGCGGCGAGTCCTCCTGGCGGGAGGAGAACCGCGCGAACAGCGACGCGGTGATCGCCGGCAGCGGCACCGCGTTGTCGATCGCGGCTTCCACAGTCCAGCGTCCCTCACCGGAGTCCTGTGCATAACCGCGCAGGCCCTCCAGGTGCTCGTCGTCGTCCAGCGCGTTGACCGCGAGATCCAGCAGCCAGGAGCGGATGACAGTGCCCTCCTGCCAGGAACGGAAGACCTCGCGGACGTTCTCCACGGAGTCGACCTTCTCCAGCAGTTCCCAGCCCTCGGCGTAGGCCTGCATCATCGCGTACTCGATGCCGTTGTGGACCATCTTCGCGAAGTGGCCCGCACCGACCTTGCCGGCGTGCACCGAACCGAAGTCGCCCTCCGGCTTCAGCGCGTCGAAGATCGGCTGCACCTTGGCGACGTTCTCCGCGTCGCCGCCGTACATCAGCGCGTAGCCGTTCTCCAGACCCCAGACGCCGCCGGAGACGCCGCAGTCGACGAAGCCTATGCCCTTGGCGGCCAGCTCCTCGGCGTGCTTCTCGTCTTCCGTCCAGCGGGAGTTGCCGCCGTCCACGACCACGTCGCCGGGCTCCAGCAGCTCGGCCAGCTGGTCGATGGTCGACTGGGTGGGCTCGCCTGCCGGGACCATCACCCAGACCACGCGCGGGCCGCTGAGCTTGCCCACAAGCTCGTCCAGGCTGTGGACATCCGCGAGGTCCGCGTTGCGGTCGTATCCGATGACGGTGTGGCCCGCGCGGCGGATCCGCTCGCGCATGTTGCCGCCCATCTTGCCGAGGCCGACGAGACCGAGCTCCATCAGTTGTGTTCCTTAAGGTCGCTGTGTGGCGTGTGAGGCACCTTCGTGCCGTGCCGAGCCTAATCGCGACCCTTCGTGCACAGCTGTGGGCATACGCGCTCACCTGCGGAAAGCAACCACCGGCCGCCACCGGTGCCGGGCACTCGGCAGGCGCCCGGCACTGTGCACGGCTGTGGGGAACGGTCAGCCGCTCAGCCGCACCGGCATGATCAGGTACTTGTACGCGTCGTCGGCCTCGGCATCCACCGCCGGCTTGCCGCTGAGGAGCGCCGGCTTGGTGGACGTCGTGAACGACAGCTGGGCCACCGGGGAGTCGATCGCGCTCAGACCGTCCAGCAGGAACGTCGGGTTGAAGGCGATGGAGATGTCGTCGCCGTCCAGCTGGGCGTCGACCCTTTCCACAGCCTGTGCGTCGTCGCTGGACCCGGCCTCCAGGATCAGCACGCCCTGCTCGAAGCTCAGCCGCACCGGGGTGTTCCGCTCGGCCACCAGCGCCACCCGCTTGACGGCCTCCACGAAGGGCGCGGTCTCGATCACGGCGACGGAGTTGAACTCGGTCGGGAACAACGTGCGGTACTTCGGCAGGTCGCCCTCGAGTAGACGCGTGGTCGTACGACGCCCCGCACCCTCGAAACCGATCAGGCCCTCACCGGCGCCCGAGCCCGACAGCGCCAGCGTCACGCTGTCCCCCGCGCCGAGCGACTTGGCGGTGTCCAGCAGCGTCTTGGCGGGAACCAGGGCGACCGCGGAGGCGTCAGGGTTCTCCGGCTTCCACAGGAACTCGCGCACGGCGAAGCGGTAGCGGTCGGTGGAGGCCAGCGTGACCGTGTCGCCCTCGATCTCGATGCGCACACCGGTGAGGACGGGCAGCGTGTCGTCACGGCCAGCGGCGATGGCCACCTGGGAGGCGGCGGCCGCGAAGACCTCGCCGGGGACGGTGCCCGTGGCGTTCGGCATCTGCGGCAGCGCCGGGTACTCCTCCACAGGCAGGGTGTGCAGGGTGAACCGGGAGGATCCACAGACCACGGTCGCCCGTACACCGTCTGTGGAAATCTCCACCGGACGGTTGGGGAGGGCGCGGGAGATGTCCGCGAGCAGCCGGCCGGAGACGAGGACGGTGCCCTCCTCCTCGACCTCGGCTTCCACGGACACACGCGCGGAGACCTCGTAGTCGAAGCTCGACAGGCTCAGCTGGCCGTCCTCGGCCTTGAGAAGGAGGCCGGCGAGGACAGGCGCCGGCGGACGGGCCGGGAGGCTGCGTGCCGCCCACGCCACTGCCTCCGCGAGTACGTCGCGTTCCACCCGGATCTTCACCGTAAGCCGCCTCCTGCTGTTGCTTCTGAAGTCCTCCGACTCGGTGTCACCGCCCGCTGCGGAGGGAAGGACACCGGGGACCAGTCTGACGCACCGCACTGACAGTAGGTGCCCGTCGCGGTCAAGTCGCTCCGGGAGGCAGCCGGGCACGAGACGGCGAGTTGTGCACAGCCCCCGCTTCGAAACGAATGCCGAGCTATCTCTAGTCGGGAGTAGTAGTAGGGCCTGTGGATACCGTGGATAACCACGTTTGCCCAGCTCAGAGCTAAGATTTTGTCCACCGGCCCTGTGGGCGGTGGCGGTGGACAACTGGGGGCGTCTGTGGAGAACGGAAAGTTCTGCACACACCGCCCACAGCCCGCGGGCAGTTCTCCCCAGCTGCGTCCCCAGGTTTACCCACGTTTCCCACACCCCAATCCGGCAGCTTGGTGTGACGGCTTTCACTCGACGCGGTGAGAGGGTGCGTCGCATTGCCGAACAGTGGACAGCCATGTGGAGAAGCTGGAGATCGCTGGGGACAACCGACGCCTGCCTGTGGGTTGCCAGTGGAAAACTCCGTGCACAGCCTGTGGATCTTTGGTCGGTCCACAGCCTGTGGAGATCGTTCGTCCACGATTCCACAGGCAGTTGAGCTGGGCGAACGCCATATGAACAGGTCGCCTGTGGACACCGTTCGGGACAACTCCGCAGTCCCCAGCATGTGGACCGAAGAAACCCAGCGAATCTGTGGAGAGTGGCCGTAACCAGGCAGAAAATCGAACACCCGATGGCGGGCGGGGAACACTCCACAGCCTGTGAGCCGCCGTACGACGGGGCCGCGCTCATCGGTAGCGGTGGTCGCCGGCGCGGGCAAGCGCCTGACCCGGCCGATGCGAGCACGGCCGCTCCCACGGACACACCGGCACTGTGCGCAGCGGTCACGCCGAAGGGCGCCCCCGGGACACTCTCCCGGGGGCGCCCTTCGGCGCCGGCGAGACCGGCGGCAGCCGTATGTCAGCCGTTCTTGATGCGGTTCGTCAGCTCGGTCACCTGGTTGTAGATCGACCGCCGCTCGGCCATCAGCGCCCGGATCTTGCGGTCGGCGTGCATCACGGTCGTGTGATCGCGGCCACCGAACTGCGCCCCGATCTTGGGCAGCGACAGATCGGTCAGCTCCCGGCACAGATACATGGCGATCTGCCGCGCGGTGACCAGGGCACGCCCGCGTGAGGTGCCGCACAGGTCCTCCACCGTCAGCCCGAAGTAGTCGGCGGTGGCCGCCATGATCGCGGTGGCCGTGATCTCGGGAGCCGAGTCCTCGCCACCGGGGATCAGGTCCTTCAGGACGATCTCGGTCAGGCCGAGGTCCACCGGCTGCCGGTTGAGGGAGGCGAACGCCGTCACCCGGATCAGCGCGCCCTCCAGCTCACGGATGTTCCGCGAGATCCGCGAGGCGATGAACTCCAGCACCTCCGGGGGGGCGTTGAGCTGCTCCTGCACCGCCTTCTTACGCAGGATCGCGATGCGCGTCTCAAGCTCCGGCGGCTGGACATCGGTGATCAGACCCCACTCGAAACGGTTCCGCAGCCGGTCCTCCAGCGTGACCAGCTGCTTCGGCGGCCGGTCGGAGGACAGCACGATCTGCTTGTTGGCGTTGTGGAGGGTGTTGAAGGTGTGGAAGAACTCCTCCTGCGTCGACTCCTTGTCCGCGAGGAACTGGATGTCGTCGACGAGCAGGATGTCCATCTCGCGGTAGCGCTTGCGGAAGCTGTCGCCCTTGCCGTCGCGGATGGAGTTGATGAACTCGTTGGTGAACTCCTCCGAGCTGACGTAGCGCACGCGCGTGCCGGGGTAGAGGCTGCGGGCGTAGTGCCCGATGGCGTGCAGCAGATGCGTCTTGCCGAGCCCCGACTCCCCATAGATGAACAGAGGGTTGTACGCCTTCGCCGGCGCCTCGGCGACAGCCACCGCGGCCGCGTGCGCGAACCGGTTGGACGCGCCGATGACGAACGTGTCGAAGAGGTACTTCGGATTCAGCCGTGCCGTCGGCTCACCGGGCCCGCTCGCCGACGCGGGCTGGGCGGCCGGCGGGCCCGGTGAGCCGGTCGTGGGCAGGTCCGGTCGGCCGGGGCCGCCGCGGTGGGCGGGGCCGCCACCGGTCGGCTGCTCGGGCAGCTCGCGGCGGACGGGGTCGCGCTGGTCGTACTCCGAACGCGTCTCGTACTCGGGGCGCGCGGAGTCGTAGTCCGGGCGCCCCGAGTCGTAGTCGGCGCGTGGGGAGTCGTACTCACCGCGCTGCTGCTCGTACGACGGCCGGTCCATGGCCGGGCGGTAGTCGGGGGACGGCGGTCCGTAGGCGTCGGGGCCGGAGCCGTAGGCGTCCTGGGACGACGGCGACGCATACGGGTCGCGTTCGGGGAAGCCGAGGCGCGGCTGCTGCCAGCCGTACTCGTCCTGCGGGGGGCGCGGCCAGGCGCCGGGCTCGCGGCGCTGGTACTCGGAGGGGTACGCGGGGCGGACGAGGGGGATCTGGTCGGCGCGGGACTGCGGCTCGGCCGACGAGGGGTCGGGGGCGCGATGGCGGCCGTAGCCGTCGTACGACCGCCCCTCGTAGGAGGGGCCGGACGGCAGCTCCGGCTCTTCGTAGCGTGGTTTGGGCGGCTGCTGCACGGGCGCTGCGGGAGCCGGCGGCTCGCCCGCGGAGTCGTCCACGGTGATCGCGATACGGATGGGGCGGCCGCACTCGCGGCTCAGCGTCTCGCTGACGATCGGCGCGAGACGGCCCTCCAGCACGCCCTTGGCGAATTCGTTCGGTACGGCGAGCAGAGCGGTGTCCGCGACCAGCGCGAGGGGCTGGCAGCGCCGGATCCAGTGCTCGTCCTTCGCCTCGACACCCTGTCCGCGGCCTTCTCCGAGGAGCTGCTCCAGTACTCGCGGCCACACTGCGGCAAGATCGGCGGGTACGTCAGCCACAGGGCACGCTCTCTCACAGGTCCCACGAACGTGTGATCGCGGAACGGGTCGGGGGTACTTCGGGTGGTCGGGTGGGTCAAACCCGCCGGGGCGGGGGACAAAAGAACGAATCGGAGTTCAGCCACGGTAGTCAGCGCGGCGGGTACGGTTCAAGTTGTTGTCCCCAGCCTGTGGATAGTGTCTCTCCATGACCCCCGGTTTGACCGGATGACGCAGCCCCGCGTACCGTAACCAGGTCGAGTTGTCGATGGCTGCTGCCGCCTGCCTCCGATGGGCACAGGTCACGTCAGGTGATCGGGAAGCGGTGCACTCGGGCGTGACGCGAGCTACTCGTGGGCGCACGGTGACAGCCAAGACGGCACCCCGCAACTACCGATTTCTTTCTGGAGCCCCCGAGTGAGCAAGCGCACCTTCCAGCCGAACAACCGTCGTCGCGCGAAGACCCACGGCTTCCGGCTGCGTATGCGCACCCGTGCCGGCCGCGCGATTCTCGCGTCCCGCCGCAGCAAGGGTCGCGCCCGCCTGTCCGCCTGATCCCGATCAGGTCATGACGTCGTGCTGCCCACCGAGAACCGGCTGAGGCGGCGCGAGGACTTCGCGACCGCGGTTCGACGAGGACGCCGGGCAGGCCGTCCGACTCTCGTCGTCCACCTTCGTAGCGGTGCCACGGACCCGCACGCGCCTGGGGAGAGCGCTCCCTCGACGCGTGCGGGTTTCGTCGTGAGCAAGGCCGTGGGTGGCGCGGTCGTGCGCAACAAAGTGAAGCGCAGACTGCGTCATCTGATGCGTGAGCGAGTAGCCCTGTTTCCCCCCGGTAGCCTGGTAGTCGTACGAGCGCTGCCCGAGGCGGGCGACGCAGACCACGCACAGCTGGCCCGAGACCTGGATGCCGCCGTTCAGCGGCTGCTGGGAGGGGGCGCGCGATGAAGTACCCACTGCTGGCTCTGATCAAGCTGTACCAGTGGACGATCAGTCCACTGCTGGGGCCTGTGTGCAAGTACTACCCGTCGTGCTCCCACTACGGCTACACGGCCATCGACCGGCACGGTGCCATCAAGGGAACGGCACTCACCGCCTGGCGCATCCTCCGGTGCAATCCGTGGTCGCTGGGCGGGGTGGACCATGTCCCACCGCGCAAGCGCCCGCGGTGGCACGAAATGCTGCGCAACGCTTGGCGCGCACGCAAGGCGGGGCCCTCCGCCGCCGAACCGGCCATCGAAGCGGCGCCCGGGAGCCCTCCTCCCGAGCCTTCTCCGAGCCCGGCCGCAGAGACCTCGTCCCATGCCCAAGGAGCATGATTAGTGGACACGATTGCCAGCCTCTTCAGTTTCATCACCTGGCCCGTTTCCTGGGTCATCGTCCAGTTCCACAAGATGTACGGCGCGATCTTCGGTGCCGACACCGGGTGGGCCTGGGGCCTGTCCATCGTGTCCCTGGTGATCCTGATCCGCATCTGCCTGATCCCGCTCTTCGTGAAGCAGATCAAGTCGACGCGCGCGATGCAGACGCTCCAGCCGGAGATGAAGAAGATCCAGGAGCGCTACAAGAACGACCGGCAGCGTCAGTCCGAAGAGATGATGAAGCTGTACAAGGAGACGGGCACGAACCCGCTCTCCTCGTGCCTTCCCATCCTGGCGCAGTCCCCGTTCTTCTTCGCCCTGTACCACGTACTGAACGGCATCGCGACGGGCAGCAAGATCGGCGCGATCAACGAGCCGCTGCTCGCCAGCGCCCGTAAGGCGCACATCTTCGGTGCCCCTCTGGCTGCGAAGTTCATGGACAGCTCGGACAAGGTCGCGGCACTGGGCGCCACGCTGACCGACGTCCGTGTCGTGACCGCGGTCATGATCGTCCTGATGTCGTTCTCGCAGTTCTACACGCAGCGCCAGCTGATGACGAAGAACGTCGACACGACCGTCAAGACGCCGTTCATGCAGCAGCAGAAGATGCTGATGTACGTCTTCCCGGTCATGTTCGCCGTCTTCGGTATCAACTTCCCGGTCGGTGTCCTCGTCTACTGGCTGACCACCAACGTGTGGACCATGGGCCAGCAGATGTACGTCATCCACAACAACCCGACCCCGGGTTCCAAGGCCCAGGCCGCCTACCTGGAGCGCCTGACCAAGCACGTCACGCACCACGGCAAGGTCCGTCGGCGCAGCGAGAAGACCATCGTCAAGGCGATCGTCGCCAAGGGCCGCGACCGCAACGAGTTCGAGCGGAAGTTCGTCAACGCCCTGAACAAGGCCGGTCTCGCCGCCCAGGCCGACGGCAGCGTGGTGAAGAGCACGGCCCAGGCCGCGGCACAGACCGAGGACGGCGCCGAGGTCACCTCGGCGACCGGCGCCGGCGCCGCTGCCCGGCGTCAGCAGCCCAAGCGCCAGTCCAAGGCCCAGCGTCAGTCCGGCGGGCCCAAGCAGGCGGGCGGGTCCACCTCGTCCACCTCGCTGGAGAAGTCCGACGAGCCGCAGGACGACAAGCCCGCCGCGGCTCAGCAGGCCCCGAAGCCCGGCTCCGGCACCCGTAGCAAGGCCCAGTCTGGCCAGCGCAAGGGTGGCCCGCAGCGGCCCAAGTCCCCGTCCAAGAAGTAAGAAGGAGCCCATCCCGTGACGGAAGGCACCACCTCCGCCGCTGCCGACGGTGCAGACGCCCTGACCCACCTCGAGCAGGAGGGTGAGATCGCGGCGGACTACCTGGAGGGTTTGCTGGACATCGCCGACCTCGACGGCGACATCGACATGGACGTCGAGGCCGACCGCGCTTCCGTGTCGATCATCAGCGACACCGGAAGCCGTGACCTGCAGAAGCTGGTCGGCCGGGACGGCGAGGTGCTGGAGGCACTGCAGGAGCTGACGCGCCTGGCCGTGCACCGGGAGACCGGTGACCGCAGCCGGCTGATGCTGGACATCGCGGGCTACCGGGCCAGGAAGCGGGCCGAGCTGTCCGAGATCGGCTCGAAGGCCGCCGCCGAGGCGAAGAACACGGGCGAGCCCGTCAAGCTCAAGCCGATGACGCCGTTCGAGCGCAAGGTCGTGCATGACGCGGTCAAGGCCGCGGGGCTGCGCAGCGAGTCCGAGGGCGAGGAGCCGCAGCGGTTCGTCGTCGTGCTGCCGGCCTGATCGGCCTCGAGGTTTCACCGGCCCCGTCTGTTCAGCAGACGGGGCCGAACTTTGTCAGCCTGGTTCTGGTGGCCGGTGTGTGAAGCACCGGCGCTGTACGGAAGGACGGTCCCCGTGACGGAGGCAGCGGAGCTTCCCCCCGCGCCCGAGCAGGCGCGGGAAGTGTTTGGTGATCGCTTCGCCGATGCGGTCCGCTACGCGGAGCTGCTCGCCGAGGCGGGCGTGCAGCGTGGCCTGATCGGCCCGCGGGAAGTGCCCCGCCTGTGGGAGCGGCATCTGCTGAACTGTGCGGTGCTCTCCGAGGCCGTCCCCGAGGGAGTGACGGTCTGCGATGTCGGCTCCGGTGCCGGACTGCCGGGCATCCCGCTGGCCCTGGTCCGGGAGGACCTGAACATCACCCTGCTGGAGCCGCTGCTGAGGCGCACCAATTTCCTCACCGAGGTCGTCGAGCTGCTCGGCCTGGACCATGTCACCGTTGTGCGGGGCCGTGCCGAGGAGGTCCTGGGCAAGCTGCCGCCGGTCCATGTGGTGACCGCCCGGGCTGTCGCCCCGCTGGACCGTCTGGCCACCTGGGGCATTCCGCTGCTGCGTCCTTACGGCGAGATGCTGGCGCTGAAGGGAGACACCGCGGAGGAGGAGCTGAAGGCCGCGGCCACGGCGCTGAGTAAGCTCGGTGCGGTGGAGACGTCGATTTTGCATGTGGGTGAGGGCATCGTGGACCCGATGTCCACGGTGGTGCGGGTCGAGGTCGGGGAGAGCCCGGGAGGCGTGCGGTTTGCGGCCAAGCGTGCCAAGGCCGCCCGGACGGGCCGCACCCGTCGTCGCCGTTGATCATGAGCGGGCAGTTTTCCGATCGTTTCTGAGACGGAGACGTACTCCACACGCGGAGACGTACTCCACACAAGGTGCCAAACCTACGCAGGCCGGAGTGTCGCGAAGGTCCGGTCGCTGCCGCTGTGCATCGTGTTTCACGTGAAACGTCGCTCACTGCTGCACGGGATCATCAGTCGCGGACGCGCTGCGGCCGAACCTCGCGACCGCAAGCCCCTCGGTTCCCTGGGAGAGGAGTCTGTCTCCCGGGGAGCTTCGTCACTCTCACCGGGAGCCCCGCCCTTCTCCCAGGGGGATTCGTCCCTCTCGAGGGGCACGGAGTTGTCCACAGAGGTGGATTTCTCCACAGAACGCCAGGCCTCACTGGTTCACGACCCCGAAGGCATGGGAGGCTCTGTTCATTGCGAGCCTGAAGTCGAGGAGAGTGAATCCTTGCGGTCCGACGCCAACATCGCGGGACCGATGACCGATCCGGTCCCCGGTCCCCGTACCGAGTCGATGGGGGCGGATGTTTCACGTGAAACACCGCCTCCGATGGACGACACTCCGATCGGTCGTGCGGCCCAACTGGCGGTAGAGGCTCTGGGCCGCGCCGGCGAAGGCCTGCCCCGGCCGGAACAGACCAGAGTCATCGTGGTCGCCAACCAGAAGGGCGGCGTGGGCAAGACGACGACCACCGTCAACCTTGCTGCTTCGCTGGCTCTGCACGGCGGCCGCGTCCTGGTGATCGACCTCGACCCGCAGGGCAACGCGTCCACTGCCCTCGGGATCGACCACCACGCAGAAGTCCCTTCCATCTATGACGTGTTGGTCGAGAGCAAGCCTCTCGCCGAGGTCGTCCAGCCGGTCCCCGATGTGGAAGGTCTTTTCTGCGCTCCCGCCACCATCGATCTCGCCGGTGCCGAGATCGAGTTGGTGTCGCTCGTGGCCCGTGAGAGCCGACTGCAGCGGGCCATCCAGGCCTACGAGCAGCCGTTGGACTACATCCTCATCGACTGCCCCCCGTCGCTCGGCCTGTTGACGGTCAACGCGCTGGTGGCCGGCCAGGAGGTCCTCATCCCGATCCAGTGCGAGTACTACGCACTCGAGGGCCTCGGCCAACTGCTGCGCAACGTCGACCTGGTGCGGGGGCACCTCAACCCCACACTCCACGTGTCGACCATCCTTCTCACCATGTACGACGGCCGGACGCGTCTCGCTTCCCAGGTCGCCGAAGAGGTGCGCACCCACTTCGGTGATGAGGTACTGCGGACGAGCATTCCCCGCTCGGTCCGTATCTCCGAGGCGCCGAGTTACGGGCAGACGGTGCTGACTTACGATCCTGGTTCGAGCGGTGCCCTCTCGTATCTTGAGGCGGCCCGAGAAATCGCGCTGAAGGGCATCGGCATCAGCTATGACGCCGGCCAGGCCCACATCGGCGCCCAGAACGACCCAAGCATGGTGGAGGGGATCCAGTGAGCGAGCGACGGAGGGGGCTGGGCCGTGGACTCGGCGCGCTGATCCCAGCTGCCCCGACCGAGAAGAGCCCGGCGCCGGGCGCGCTGGGAGGCGGAGCCTCCGCCTCTCCCGCGGCCGTCCCGGTGCTGACGACCGACCGTGGGGTGGCCGCGGCGAAGGTGGCGACCCTGCCGCCTGTTCCACATGAAACCGAGGAGTCCCCGGCACACCCCGCCGCAGACGCGCCGGCTCCCCCGATGGGCGCACACTTCGCCGAGATCCCTCTCGACGCCATCTCGCCCAACCCGCGCCAGCCCCGTGATGTCTTCGACGAGGACGCACTCCAGGAGCTGGTCACCTCCATCAAGGAGGTCGGTCTTCTGCAGCCTGTCGTCGTACGGCAGCTGGGGCCCGCCCGCTATGAGCTGATCATGGGTGAGCGCCGGTGGCGGGCCTGCCGTGAGGCCGGTCTGGATGCCATCCCGGCGATCGTCCGGGCCACGGAGGACGAGAAGCTCCTCCTGGACGCCCTCCTGGAGAATCTGCACCGCGCGCAGCTGAACCCGCTGGAAGAGGCGGCCGCCTACGACCAGCTGCTGAAGGATTTCAACTGCACGCACGACCAGCTAGCCGACCGGATCGGGCGCTCTCGGCCCCAGGTCTCCAACACACTGCGTCTGCTGAAGCTCTCGCCGGCCGTCCAGAAGCGGGTGGCCGCCGGTGTCCTCTCCGCCGGGCATGCCCGGGCGCTGCTGTCCATCGAGGATTCGGAGGAGCAGGACCGGCTGGCTCACCGCATCGTGGCCGAGGGGCTGTCGGTGCGAGCCGTCGAGGAGATCGTGACCCTCATGGGATCGCGGCCCCAGAAGCCCCAGCGACCGAAGGGGCCGCGCGCCGGCTCCCGGCTCTCCCCGGCCCTGAACGAGCTGGCGACTCGGCTGTCGGACCGCTTCGAGACCCGGGTGAAGGTCGACCTGGGGCAGAAGAAAGGCAAGATCACCGTCGAGTTCGCCTCCGTGGACGATCTCCAGCGGATTCTGAGCACCCTGGCCCCGGACGAGGGACCGGTGCTCCAGCAGGAGCTGCAGAGCGCGACCGAAGAGCAGGACGACTGATCCTCGTCCGGTCTCCAGGGCCTCGAGCAGACGGGCCGTGTCCGGTGCACACCGGACACGGCCCGCTCTTTGCGGTGAGGCGGTATCGAGCGAATCACATCGTGGATACGATGCGAATGGGTATGGCGCATCCACCGGACAGCATCTGCATCTCTGAGTGGGGAGTCGGGGCCATGCGATCGATGAGCCGCACGGGACTGGTGAGCGTGGGTCTGTGCCTCGGGGCGGTCGGCGGATTCGTCGGCAGCCTGCTCAGGGAACGCAGCGCTCTGGCAGCCGCTCGCGATGCGGCGGGCGAAGGAAGCGAGGAACAGCCTTCATGGGGCGTCGGCTCGTGCCGCTCACACTGGACAACCTTCAGGACCTCCCCCACCGCTGTCGCTCGTGTGTCTTCTGGGAGCTGGACCACGTCAGCGGGGAAGCGGCGGTAAAGGCGGGCACCTCGGCGCTGGAGAAGGAGGCCTGGATCTCCGCCGTTCTGTTGGACTGGGGGTCGTGCGGCCGGGTGGTGTATGTCGATGACGCGCCGGTGGGCTTCGTCCTGTACGCCCCTCCGGCCTATGTGCCCCGCTCGACGGCCTTCCCCACGAGCCCGGTCTCGCCGGACGCCGTGCAACTGATCACGGCGTTCGTCATGCCTGGCTATCAGGGTCAGGGGCTGGGCCGGGTACTGGTGCAGACGGTCGCCAAGGATCTGCTGCGCCGAGGCTTCAAGGCGATCGAGGCCTTCGGTGACGCTCGCTGGAAGGAGCCCGCCTGTCTGCTTCCGGCCGACCATCTACTGGCCGTGGGGTTCAAGACGGTCCGGCAGCATCCCGCGCATCCCCGGCTCCGTCTGGAGCTGCGCTCGACTCTCTCCTGGAAGGAAGACGTGGAGATGGCACTCGACCGGCTCCTCGGAGCAGTTCAGAAGGAACCGGCGCTCAGGCCGTTGTGAAGACGTCCGAGGCCACTATGCTGCCGTGATCAGGCCGAGTGGCGTCAGTGAAGAGGCACAAGCGAATGGGCCAACCCTCAGGGGTTGGCCCATTCGTGTTTCACGTGAAACGTCACTCGGCGATGAAGTCGGCGAGGTCCCTTTCGATCGCGGCCTTCGGCTTGGCGCCGACGATCGTCTTGACGACCTCGCCACCCTGGTACACGTTCAGGGTCGGGATGGACATCACGCCGTACTTGGCGGCCGTACCCGGGTTCTCGTCGATGTTCAGCTTGACGATCTCGATCTTGTCGCCGTGCTCCTTGGCGATCGCCTCGAGAGACGGCGCGATCTGACGGCACGGACCGCACCAGGCAGCCCAGAAGTCCACCAGGACGGGCTTGTCGCTCTTGAGGACGTCCTCGTCGAAGGAGGCGTCGGTCACGTTCTTCAGGTCGGCCACAGCGGGCTCCTCAACTTGATCGTGCAGCGGGGCAGGGAAGGGAAGGTCAGACGATGGCGGTCTTCTCGGGCTCCGCCTTGGCCTCGTCCGCGAGGGCGGAGAGGAAGCGCTCGGCGTCCAGGGCGGCGGAGCAGCCGGTGCCTGCGGCGGTGATCGCCTGGCGGTAGGTATGGTCGACCACATCACCGGCGGCGAAGACACCCGTCACATTGGTGCGGGTGGACGGGGAAGCCACCTTCAGGTAGCCCTCCTCGTCCAGGTCCAGCTGGCCCTTGAACAGCTCGGTGCGCGGGTCGTGGCCGATCGCGATGAACAGACCGGTCACCGGCAGCTCGGACAGCTCGCCGGTCTTGACGTTGCGCAGCTTCAGACCGGACAGCTTCTGCTCGCCCTGGATTTCGGCGACCTCGCTGTCCCAGACGAACTTGATCTTCGGGTCGCCGAAGGCGCGCTCCTGCATCGCCTTGGAAGCACGCAGCGTGTCCCGGCGGTGGACGATCGTCACGGACTTGGCGAACCGCGAGAGGAAGGTGGCCTCCTCCATCGCGGTGTCACCGCCGCCGATCACGGCGATGTCCTGGTCCTTGAAGAAGAACCCATCACAGGTCGCGCACCAGGAGACACCACGGCCGGAGAGGGCGTCCTCGTTCGGCAGGCCCAGCTTGCGGTGCTGGGAGCCGGTGGTGACGATGACGGCCTTCGCCTGGTGAACCACACCGGAGGTGTCCGTGACGCTTTTGATCTCGCCGGTGAGGTCGACGGAGACGATGTCGTCCGGAACCAGCTCGGCGCCGAAGCGTTCGGCCTGTGCCCGCATGTTGTCCATGAGGTCGGGGCCCATGATGCCGTCGCGGAAGCCCGGGAAGTTCTCGACCTCGGTGGTGTTCATCAGCGCGCCACCGGCGGTGACGGCCCCCTCGAACACCAGGGGCTTCAGCGACGCGCGCGCGGTGTAGAGCGCCGCCGTGTAGCCTGCGGGCCCGGAGCCGATGATGATCACGTTACGGACGTCGCTCACGGCTTGATTCCTCGTCTCTGGTCTGCGTCAGTCGACCGGCGGGAGCCCCTTTCAGGACTCTCACCCCACCCAACGGATCCTACGGGGCGCGCATTCCCGCTGTGTCGGGGCACACGCATGCCACGCGGGGAGACTGACGCAGCCTCCAGCAGACTCAGGGCCGGGCAAAAGAGTGCTTCAGGAGCACGGCGCCGGGAGTGCCCGCCTGCTGGCGGATGCACGCTGCGTCCACGACATAGACGGTGACGCGCGTGCTGTCGTCGAGGTCCGGCAGAACGACGAGGTAGGCGCTCTTTCCGGCGTAGGTGCCGGTCTTGGCGGCCAGGGCCTGATCACCCCGAGGGATGGCCCGGCGGATGCAATCGGGAACGGGGATCTCCGTCTGGAGCAAGGTATTGGCGCTCTCAGTGCCCTGCGGGGTGTTCTCCTCGCCGGTGAGTCCGGATCGGGGGTGCTGGTTGTCGTATCCGCGTTGCGGCGCCTTCTTCGTGGAGAGCAGATCGCGGACCTGGCTCTCGACGCTGGTACCGGAGAATACGCTGAGAGACGGGCTGGGCGTGCTGTGCGCCGTCATGGCGGACGTACCGCCGGAGAGTGACTGGAACACCAGGGAGCCGGCTCCCAGGACTGCAGCGGTGAGTAGCGTACCCAGCACGACGACCCTGCGGCGCCGACCGCGCCCGCTCTTCCTCCGACCCGGCCCGGTCGAGGCGTGCGGGCGCCCGGCGGGACGATCGCTCAAGGCCGATGTTTCACGTGAAACATGGTCTTCGGTGGTTTCCCGCGAGTCACTGGGCAATGCCTCGGCAGCGAGAGCGGCATCAATACGAGCGGCCACGTCCGCCGGCATGGGTTCCGCATCCGGCGCGGATCCCAGTAGCCCCCGGATCTGCTCCAGCGAGGCCTGGACGTCCGCGCACAGGTCGCATGTGTCCAGATGGCGCTGTATGTCCGCGCAGCGGTCCGGGGGGAGTAGGCCTTCGGTGAGCTCGGAGATCGACGCGACGTCCGGGTGCCCGGCTGTGTCTGTCGTGGAAGTCACGCTCGCCCACCTCCGCCCTTCACTACGGCTGAATCGCTGCTCGGTCCCCTGTTCTCCGGGCTGTCACCGGGAGACTCCGTTGCCGGTGGGACGGATGTCCCCTCCACGCGGTTCCGTCCCGTGCCGGGTTCTTTTCCGCTTCCGGAACCCTCGGGCCGTAGATGAGTGAGCAGAGGCAGCAGTCGGGCTCTGCCCCGGGCGCACCGGCTCTTCACCGTGCCCGTCGGCACATCGAGAATCCGTGCGGCCTCGGCCACGGGGTACCCCTGCATGTCGACGAGGATCAGGGCGGCCCGCTGGTCGTGCGGGAGTGTGCCGAGAGCTTCCAGCAGCTGGCGCTGCACGTCGTTGCGTTCAGCAGGTGCCGAAGCCGACTCGTGCGGCTCCAAAAGCTGCTCCAGCCGCTCGGTGTCGTCGACGGGCGAGGTCTTTCGTGAGGCCACCTTGCGGGCACGGTCCAGGCAGGCATTGACCGTGATCCGGTGCAGCCACGTCGTGACGGCCGACTGACCCCGGAAGGTATGGGCAGCCCGGTACGCCGACACCAGGGCGTCCTGCACCGCGTCAGCGGCCTCCTCGCGGTCCCCCAGCGTTCGCAGAGCGACCGCCCAGAGCCGGTCCCGGTGCCGCCGCACGATCTCACCGAAGGCACCGGAGTCGCCTTCCACGTGGCGGGCGAGCAGCTCCTTGTCGCTCACTCCGTCGTATCCGGCGCCTTCCGCCATCTGCCCCCTCCGGTCCGGGTGAGACGTCAGCCCGTGAACTTCACTTCGCCGATGGCCTGCTTGTAGCCGGCACCGGCGTATGCGCTCGGGTCCGCGCCCGAGTACGGCACGGCCGTCAGCCACACGAGGACATACTGCGTCTTCACCGGCTTGCTGAGTTTCACCGTGGCGGTGGTGCCGGTGGTTGTGACCTTGCCGATCTGGTCCATCGAGTCCAGGGACGGCGGTGTCAGCGAGTCAGCCGCGTACAGCTCGACCGTCGTGTGGTCCCCGGGGTAGCGCAGGCTGATGGTGGCCGCGCTGAGGGACTTCGCCGAGCCGAGGTCATAGACGATACCGACGCCCGGCTTGTAGGGCGCGATGGGCGGACCTTCGTTGAAGGTCTTGGTACGCCAGTACGTCGAAGGGTTCCCGTCGTACGTCTTGGCCACGTCGCCGGGATGCTGGGCATCCCCCTCCGCGACGAATTCCTGACTGCCCTTGATGCTTATCGGCGTCGGCTTGGGCAGTGCGGCGCCCTTGTCCCCGTCGTCCGTCTGCTGGCTCTTGTTGGTGTCGTCGGACTTGCCGCCCCGGTGCATCAGTGCATCCGCCAACTGCCAGCTGCCCAGACCGAGGGCGGCGATGAGCAGCGCGGAGACCGCCCACTTCAGCGCCTTGCCGGTACGGCTCTGCAACGGCGGCGGCGGGGTGGTGAGGGGCTGGGTGGCGGCGGGGTGCGGCGCCGGGCGGCCGTACGTGCCCTGCTGGTAGGTCGTGCGCTGGTACTCCGGCGGGGTCGTGAACGCTGGCTCCGGCGGGCGGATGCGGGGCATCTCGCCGATCGCCTTCACCAGTTCCTCCGGCGTGGTGCACGGAGCCTCGTGACGGGAGGCGGTCGCACCGTCGTTGGCGAGGGCGCGCATGGCCAGTTCGGACAGGCCCCGGTGAACACCGGCCCGCACCTGGTCCGGTGCGATGAGGCCGACGCCCTTGGGCAGCCCGGACAGGCCGTACGCGTCGCTCTCGTACGGCCAGCGCTGGGTCAGCGCCGCGTACAGCAGGGCGCCGATCGCCTCGGTGTCGGTGCGCTGCGGGGTGTCGGAGCCGATGCCCCGCAGCGCCGCGTTCACAGCGAGGCCCCGGATGCGCCACTGACCGGTGGAGGTGCGCAGGACGGCGTTGGGGTTCAGCCGGAGATGGGCGAGGCCCTCGCGGTGTGCGGCGGCCATGGCGGAGGCGACCTGACTGACCATCTGGTAGGCGTCGTGCGGCTCCAGCGGGCCTGCCGTGACGAGCGTGGTCAGCTCGGTGGCGTCGGGCAGCCACTCGTGGACGACGTAGACGAGGTCGTTCTCCTCGACGGCGTCGAGGACCTGGACGAAACGGGGGTCGCCGAGCAGCGCGGAAGAACGAGCGGCGGCGAGCACAGAACGGGCCCGTGTGTGATCCGCCGGAAGGATGTGCACGCCGACGGCACGACGGAGCTTCTCGTCGACCGCACGCCAACTGCTGAATCCGTCCAGACGGGTGACGCACTCCTCCAGTCGGTAGCGTCTGGCGAGCTTGTGACCGCTGTGCAGTTCAGGAGGCGACGCCTTCTGTCCGGAATTCTCGATCCCGCGGCTCCCCTGTGCCTGGTCGCTGTCCGTGTCCCGCTCCGGGTTCTTGGCCACCCCGTCGGCCGTGGACTGGTCCGCCTTGGCGGTCAGCGGCTGCTCACCGCTGTTGTCTGCCACGTCGACGGCAGCCGTGCTCCGTTCCGCCACCGTCGTCCCTGCCTCCCCATCCGTTGCGCGCTCTCCGACGCCGAAACCAATTGTGCCCACAGTCCGCCGCTATGCACGACACGCGGCGGCGGACGATGGTTGTGCGCCTACCCCCACCTCAGCGGCCCAGACGCCCGCGGACCATGCCCACGAGCGAGTTGAGTTCCTCGATGCGCATCCGGCGGGCGGCGACGAAGAAGATGCCGAGCAGAACGGCACCGCCGACGACCAGCGCGGCGAAGGAGCCGATGACACCCTGGCCGAGGGTGCGCCCGATGCCGTAGCAGGCAGCGCCGCTGAGCAGGGCTGCGGGCACCGAGGCGATGCACAGCCGCGCGTACGTCCGCAGCACCCGGGCGCCGTCCAGGTCACCGCCGAGCCGCTTGCGCAGCCGGCGCCAGGCGACGCCCACACCGATCGCGTAGGCGAGACCGTAGGCGGCCGCCATGCCGGCCACTGCCCACCGGGCGGGGAGCAGGAAGTAGCAGAACGCCGAGGCGCCCGCGTTGACGGCCGCCACGATCACGGTGTTGTAGAAGGGCGTACGGGTGTCTTCGTAGGCGTAGAAGGCGCGCAGGACGACGTACTGCACCGAGTACGGGATCAGGCCCAGACCGAAGGCCATCAGCATGTAGCCCATGTTGGTGGCCTCGCCGGTGCCCGAGGAGCCGAAGATCAGCGTGCACATCGGGATGCCGAGCGAGAGGAAGCCGAAGGCGATCGGGACGATGGCGACGGCCGTGGTCCGCAGGCCCTGGGAGATGTCGTCACGGACCGCGCCACCGTCGCCCTCGGCGGCCGATCGCGAGATACGCGGCAGCAGGGCGGCCATCAGGGACACCGTGATGATGGCCTGCGGCAGGCCCCAGATCAGCTGGGCGTTGGCGTAGGCGGCGAAGCCGGTGCCGGCGATACCGGAGTCCTTGCCGGCCGCTGTGGACAGCTGGGTGACGATCATGGCGCCGGCCTGGTTCGCGAGCACGAACAGGACCGTCCACTTGGCGAGCATCGCGGCCTTGCCCAGGCCGTGGCCCCGCCAGTCGAACCGCAGCCGGATCCGGAAGCCGGTCTCGCGCAGATACGGGATCATCGCCAGGGCCTGGACGGCCAGGCCGAGCAGCACACCGACGCCGAGCAGGCGCTGGCCCTCCGGCGGGATGTTCGTGACCGTCATGTGGGAGTTGGCGGCGGTGCCGTAGACCCAGATGAACATGCCCAGCGTCACGATGATGACGATGTTGTTCAGCACCGGGGTCCACATCATCGCGCCGAACTTCCCGCGCGCGTTGAGGATCTGACCCATCACCACATGGATGCCCATGAAGAAGATCGAGGGCAGGAAGTAGCGGGTGAAGGTGACGGCCACGTCGTTGGCCGCGGGGTTGGAGGCGACCGGGTTGGACAGCATGCGCACCAGCAGCGGCGCCGCGAACATCGCGAGACCGGTCAGCGCGGCAAGGGCCACCATCACCAGGGTCAGCAGACGATTGGCGAAGGCCTCGCCGCCGTCCTCGTCCTCCTTCATCGCCCGCACCAACTGCGGCACGAAGACGGAGTTGAGACCACCGCCGACCGTGAGGATGTAGATCATCGTCGGGAGCTGGTAGGCCACCTGGAAGGAGTCGCCGAGGAAGCCGAGGCCGAGCGCCGAGACGATCAGCGCCGAGCGGATGAAACCGGTGAGGCGGGAGACCAATGTGCCCGCCGCCATCACGGCACTGGACTGCAGCAGCCCGCCGACCTTGCCGCCCTTCTTCGCGGGCGCGGCCGCGGAAGCCGACGCCCCGGGTTCCGCGCCGCCGTGCGGTCCGGCGGGATCCGGGGCCGCGGCCGGGGCGGGCACCGGCGGCTGCACGGGGTTCCCATGGGCGGCCGGGTAGGGGGCCTCGGTGTACGGGCCGGCCTGCTGAGGGCCCTGTCCGTGCGCCGACGGGTACGGGGCCGCCGGGCCGTATCCGCCGCCTGGAGCGGCGGCCGGCCGCGCGTACGCCGACGGATCCATGGGCGCCTGCCCACCGCCCTGCTGCTGGTCCTTGAAGAGGTGCGCGAAGGCGTCCGGCTCGTGGTATCCGTCGGCCGATTGGGTGACCCGGTCGTCCACACCCGCGAACTGGTTGGCGCGCGGGTCGTCGCCGTAGGGCCCGTACCCGGCCGCACCCTCCGGCTCCTGCGCCGGCGTCTGCGCCCACCCCCGCGGGTCGGGCCCGTACGACGGCTGGGCAGGCCGCCGGCCGTACTCCGGCTGCTGGTAGCCACCGGGAGCGGGCGGCGGGTGCGCGGCGCGGTCGTAGAGCGCCTCGTTGACCGGGTCCTGAGCGGTGAGGGCCTGCTGGTAGGGGTCCTGGCCGTAGGCATCCTGGAGGTACATGTCCACCGCGTGCTGCGGCGGCACCTGGCCGGGCTCCGGCGGCGTCTCGGGGTAGCCCGAGCCGGCCGCGCCCTGGCCGCGATCACCGTCGTACGGCGCGTTCATGCTTACCCCACCTCATCGTCCCTGGCCCACTGGCCATGACATCGCTCAACGGTCCACTCTCTCACCCGTCCCGGACGGGTCGGTGCGTTCCGGTGCGGTGTCCGGCGCAGGGTCACTCGGGTGCTCCCGGTCGCCTGCCCCGGAGGAGGAGACGGAATCCTCCGGCTCCTGGGGAAGACGGTCGGCGGGCGCGTCGGGGTTCCGGTACTCCTCGCCGGCCTGTTCTGCCGCGTCGGGGCCGTCGTTCTCCGTCTGGCCGGCCGCTGCACGCTTGCGCTGGGTGTACATCCGGAAACCGGCAAGGACAAGGAGCAGCACACCGCCGCCGATGACCAGCATCACCGTCGGCGTGATCTCGGTGACCTTCACGTCGAAGCTGACGGGGTCGCCGTACCTCTGGCCGTCCTCGGTGTACAGCTGGGCGATCACCGTGGCCCGGCCGTTGGCATTGGCCGAGGTGGTGAACTTCACGGACTGGCTGTGCCCCCCGGAGATCTCCACCGGCTGCTCGGAGTAGGCCTTGCCGCCGATCTTCAGACGGGTCGGCATGGTCGAGGTGAGGCGCAGGACCAGATGGCCGACCGGCTGGACGAGGTTGTTCTGGACGGTCACCGGGATGGTGGCGCTGCGACCGGAGAGCTTGGTCTCCGACTTGTCGATCAGCTTGACCTGGTCGGCCAGGTTGTCCAGCCACTGCTCCACGCCGTCCCGGTAACTCTCGGCCTCGTCGCTCCTGCCGCGCCAGGACGTGGACATCTCACGGTTTATGGCCCGCCCGAACGGCGTGACGACGCGGGACTGGTCGGAGAGGATCACCTGGAAGCTGCCGAGCTCGTTCTGCGTGCGCGCGATCTGCTCGAAGGCGGCACGCGGCAGTTCGTGCGAGCGCAGCGAGGTGGGGTAGTCCGACGCCGGCGGGATGCGCGTGGCGGCGTTCGGGTCCGGCTTGTCCTTGGCCGCCGCGGAGAGGTCCTGGGACTGGGACCAGTTTCCTTCCTGGAGTGTCTTCAGCGCCGCCGCCATCGCCTGTGCCTGGCTCACGGTGGGCATGCGCTGGGGGGCGACCACGATGCTGCGCTGCTTGTCCGTCTGCGCGTTCACCTCGAGGCTCTGGGCCAGGAACTCCTGCACGGCGAGCGTGGCCGCGTCCGCCTTCGTCAGGTCGCCCTCGAAGGCGGTGGACAGTCGGGCGTCAGCGACCACCGCCGTGGTGCCACCGCCGACCGGGCGGGCGGCGGAGGGTGTGTACGGCAGTCCGGCGTTGTCCTGCAGGCTGTCGCTGCGGGCGATCACGCGGTCGGCACCCGCGGAGGTCGCGACCTTCATGATCGCCGGGTCCACGGCACCCTCAACCGGCCAGGCGAAGTCGGTGTTCGGGGTGACGTGGAGCACCGTCTTGACGGTGGTGGCGGCGACGTCGGTGGCGTCCTTGAGGTGGCTGAGCGAGCCGGTGACGCTGGTGCCGTTGTGCGCGAGGGACGCCAGGTCGGGGTCGGCGAAGGGCAGCGCGACGACCTCCTTGCCCGACACCGCGTTCTGCAGGTTCGCCAGCCACTGCTTGGCGAGCGCCTGGTGGTCCTTGGGGCCGGGTGTGGTGGTGTCCCCGGTGCCGGGGAGCCGGTAATTGCCGGTCGCCATCGCGTCCACCGAGGCCAGCAGGTCCGGGTCGATCACCCAGGTGACGTCGAGATCCTTGCCCAGATCCACCATCTGGGCCAGCCGGCCACCCGGCGCGAGTTCCTTCGCCAGGTCGTCGTTGCGGAACACCGGTGTCTGGAGTTCACCAGCTCCCGTCTTGGCCGTCATGTGGACCGTGGAGATCAGTGGCCACAGGTACGTCGTCTTCGTCTTGGTGCCGGCCTCGGAAGGCTGCCATGGCAGGAACGTCCGCTGGATGCCGAGCATCTGGTCCCAGGGCTGGGCCGCGGTCTGCCCGGAGAGGGAGACACCGAACTCGTAGACGCCGTCGTCGCCGAGGTCGAGCTTGGACACGGGGACGGAGATGCTGAAGTGCTCCGCGACACCCGGGGTCAGCTTGGAGAACTTCTCCACGTACTTGCCACCGACCTCGGGGCCGGTTTCGCCCTGGAGGTCATCGGGGTGCTGGGCGAGGGAGTCGATCTCCGAGCGGGTGTCCAGCAGGGGGCCCACTCGCAGGTCCACCTCAGCGGCGGTGACGGTCTGCTTGCCGTGGTTGGTGACCGTGCCCGACACGGTCAGCGTGTCGCCGTCCGTGGGAGCGGTGGGGGTCAGCGAGTCCAGATCGACGGTCACCGTGCCCGAGGAGGCGGCCTGAGCAGGTGCCGCGGCGGGCAGCTGGAGCAGCCCGGCCAGCAGAGGCGCGCCGGCGAGCAGCGCGCCGGTGCGTCGTAGCCACCGGCGGGCAGGTGAGGCAGGGGTGCCCTGGAAGTCAGCCGCCTCGGCCACGCGCTCGCCCGTCCCTCGTCGTCGTCAGTGTCGTCGGAATGTGCGTCCACGCATGGTAACGATGCGCGCTGAGGGGAAGTGCCGCGGTCTCCGTCACAAGATCGACGAACACCAGCGACCCGTCCCCTTATATCCAGTATCGAGGGGAGAGCTTCCGTACGCCGTAAGGGCAGCGCTTGCGCGGGTATGCCGACAGCTGTCCACTGCCCCTTTCACCGGGCCGTCCCGCGATCTCCACCCGGCCGTCCGTGGATGAAATGGAGGCAGCTCCCGGCCGCCGGGGCACGTACCCTCTTCTGTTGTGCCGAACCCGAACGAAGACACTCCCTCTGCCCTGAGCCAGGCGCAGCAGCGCGCGGTCGCCGAGCTGCTGCGGGTGGCCCCCGTCGCCGACGATCTCGCCCGCCGATTCCAGGAGGCGGGGTTCTCCCTCGCCCTGGTCGGCGGATCGGTACGCGACGCGCTGCTCGGCCGGCTCGGCAACGACCTGGACTTCACGACCGACGCCCACCCCGAGGACGTATTGAAGATCGTCCGGCCGTGGGCGGACGCCGTCTGGGAGGTCGGCATCGCCTTCGGCACCGTCGGCGCGCAGAAGCGTGCCCGCGTCGCAGACACCGACTGGAACTTTCAGATCGAGATCACCACATATCGGTCGGAGGCCTACGACCGCACCTCGCGCAAGCCGGAGGTGTCGTACGGCGACTCCATCGAGGAAGATCTGGTCCGCCGGGACTTCACGGTGAACGCCATGGCCGTGGCCCTGCCGGAGAAGGAGTTCATCGACCCGCACGGCGGCCTGGAGGATCTCGCGGGGCGTGTGCTGCGGACGCCGAGTACGCCCGAGGAGTCGTTCTCGGACGACCCGCTGCGGATGATGAGGGCCGCCCGGTTCGCCGCCCAGCTGGACTTCACCGTCGCCCCCGAGGTCGTCAACGCGATGACGGAGATGGCCGCCCGCATCGAGATCGTCTCGGCCGAGCGGGTCAGGGACGAGCTGAACAAGTTGATCCTCTCCACGTACCCGCGCAAGGGGCTGAGCCTTCTCGTGGACACCGGCCTCGCCGACCATGTGCTGCCGGAGTTGCCGGCGCTGCGTCTGGAGCGGGACGAGCACCACCGGCACAAGGACGTCTACGACCACACACTGATCGTCCTGGAACAGGCGATCGCACTGGAGCAGGACGGCCCTGATCTCACCCTGCGGCTGGCCGCCCTGCTTCACGACATCGGCAAGCCGCGCACTCGCCGCTTCGAGAAGGACGGCCGCGTCTCGTTCCACCATCACGAGGTGGTCGGGGCCAAGATGACCAAGAAGCGTATGACCGCGTTGAAGTACTCCAACGAGCTGGTGAGGGACGTTTCACGACTGGTCGAACTGCACCTGCGTTTCCACGGCTACGGCACCGGAGAGTGGACGGACTCAGCGGTGCGCCGATATGTCCGTGACGCGGGCCCGTTGTTGGACCGTCTGCACAAGCTGACTCGCTCGGACTGCACCACCCGCAACAAGCGCAAGGCGTCCGCGCTGTCCCGGGCCTACGACGGCCTGGAGGAGCGCATCGCCCAGCTCAAGGAGCAGGAGGAGCTGGACGCGATCCGCCCGGACGTCGACGGCAACCAGATCATGGAGATCCTGGGCGTCGGACCCGGTCCCGTTGTCGGCAAGGCGTACAAGCACATGCTGGAGCTGCGCCTCGAGAACGGCCCGATGGGGCGTGACGCGGCGGTAGCGGCTCTCAAGGAGTGGTGGGCCGAGCAGGGCTGACCTCTGCAGCGGGTCGGTGATGTTTCACGTGAAACATCCCGCCGTACCGAGAGCGAGCGAGGGGCGATGTTTCACGTGAAACATCGCCCCTCTTCGTTTGAGCGGCGCCGTTCGGCCTGGGCTGCCGCCTCAATGTCGCTCGAAGCGAGCCATGGCCGCGGTCACACCGCCGTAGATCACGGCGACCAGGATCACCAGAAGTGCCGATCGGCCGTCGGGTGGCAGCATGAGCGCCGCCACTCCGGCCGCCCCGACGAAGGCCACGTTGAAGAGGACGTCGTACACGGAGAAGATCCGGCCGCGGAAGCCGTCGTCGACGGCGGACTGGACGATCGTGTCGGTGGCGATCTTTGCACCTTGCGTGGTCAGGCCCAAGACGAAAGCCGCGACCAGGAGGGGCCCGGTGGCGAACGGGAGACCGAGGGCGGGCTCCAGGATCGTGGCGGCACCGGCGCAGACCACGATCCAGCGGCCCGGACCGAGAAGTCCCGCCGCCCACGGTGTCACCGCGGCAGCCGCGAAGAATCCCGCCCCCGACAGCGCCAGCGCGAGACCAAGCAGCCGGAGTCCGGCCTCGGGACTCGCGGACAGGGCGTACCGGGACAGCATCAGCAGAAGGACGAGAAGCGCGCCGTAGCAGAAGCGCATCAGCGTCATCGCGGCCAGCGCCCACGCAGCTGCCCTGCGCCGGGGCGCGGCCAGATGGCGGACGGCCTCCATGAGCTCCCGTGCCGTCTCGGCGAGGGCGGTGGCCACACGCGGCCGTGCCGGCTGCCGGTCGGGCCCGAGGAGCGCGGGAGGCACGGTCAGGGACGTGAGGCCGGCACACAGATAGAGGAAGGCACCGAGAAGGACCACGGCCGCGTCGGAGTCCGACGCCACGAGCCGTACGGCGAAGGCGAGCCCGCCGCCCGCGGTCGCGGCGAGCGTTCCTGCCGTCGGGCTCAGGGAGTTGGCGAGCACCAGGCGTTCGGTGTCCACCACGCGCGGCAGGGAGGCGGACAGCCCGGCGAGGACGAATCGGTTGACGGCTGTGACACACAGCGCCAATACGTAGAAGAGCCAGTCCGGAACCTGGCCGGTCACCAGCACGACGGTGAGCGCGGCCAGCAGGGCGCGCAGCAGATTGCCGTAGACGAAGACCTGTCGGCGCCGCCAGCGGTCCAGCAGAACGCCGGCGAACGGGCCGACCAGCGAGTAGGGAAGCAGCAGGACGGCCATCGCCGAGGCGATGGCCGTGGCCGAGGTCTGTTTCTCCGGGGAGAAGACCACGTACGCGGCGAGTGCGACCTGATAGACGCCGTCTGCGCCCTGGGACAGGAGCCGGATGTACAGCAGGCGCCGGAAGTACCGCAGGCGCAACAGGACGCGCAGGTCACGGACGACGGGCATGGGGCACAGCCTCACATATGCGGAAGGTCCCCGGGTCAGGGAACCCGGGGACCTTCACAGCCCTGGCAGGAGCGTTCTCGGGCGAGCAGGCGCCGTCAGGCGCCTTGGCGCCGTGTCCGACTATCGCTCGACGTCGCCGCGGATGAACTTCTCGACGTTCTCACGGGCCTCGTCGTCGAAGTACTGGACCGGCGGGGACTTCATGAAGTAGGAGGACGCCGACAGGATCGGGCCGCCGATGCCGCGGTCCTTGGCGATCTTGGCAGCGCGCAGGGCGTCGATGATGACACCGGCGGAGTTCGGGGAGTCCCAGACCTCGAGCTTGTACTCCAGGTTCAGCGGGACGTCACCGAAGGCCCGGCCCTCGAGGCGGACGTAGGCCCACTTGCGGTCGTCGAGCCAGGCCACGTAGTCGGACGGGCCGATGTGGACGTTCTTCTCGCCGAGGTCCCGGTCGGGGATCTGGGAGGTGACGGCCTGCGTCTTGGAGATCTTCTTGGACTCCAGGCGCTCGCGCTCGAGCATGTTCTTGAAGTCCATGTTGCCGCCGACGTTCAGCTGCATCGTGCGGTCGAGGATGACACCGCGGTCCTCGAACAGCTTCGCCATGACGCGGTGCGTGATGGTCGCGCCGACCTGGGACTTGATGTCGTCACCGACGATCGGGACACCGGCCTCGGTGAACTTGTCCGCCCACTCCTTGGTGCCGGCGATGAAGACCGGGAGGGCATTGACGAAGGCGACCTTGGCGTCGATGGCGCACTGGGCGTAGAACTTCGCCGCGTCCTCGGATCCGACCGGCAGGTAGCAGACGAGCACGTCGACCTGCTTGTCCTTCAGGACCTGGACGACGTCGACCGGCTCCTCGGCGGACTCTTCGATGGTCTGGCGGTAGTACTTGCCGAGGCCGTCGAGGGTGTGGCCGCGCTGGACGGTGACACCGGTGCTGGGCACGTCGCAGATCTTGATGGTGTTGTTCTCGGAGGCGCCGATCGCGTCCGCGAGGTCGAGGCCGACCTTCTTGGCGTCGACGTCGAACGCGGCGACGAACTCGACGTCGCGCACGTGGTAGTCACCGAACTGCACGTGCATCAGGCCGGGGACCTTGGACGCCGGGTCGGCGTCCTTGTAGTACTCGACTCCCTGCACCAGCGACGCGGCGCAGTTGCCCACGCCGACGATGGCTACGCGAACCGAACCCATTCCGGTTGCTCCCTGTGTGTACGAGTGAGGCCCTGGGTGGGTCTCACGTGGCGGTGTCGCCGGGCGTATCCGTCCGGGGGGTGTCCCCGCGACGGGGCAGGCCGCCCGTCGATCCATTGGTGGTGTCCTGCTGCGCGGGCCCCCCGGATGCGGAACCCTTCAGGTCCCGTCCGGCCCGCTCGCTCTCGATGAGCTCGTTCAGCCAGCGCACTTCGCGCTCCACGGACTCCATCCCGTGGCGCTGGAGCTCGAGTGTGTAGTCGTCGAGGCGCTCCCGGGTGCGCGCCAGGGAGGCACGCATCTTCTCCAGACGCTCCTCCAGGCGGCTGCGCCGGCCCTCCAGCACGCGCATGCGCACATCGCGCGACGTCTGCCCGAAGAAGGCGAAGCGCGCGGCGAAATGCTCGTCCTCATACGCGTCGGGGCCGGTCTGCGCGAGCAGCTGCTCGAAGTGCTCCTTACCTTCTGCCGTCAATCGGTACACGATCTTCGCCCGGCGTCCGGCGAGCGGAGCGGCGTCCTCGTGGGTGCTGCCCGGCTCCTCGATCAACCAGCCGTTGGCGACCAGCGTCTTGAGACAGGGATACAGCGTCCCGTAGCTGAACGCCCGGAACACACCCAGGGACGTGTTGAGTCGTTTGCGCAGCTCATAGCCGTGCATCGGAGACTCGCGGAGCAGGCCGAGCACGGCGAACTCGAGGATGCCGGAACGTCGGCTCACCGTCGCCTCCTCTCGGTCCCGCTGATCGCTCACGCGGGTCTCGCAGTCCTCTCAGCGTCTTTATCTCGCGCTGATGTATCGACTCGATACATCATGACGATAGAACGGCCGCTCGCGGGCGACAAGAGGGACGGCGGTGAACGGGATCACATCGCCGATTCGCGTGAGTCAAGTTGCCTGTTTTGGGGTGAACTTCAAGGCTCGGCTGGTTTTGGCGGTGCGTAGTCTGTGCGGCATGCACAGCACCGGGAACCAAGTGACACCTGGGGAGCGTCGTCGTCCCCGGTGCGGTACGGGTGAATGCAGAACCGACCACATCCGTACTTCGGGGGGACCGGAAACCAGCCGCCGTTCCAGGCGCGCACGGGTGCGCCTGCCCGAGGAGTAATCGTTCGATGAGCGAGCACCGTCGCAAACCGCCGCAGCCGCAGGGAGGCGGACGTGCCGCGGCCCGACGCGGCCAGTCCGGTTCGTCCTCCGGCCGCCGGGCGGCACCGCGAGGCGCCACCGGATCTCCAGCCGACTCCTATGGGTCCAGTTCCTATGGGTCGGGTCGCAGCGGAGCAGGAAGTGAGGAGCGCCCCTACGGCAGCCGTGCCGAGGCCCGCCGGGCGGCGCAGAGAGGCAGCCGCCGCAGAGGCGCCGACAACGCGGGCCCGGGCGGCCGGCGCGGCGGCCCGACCGGTCCCGGGCGTGGCAGAGGCCGGGCGGCGACGGCGCCGGGCAAGAAACGGATCATCGACTACCCCAGGGCCGACAGGTACGGCTGGCAGCGCTGGGTGCCCTCTTGGAAACTCGTCTCCGGGCTGTTCATCGGTTTCGTCGGCAGCCTGGTGGCGGTGGCGGGCATCGCGTACGCGATGGTAAGCGTTCCCGACGAGGCCGCGGTCGCCAAGGCCCAGAACAATGTCTTCTACTGGTCCGACGGCTCGGTGATGGTCGCGACCGGCGGTGAGGTCAACCGCCAGAACATGAATTACGCCAGCATCCCCAAGGAGATGCGTTACGCGGTCATCTCGCAGGAGAACAAGACCTTCGAGACGGACAGCGGTATCGACCCCAAGGGCATCGCGCGTGCCGTCCTCAACATGGCCCGCGGCGGTCAGACACAGGGTGGCTCGACCATCACCCAGCAGTACGTCAAGAACGCGATGCTGAACGACCAGGCGCAGACGTTGTCCCGGAAGTTCAAGGAGATCTTCGTCGCGATCAAGGTGGGAGCCCAGGTCCCCAAGGACAAGATCATGGAGGGGTACCTCAACACGACGTACTTCGGCCGCGGGGCCTACGGTCTTCAGGCCGCGTCCCGGGCGTACTTCAACAAGGACGCCACGAAGTTGAACCCGGGTGAGTGTGCCTTCCTCGCGGCGATGGTCAAGGGCGCGACGTACTACGACCCCGCGGGCGCGACGTCCCTCGACCCCGCTGCGACGCCGCAGGCCAACAGCAGGCGGGCCCTGGCGCAGATGCAGGACACTCTCGACAAGATGGTCAAGTACGGGCATCTGAGCCCTGCCGAGCGCGCCAAGTACAGGACCCTCCCCCCGATCCAGAACCCCCGGTCGAACGGCCAGCTGGGGGGCCAGATCGGCTACCTCGTCGACCTTGCCAAGGCGTACCTGGTCAACAACCCCGCGACGCACATCACTGCGGACGACCTGCAGAAGGGCGGTTACCAGATCTACACGACCTTCGACAAGAAGAAGGTCAATGCGCTGGAGGCCGCCGTGAAGAACGTCCAGAAGGCGAACATCAAACCCAAACGGCGGCCCAAGACGGACACCTATGTCCAGTTCGGCGGGGCTTCCGTGGACCCGACCTCGGGTGCCATCAAGGCCATCTACGGCGGTGAGGATGCAACAAAGCACTTCACCGACAACGCCGACTCGACCGGTGCGCAGGTGGGTTCGACGTTCAAGCCGTTCGTGCTGGCGGCGGCCATGCAGTGGGGCGTGCGCAACCCGGACGGGCCGTCGTCACAGCCACAGGACGCGCGCACGATCGCCTCTCCCAAGAGCCTGTACAGCGGAAAGAACAAGCTCAAGATCAAGAACTACGACGGGTCGGTCTGGAAGGACAAGAACGGCAAGGAGTGGCTGCAGACCAACGACGGCGGTGAGTCCGTCGGACATGCGCCGGACTACAAGATCGACCTTCGCGAGGCGATGCAGTTCTCGGTCAACTCGGCCTACGTCCAGCTCGGCATGGACGTGGGGTTGGACAAGGTCAAGGAGAGTGCCATGGACGCCGGCATTCTCGAGGGCAGCCTCGCCAGTGCGAACTACCCGTCGTTCTCGATCGGTACGTCGGACCCCAGCGCCATCCGCATGGCCTCTGCGTACTCCACGTTCGCGGCCAGCGGTCAGCAGCGTGATCCCTACTCCGTCGTCAAGGTGAGCGACAAGGACGGCGTGGTCTTCAGGCACACCGACAAGTCCACCGAGGCCTTCACCCCGCAGGTGGCCGACAACGTCACCGACGTGCTGAAGACCGTGGTGGAGAAGGGCACAGGCACCAAGGCGCAGCTCGCCGGTCGCGATGTCGCCGGTAAGACGGGTACCACGGACGGCAACAAGTCCGCGTGGTTCGTCGGCTACACCCCGCAACTGTCGACCGCGATCAGCATGTTCCGGCTGGACGACAACGCGAAGAACAAGAACCGGACGTTCCTGGAGATGTACGGAACGGGCGGCCAGGAGAAGATCCACGGAGCCTCGTTCCCTGCCGAGATCTGGCACGACTACATGGCCCAGGCGCTGGCGAACGAGCCGGCCATGAAGTTCCCGACTCCGCAGCCCATCGGTACGGTGCTCAACGCCCAGCCGAGTCCGACACCGACTCCCTCGGCAACCCAGAGCCAGACGGCGAGCCCGTCGCCCAGCCCGTCGTCCAGCCAGACGTCCCCGTCTCCGTCCCCGTCGGCGAGCGATACCTGCCAGTGGAGCTGGGGCAACCCCAACCCCTGCAACGGTGGTGCCAACGGCGGTACGGACACGGGAGGCACCAACGGAGGCACCGGGCCGTCGCCCACTGTGTCGGATACGACCGGTGCCGGCGGCACGACACGAGGAAACGGCAATGGCAACGGAGGCCTCTTCGGAGGTCAGACCGGTTAGCCACCGCGCCCGACCGGTTGGCGAGCATTTCGACCGCCACGGGTGTTTCACGTGAAACATGGGCCGCCGCACCCCACCAGGCGCGGCGGCCCACGTCGTTTTCCTAGACGGGTACGGCAGGATGTGCCCCATGCCCAGTGCAGAGATGACGCCTGAGAGCAGGCACGAGCCCGAGCCCGTGCGGCCCGCCACGGCAGAACCGGTACGTCCGACCAGTGAGGACGAGATCGCCCGGGCCGGCAGTGAGCTGATCGGTGGTCCCTTCGGGCGGCGCGCGCTGCTGGGGGCCTCCTGGTGGACCCCCGTGCGGGTGGTCGCGCTCGTGGCGATCGGCATGTTCGCCCTCGGTCTGGTTCAGAAGGCGCCCTGCTATCACAGCGCCTGGTTCTTCGGCGCGAGCAGTCAGTACACCAAGGCCTGCTACTCGGACATCCCGCACCTCTATCAGGGCCGCGGATTCGCCGACCATCTCGTGCCGTACTTCGACAAGCTTCCGGACGACATGTCCGGTGGCATGGGCTACCTCGAATACCCCGTGCTGACCGGTGTGTTCATGGAGGTGGCGTCCTGGCTCACTCCGCACAGCGGCAGCATCCAGCACCAGGAGCAGTGGTACTGGTTTGTCAACGCCGCGATGCTGATGGTGTGCGCGGCCGTGATCGCCGTCTGCGCGGCCCGCACCCATCGCCGCCGCCCCTGGGACGGCTTGCTGGTCGCCCTGGCGCCCGCCTTCGTGCTCACCGCGACCATCAACTGGGACCTGCTGGCGGTGGCGCTCACGGCCGCCGCGATGCTCATGTGGTCTAGGAGCCGTCCCGTAGCCTTCGGCGTCCTCCTGGGTCTCGCCACGGCCGCCAAACTCTATCCCGTGTTCTTGCTGGGCCCGCTGCTCCTGCTGTGCTGGCGTGCCGGCAAATGGCGGGAGTACGCCCAGGCCGTGAGCGGTACGGTGATCGCCTGGCTCGTGGTGAATCTCCCAGTGATGCTCTTCGCCTTCCCGGGCTGGTCGAAGTTCTACACGTTCAGCCAGGAGCGGGGCGTCGACTTCGGCTCGTTCTGGCTGATCTGGGCACAGAACTCCAGCAACCCGCCGAGCACGGGCTTTGTGAACGCAGCCGCGATGGTGCTGGTGGCGCTGTGCTTTCTCGGTATCGGCGCGCTGGCCTTCACCGCGCCGCGTCGGCCGCGTTTCGCCCAGCTGGCATTCCTGGTGGTGGCTGCGTTCATCGTCACCAACAAGGTCTACTCGCCGCAGTACGTCCTGTGGCTGGTGCCGCTGGCGGTCCTCGCCCGGCCCAAGTGGCGCGACTTCCTGATCTGGCAGGCGTGCGAGGTGGCGTACTTCCTGGGCATCTGGATGTACCTCGCGTACACGACCAGCGGTGACGCCCACAAGGGGCTGCCGACGCACGGCTATCACTGGGCGATCGTGCTGCACCTTGTGGGCACGCTGTACCTGTGTGCCGTCGTCGTACGGGACATTCTCATGCCGGAGCGGGACGTGGTGCGCAGGTCGGGCGACGATGACCCCTCGGGCGGGGTGCTCGACGGTGCGGAGGACGTCTTCGTGCTGGGCGCGGCGGCCCATCCACCGCGGCATGCGGCCCACTTCGAGGGGGTCCAGGTGGACTGGGGCAGGCCGCTGCCGCCCTCTGGGGAAGACGGTCCGCTCTGAGCGAACGTACGGACGAAGGGCCGTGAAGAAGGCCGTGCACGCGGGATGCGTGCACGGCCTTCCTGCTGTCGCTCCGGTCTCCCGGGGGCCGGGCTCAGCGGTCCACGAGCCGGTCGAACTGCGTGGTGGTGTGCCGCAGATGGGCCACCAGTTCGTCGCCGACCTTCGGCTCCGGGGCGTCCGAGGGGACGAAAAGGATCGAGACCTGCATGTGCGGGGGCTCGGCGAACCAGCGCTGCTTGCCGCCCCAGACGAACGGAGAAAGGTTCCGGTTGACCGTGGCGAGGCCGGCCCGTGCGACGCCCTTGGCGCGTGGCATGACGCCGTGCAGGGCCTTCGGGGCCTCCAGGCCCACCCCGTGCGACGTACCGCCCGCAACGACCACCAGGTAGCCGTCGGAGGCTGCCTTCTGCTGACGGTAGCCGAACCGGTCACCCTTGGACACGCGCGTGACGTCCAGGACGGCGCCGCGGTACTCGGTGGCTTCGTGGTCGCCCAGCCACAGTCGCGTGCCGATGCGGGCGCGGAACCGGGTCTGTGGGAACTGCTGCTGGAGCCGGGTGAGTTCGTCGGCCTTGAGGTGGCTGACGAACATCGTGTGCAGCGGCAGCCGGGCCGCGCGCAGCCGGTCCATCCAGCCGATGACCTCCTCGACGGCGTCCGTGCCGTCGGTGCGGTCCAGCGGCAGATGGATGGCGAAGCCCTCCAGCCGGACGTTCTCTATGGCCTGGTGCAGCTGGGGCAGGTCCTGCTCGCTGATGCCGTGCCGCTTCATCGAGGACATCACCTCGATGACGACACGGGCGCCGACGAGGCCGTACACGCCGTCGATCGACGACACCGAGCGCACCACCCGGTCGGGCAGCGGCACGGGCTCCTCGCCGCGCCGGTACGGCGTCAGCACCAGCAGGTCACCGCTGAAGAAGTCCTTGATGCGCGCGGCCTCGTAGGTGGTGCCGACGGCGAGCAGGTCCGCGCCCAGTCGCGTGGCCTCCTCCGCCAGCCGCTCGTGCCCGAAGCCGTAGCCGTTGCCCTTGCAGACCGGGACGAGCCCCGGAAACTGCTCCTGCACGTGCTTGTGGTGCGCCCGCCAGCGCGCGGTGTCGACGTAAAGCGTGAGCGCCATGGCCGGACCCGGAACCTTTCTCGTGGCTGCCGTGTATCGAGGTGTGGAAGCTGTGGACCCTATGGAATCAAACGCCCGCGGGTCAGCGGCGCGACATGTAGATGTCGAGGGCCTTGTGGAGCAGCTTGTTCAGCGGGAAGTCCCACTCGCCCAGGTACTCGGCCGCCTGACCGCCGGTGCCGACCTTGAACTGGATCAGACCGAACAGGTGATCCGTCTCGTCCAGGGAGTCGGAGATGCCGCGCAGGTCGTAGACGGTGGCGCCGAGCGCGTAGGCGTCGCGCAGCATCCGCCACTGCATTGCGTTCGAGGGTCGGACCTCACGGCCGATGTTGTCGGAGGCGCCGTAGGAGTACCAGACATGCCCGCCGACGATGAGCATCGTCGCCGCGGACAGGTTCACGCCGTTGTGGCGGGCGAAGTACAGGCGCATCCGGTTCGGGTCCTCGGTGTTGAGGGCCGTCCACATGCGCTGGAAGTACGCCAGAGGGCGGGGCCGGAAGTGGTCGCGCACAGCGGTGATCTCGTACAGCCGCTGCCACTCGGGCAGGTCCTGGTAGCCGCCCTGGACGACCTCGACGCCTGCCTTCTCGGCCTTCTTGATGTTGCGTCGCCACAGCTGGTTGAAGTTCTTGTGGACCTCTTCCAGGGAGCGGTTGGCGAGCGGCACCTGGAAGACGTAGCGAGGCTGTACGTCGCCGAAGCCGGCGCCGCCGTCCTCGCCCTGCTGCCAGCCCATACGGCGCAGCTTGTCGGCCACCTCGAAGGCGCGCGGCTCGATGAAGTCGGCCTCCAGGTCGCGCAGGCGCTTGACGTCCTGGTCCTGGATGCCCCTCTTGATCGTCTCGGCGTTCCAGCGCCGGATGATCACCGGCGGCCCCATCTTCACCGAGAACGCGCCCTGCTGCTTCAGGTGCGCCAGCATCGGCTGGATCCAGTCGTCCAGGTTCGGAGCGAACCAGTTGATGACCGGGCCTTCCGGCAGGTAGGCGAGATAGCGCTTGATCTTGGGCAGCTGCCGGTAGAGGACCAGCCCGGCGCCGACCATCTCGCCGGTGCGGTCGTCGAACCAGCCGAGGTTCTCCGAGCGCCACTCCGCCTTCACGTCGGCCCAGGCCGGGACCTGCATGTGGCTCGCCGCCGGCAGGCTCTGGATGTAGGCCAGATGTTGCTCGCGGCTGATGGTCCTCAGGGTCAGGCTCATGTCGGGGCGCTCCTCGGGCTGGTGTGTCCCCATGGGTTCAGGGGCTCCGGCTCTCGCGCCGAAGCCTACTGCGCCCTGCGAGCGCCCCGACTGGCGTACGGGCCTTAACCCCGGCCGGATGCGCGGCCGGGCGGCTCGTGCGGTGAAAAAGGGCGTCGGGCGGACGCCCTCCGGCCGTCAGCTGCCGACGAGCCCGCCGAACAGCCCGCCGTGCGCCATGCTGATCAGGAAACCGACCCCCGCGGCGCCGAGACCCAGGATCAGGATGAAGCGCTCCCGGGTCGTCACGGAGATCCACTGTCCGTAGATGCCGACACCGAGCCCCACCAGACCCGTCCACGAGGACAGCAGGTGGAGGCCGTGGAAGAAGGACGTGATGAAGGACAGGAACCCGAGGACGAAAGTCACCGCCATCAGGGTGTCCTGAAGCGGACGGCGCTTGCCGTCCGTGGCGAAGAGGGAACCGGCGACGTTGGGATGCAAAGCCTGTGCCATGGGCACCTCCTGCGGAAGGCGGCGCATAGTAGCGCCGTACACACCCGACGTGTACAGAGTGACGGCCTTCGCAGGCGGATTTCAACCGGAAGCGGGTGTGCGGGTAGTCTGTACCGTCTGCACCGGTGTCTGCCCACGCCTGCCCAGGTAACACTGCGGGATTCCCTCGCAGGCCCCCGATTGTCAGTGGCGGCCGATACCGTTGCGTACGCATCACAACCCTCCTGCCACGGAACGACCGTGGCCGCTGAGTCCAAAGGAGGTGGGTTCCACATGCGTCACTACGAGGTGATGGTCATCCTCGACCCCGATCTCGAGGAGCGTGCGGTCTCCCCGCTGATCGAGAACTTCCTGTCCGTCGTCCGTGACGGTGGCGGCAAGGTTGAGAAGGTCGACACCTGGGGCCGTCGTCGTCTCGCCTACGAGATCAAGAAGAAGCCCGAGGGCATCTACTCGGTCATCGACCTGCAGGCCGAGCCTGCGGTCGTCAAGGAGCTCGACCGCCAGATGAACCTGAACGAGTCGGTCCTCCGGACCAAGGTCCTCCGCCCCGAGACCCACTGAGCCCTTCCGCTCAGCTGATCTCGGGATTCGAGTAGCAAGCAAGCAGCCAGAGCAGCAAACCCGCCGAGAGGTTCCCCCATGGCAGGCGAGACCGTCATCACGGTCATCGGCAATCTTGTCGACGACCCCGAGCTGCGCTTCACCCCGTCCGGTGCGGCCGTCGCGAAGTTCCGTGTCGCGTCCACTCCCCGCACCTTCGACCGCCAGACGAACGAGTGGAAGGACGGCGAGAGCCTGTTCCTGACCTGCTCTGTCTGGCGTCAGGCGGCGGAGAACGTCGCCGAGTCGCTTCAGCGAGGCATGCGCGTGATCGTCCAGGGCCGGCTGAAGCAGCGGTCCTACGAGGACCGTGAGGGCGTCAAGCGGACGGTCTACGAGCTGGACGTCGAGGAGGTCGGCCCCAGCCTGCGCAACGCCACGGCCAAGGTCACCAAGACCGCCGGTGGCGCTCGCGGTGGCCAGGGCGGTTACGGCGGCGGTGGCGGCCAGCAGGGCGGCGGCTGGGGCGGAGGCCCCGGTGGCGGCCAGCAGGGCGGCGGCGCTCCGGCCGACGATCCGTGGGCGACCGGCGCTCCCGCCGGTGGCCAGCAGGGCGGCGGCTGGGGCGGCGGCTCCGGCGGCGGTGGCGGCTACTCGGACGAGCCCCCGTTCTAAGGGCTCGCATCCCCACTTCTTGATCACACAGGAGAAACACCATGGCGAAGCCGCCTGTGCGCAAGCCGAAGAAGAAGGTTTGCGCTTTCTGCAAGGACAAGGTCACGTACGTGGACTACAAGGACACGAACATGCTGCGGAAGTTCATTTCCGACCGCGGCAAGATCCGTGCCCGCCGCGTGACCGGCAACTGCACGCAGCACCAGCGTGACGTCGCCACGGCCGTCAAGAACAGCCGTGAGATGGCGCTGCTGCCCTACACGTCCACCGCGCGATAAGGGAAGGGTGACCGACTCATGAAGATCATCCTCACCCACGAGGTCACCGGTCTCGGCGCCGCCGGCGAGGTCGTCGACGTCAAGGACGGTTACGCTCGCAACTACTTGATCCCGCGGAAGTTCGCTATCCGCTGGACCAAGGGTGGCGAGAAGGACGTCGAGCAGATCCGCCGCGCCCGCAAGATCCACGAGATCCAGACCATCGAGCAGGCCAACCAGGTGAAGGCCCAGCTCGAGGGCGTCAAGGTCCGCCTGGCCGTCCGCTCCGGCGAGTCCGGCCGACTCTTCGGTTCCGTCACTCCGGCCGACATCGCGTCCGCGATCAAGGCCTCTGGTGGCCCCGAGGTCGACAAGCGCCGCATCGAGCTCGGCGCGCCGATCAAGACCCTGGGCGCCCACGAGACGTCCGTGCGTCTGCACCCCGAGGTTGCCGCCAAGGTCAACATCGAGGTCGTCGCGGCGTGACGCTGCGCTCGGCCTGAACGGCTGAGAGGGGGCCGACCCTTGCGGGTCGGCCCCTTTTCCGTTGTCCGTGCCCGGGACACTGCGCGGGGTCCTGGCATGTTCCACGTGAAACCGGAGTCACCGGGCCGAGATCTGAGCCGGGGCTCTCATGCCGACTTGTTCAGCGGGTCGCGCCTGTCACGATCCAGCGCCCCGACCGCATGCGCAGCCACAAGGTCAGCATGCGGACGGTCATCATCAGGGTCATCGCAGCCCACAGCGCCGTGAGACCTCCGCCGAGGGCGGGGACGAGCAGGGCGGCCGGAGCGAACACCGCGAGGGTGACGACCATGGCTCCGGCCAGGTACGGCCCATCGCCGGCGCCCATCAGCACTCCGTCCAGTACGAAGACGATCCCGCAGATCGGCTGCGACAGGGCCACCATCAGCAGTGCGGGCAGCGCCGCGTCCTTGACTCCGTAGTCGCTGGTGAACAACGGCAGGAAGAGCGGTCGTGCGGCCACCACGAGAAGGCCGAGGACCACACCGGTGGCGGTGCCCCACTGGACCATGCGACGGCAGCCTTCACGGGCTCCGCGGGCGTCGTTCGCTCCCAGGTAGCGGCCGATGATGGCCTGTCCTGCGATCGCTATCGCGTCCAGAGCGAAGGCCAACAGATTCCACAGGGACAGGATGATCTGGTGCGCGGCGACATCGGCGTCGCCCAGATGTGCCGCGACCGCCGTGGCGAGCATCAGGATCGCCCGCAGCGACAGGGTACGGACCAGGAGCGGGGCGCCTGCCTGAGCCGAGGTCCGGATGCCGGCTGTGTCGGGGCGGAGAGAAGCCCCGTGCCGACGGGCCCCTCGTACGACCACGGTGAGATAAACGGCCGCCATGCCGCACTGGGCGACCACGGTTCCCCAGGCAGAACCGGCGATGCCCAGCCCCGCACCGTACACAAGCCCCGCATTGAGTGCGCCGTTGGCGACAAAGCCCGCGACGGCGACATAGAGCGGGGTCCTGGTGTCCTGCAGGCCACGCAACACTCCCGTGGCAGCGAGGACGATCAGCATGGCCGGAATACCCAGCGATGAGATGCGCAGGTAGGTCGTGGCGTAGGGGGCAGCGGTCGTGGAGGTGCCGAAGAGGTCCACGATGCCGGGGGCCAGGGGGAGAACGACGACGATGACGGCGATCCCGAGGAGCAGCGCCAGCCAGATGCCGTCCGTGCCCTGGCGGATGGCGGCCTGCAGGTCGCCGGCGCCGACACGCCGGGCCACGGCTGCAGTGGTGGCGTAGGCCAGGAAGACGAAGACACTTACCGCGGTGGTGAGCAGGGCCGAGGCCACACCGAGACCGGCGAGCTGGGCGGTACCGAGATGGCCGACGATGGCACTGTCCGCCATGACGAAGAGAGGCTCCGCGACGAGCGCGCCGAAGGCCGGGACGGCCAGCGCCACGATCTCTCGATCGTGGCGCCGCCGGGTGGTCTCGGGTATCGCAGGAGCCTGTGTCATGACCACCAATCTAATCGTCCACAGGTAAGTGATGCAAGCGATAGTCACCCCTTACACTTTCTCTGCGGGTGTGTCCATTCGGGCACCGTTCGAAGCAATCTCGGCCCGGCTGGGGAAGTTTTTCTTCTGCACAGCCCGTGGACGGCAAAGATGCAGGTCAAAGTGGTGCTGAAGGTGAGCGGGAGGTCTTGTTCACAGGGCTGTCCACCGGGTCGTGCACAGGTTTCGGTGAGTTCTCCACAGCATACGGGCGGTCGTCCACATGGCCTGTGGATAACCAGATTGGCTGACGGTGCCGACAGGCCTACCGTTGTCCGGCGCCCGCTCCTTCCTCAGGCCTGGAGAGTGCCCTTCGAAGGCACCTTTTCCTCAGCCTTGGAATCGGTACAGAACCGACGCGTCGGAACCGGAGTTGGGCCTCTCAGTTGTCAGTGTCGTGCCGTACAAAAGAGGACACGGCGAGGTCCGCCGCGCGGACGGGAGGAGGTGGCTCGGTGAGCATTTCCGAGCCCTTGGACGATCCGTGGGCCGACGCCGGGCCCAGTGATCGCCTGCCGGCCTCCCGTCGACGCGGTGACGGCGGCCGGGGTCGTGACGAACAGCACGACCGGGGCAGGGAGAGCGGCTCCTGGGACGGCGGTAGTTCCTCCTTCGAACGGGTGCCGCCGCAGGACCTTGACGCCGAGCAGTCCGTGCTGGGCGGCATGCTGCTGTCCAAGGACGCCATCGCCGACGTGGTCGAGATCCTCAAGGGGCACGACTTCTACAAGCCCGCGCACGAGACCATCTACCAGGCGATCCTGGACGTCTACGCCAAGGGAGAGCCGGCCGATCCGATCACCATCGCCGCCGAGCTCACCAAGCGCGGTGAGATCAACAAGGTCGGCGGTGCCGCGTATCTCCACAGCCTCGTCCAGACGGTGCCCACGGCGGCCAACGCCGAGTACTACGCGGAGATCGTCCATGAGCGGGCGATCCTGCGCCGCCTTGTCGAAGCCGGTACGCGCATCACCCAGATGGGATACGCCGCCGACGGTGACGTGGACGAGATCGTCAACAGCGCCCAGGCGGAGATCTACGCCGTCACCGAGCAGCGCACCAGCGAGGACTACCTGCCGCTCGGCGACATCATGGAAGGCGCCCTCGACGAGATCGAGGCCATCGGTTCGCGCAGCGGTGAGATGACCGGTGTGCCGACGGGCTTCACCGACTTCGACTCGCTGACGAACGGTCTGCACCCGGGGCAGATGATCGTCATCGCCGCCCGGCCCGCCATGGGCAAGTCGACGCTCGCACTGGACTTCGCGCGGGCCGCCTCGATCAAGCACAACCTGCCGAGCGTCATCTTCTCCCTCGAAATGGGCCGCAACGAGATTGCGATGCGTCTGCTGTCGGCCGAGGCCCGGGTCGCCCTGCACCACATGAGGTCCGGCACCATGACCGACGAGGACTGGACCCGGCTCGCCCGCCGCATGCCCGATGTCTCGGCCGCTCCGCTCTACATCGACGACTCTCCCAACCTGTCGATGATGGAGATCCGCGCCAAGTGCCGGCGCCTGAAGCAGCGCAACGACCTGAAGCTCGTCGTCATCGACTACCTCCAGCTGATGCAGTCCGGTGGGTCCAAGCGGGCCGAGAGCCGTCAGCAGGAGGTCTCGGACATGTCCCGTAACCTCAAACTGCTCGCCAAGGAGCTGGAGATCCCGGTCATCGCGCTCTCCCAGCTCAACCGTGGCCCCGAGCAGCGTACCGACAAGAAGCCCATGGTCTCGGACCTGCGTGAGTCGGGCTCCATCGAGCAGGACGCCGACATGGTCATCCTGCTGCACCGCGAGGACGCGTACGAGAAGGAGTCCCCGCGTGCGGGCGAGGCCGACCTGATCGTGGCCAAGCACCGAAACGGCCCCACGGCCACCATCACGGTCGCCTTCCAGGGCCACTACTCCCGATTCGTGGACATGGCCCAGACCTGATCCGGCGCCGGGCCGGAACGACGTCTTCCGGCCGGGGAAATGGACTCGACGTCTGCCGTCACACCAGGTGGACTGGGCCCATGACGTCATCTCAGGAAGAGCTGCTCCCGTGGACGCGCCGCGCCCTGCTGCACCGGATCGCCGTCGCCCAGACAGAAGGCCGGGCGCCCTCGCTGGTCGCCTCCGTGGTGCGCGGTGGTACGGCCGTGTGGCACGGGGCGCGGACCTCGGTGGACGGGCACGGGCCGGACCAGAACGTGCAGTACCGGATCGGGTCCATCACCAAGACCTTCACCGCTGTGCTGGTGATGCGGCTGCGGGACGAGGGCCTGCTGGATCTCGGTGACCCGTTGGAGAAGCATCTGCCCGGCACGGGTGCGGGCGAGGCGACGGTCGCCGAACTGCTGGCGCACACCGCAGGATTGGCGGCGGAGTCGCCCGGGCCCTGGTGGGAGCGGACCCCGGGCGCCCTGCGCCCGGAGCTGAGCGATGTGCTCGGCGAACAGCCTCTTCTGCACCCCGTCGGCCGGCGGCACCACTACTCCAACCCCGGCTACACGGTGCTCGGTGCTCTGGTGGAGCAGCTGCGGGACGCTCCCTGGGAAGAGGTGCTGCGCACCGAGATCCTCGAGCCGCTCGGTCTGCACCGTACGAGCATGCAGTCCCAGCCGCCGCACGCCGGTGGATGGGCCGTGCATCCGTGGGCGGACGCGCTGCTGCCGGAGCCGCTGGAAGACCTGGGCAAAATGGCGCCGGCCGGCCAGCTGTGGTCGACCACAAGGGACCTCGCGCTGTTCGCCGCGTTTCTGGCCAGGGGTGACGACCGGGTTCTTAGCGCGGAGTCGGTACGGGAGATGCGCACACCTGCGGCCCCCGTCGAGGCGGCGGATGTGCTGGAGTGGGCCACGTACGGCCTTGGCCTGCAGATCCAGCGGCGTGACGGCCGGCTCCTGGTCGGGCACTCCGGCTCGCTGCCGGGCTTCCTGGCGAACCTCACCCTCAGCGTGGAGGACGACGTGGCCGCGGTCGTGCTTGCCAACTGCACCAGTGGACCGCTGCTGGGCGCGCTGGGAGCCGACCTGGTACGGATCGTGGCCGAGGCCGAGCCGCGGATCCCGGAGCCTTGGCGCCCGCTGCGCGAGGTCGATCCAGCAGTTCTGGAGCTGGCGGGGCAGTGGTACTGGGGGACCAGCGCCTTCGGTCTTCGGGTGAACGGCGGCGGGCTTCTCGCGCTCGGACCCCTGACCGGCAGTGGCCGGCGCTCCCGTTTCCGTTCCAACGGTGACGGCACCTGGACGGGGCTGGAGGGCTATTACGCCGGAGAGCTGCTTCAACCGGTACGACGCCCGGACGGGTCCCTGAGCCATCTCGACCTCGGCTCGTTCGTATTCACACGGCAGCCGTACGACCCCGAGGCTCCGGTCCCCGGTGGGGTGGACTCCGAGGGATGGCGGGGCATCCACTAGGCCTTCATGGCTCAGGGGGTGCGTTTCACGTGAAACGCACCCCCTGGATGTTCGGGTTCGGCGCTGCCGTCACAGACCGAGCTTGAAGCCCTCGTGGGAGGCGCTGAAGCCGAGTCGTTCGTAGAAGCGGTGCGCGTCGGTGCGTGTCTTGTCTGAGGTCAGCTGCACCATCCGGCAGCCGAGCTGTCGCGAGGTCTCGATCGCCCACTCGATCAACTGGCCGCCCAGCCCGCTGCCCCGTTCGTCTGTGTGGATGCGCACAGCTTCGATGAGCGCGCGGGTGGCACCCCGGTGCGAGAGTCCCGAAATGATCGTGAGCTGGAGGGTGCCGATCACGCGACCTTCGCGGATGGCGACGACGAGATGCTGGTTCGGATCGGTTTCCAAGCGTTCCAGCGCGGCCCGGTACGGGGTCATGTCGTCGGGGGACTCGCGCTCGGCGCCGAGCGGGTCGTCGGCGAGCATCGCGACGATCGGCGGCAGGTCGTCGACGGTCGCACGCCGTATTTCAAGATCTCCCATGAGCGCACCCTATGCCGGTGCGTTCAGCGACTCCACGACCCGCACCAAGGGGGCCAGTTCCGGGTACCTGGAGGCGTCGTCCAGGGCCTCGCGCAGGGCGGCGTCATGGGTGGGCCGTGCCTCCTCGAGGAGTCGCAGGCCCGCCTCGGTGACGTTGGTGTAGATGCCGCGCCGGTCGGTGGGGCACAGATAGCGCTCCAGCAGGCCGCGGTCCTCCAGCCGGGTCACCAGGCGGGTGGTGGCACTCTGGCTGAGGACGACCGCGTCGGCAACCTGCTTCATCTGGAGATGCCCGCCCTCGCCGTCGTGCTGGCGGCTGAGTACATCGAGCAGCGAGTACTCGCGCACGCTCAGGTCGTGCTTTGCCTGCAGGACGCGCTCGACATGCGCCTCGATCCTCCCGTGCAGCGCAGAGAGGGCGCACCAGCCCTGTGCGAGGGCGGTGAGCGCGGGATCCGTCGCTGTCATTCGCGTTCTCCTCCGTTCCGGAGCGGCTGCATCCAAGAGTAGAACAGGTGCGCAATAGTCAGCGATTGCATTTATCACGCGTCTGCAATTATTGTTGATGCACGTAAGGCGCACATGCAATCTTCTGGGAAGGTGTACCCCTCCATGCCTCTCGCGCTTCTGGCCCTCGCGATCGGGGCCTTCGGAATCGGAACGACCGAGTTCGTGATCATGGGCTTGCTGCCGCAGGTCGCGGGTGACTTCGGGGTCTCCATCCCCACGGCGGGCCTGCTGGTGACGGGCTACGCGCTCGGTGTGGTCATCGGTGCCCCGCTGATGACCGTGCTCGGCACCAAGGTCTCCCGCAAGCGCATGCTGATGCTGCTGATGGGCCTCTTCATCGCCGGCAACCTGCTCTCCGCAATGGCCCCCGCCTTTGTGATCATGCTGATCGGACGTGTGATCGCCTCGCTCGCGCACGGCGCCTTCTTCGGCATCGGATCGGTCGTCGCTGCAGAGCTTGTCGCACCCCACAAGAAGGCCGGAGCCATCGCCATGATGTTCACCGGTCTGACCGTCGCCAACGTCGTGGGCGTTCCGCTGGGCACGCTCATCGGCCAGCACCTCGGCTGGCGCGTCACCTTCGCGATCGTCGCCGCGCTCGGTGCCGTCGGCCTCGTCGGCATCGCCAAGCTGGTGCCCGAGTTGCCCAGGCCCGACGGCGTGCACCTGCGGCACGAACTGGCCGCCTTCAAGAACGCCCAGGTCCTTCTCGCCATGGCGATGACCGTCCTCGGCTTCGGCGGCGTCTTCGCGGCGATCACCTATATCGCGCCGATGATGACCCGCATCGCGGGCTTCGCCGACGGCTCGGTGACCTGGCTGCTGGTCCTGTTCGGTCTCGGCATGGTCGGCGGCAACCTCGTCGGCGGCAGGTTCGCCGACCGCGCCCTGATGCCGATGCTTTACGTGTCCCTGGGTGCTCTGGCTCTTGTCCTTGCGGTCTTCACGCTCACTGCCCACAGCAAGATCGCGGCGGCTCTCACCATCGCCATGATCGGCGCCCTGGGCTTCGCGACCGTTCCGCCGCTGCAGAAGCGTGTGCTCGACCAGGCGCACGGTGCACCGACGCTCGCGTCGGCCGTGAACATCGGCGCCTTCAACCTCGGCAACGCGTTGTCCGCCTGGCTCGGCGGCATGGTGATCGCGGCCGGCTTCGGCTACACGGCGCCCAACTGGGTCGGTGCCGCCCTAGCGGCTGCTGCCCTGGTTCTCGCCTTCCTGTCGGCGGCATTGGAGCGCCGTGGCGGCTCCCGCAGCACCGTGATCGCCTCCACCACACCCACCGGGCAGCAGACGCCGGTCCACCACTGAGCCGTGGCGGCACAGAGCACCCGACCACGCGCATCTCACAGACCTCCGTGCCGGGGCTCAGCCCCCTTTCAGCAACACCCGAGGAGCGAACCTTCATGAGCACCACCGCCGTCGCCCCGCTGTCCATCGAGGACGCCGAACTGCTCGTCGCCATGGCCCGCCGCGCGGCCGAGAACGCCGGGGTCACCGTCAGCGTCACCGTCCTGGACGCGGGCGGCCATCTACTCGCCTTCCGCCGGGACGACCGGGCCGTGCTGATCTCCGGCGAGACCAGTACTCGCAAGGCGTACACGGCGCTCCAGCTGAACGCCCCCACCGCTGACCTGGTCGACGCCGTGCAGCCGGGCAGACTCTTCCACACGCTGCCCACGGCCCTCGATCGGCCGCTGCTGTTCATCGCGGGTGGAGTGCCCGTCCACCGCGACGGCCGACTGATCGGCGCGGTCGGTGTCGGCGGCGGTGCACCGGAGCAGGACCACGGCTTCGCCGTCACGGCCGTCCAGGCGCTCGCCTGAGCCATCAGCCCGCGGGCACGAACGCCGGCCCCGCCGCAGGACGCGGCGGGGCCGGCGTTCGTCGCGGGACGACTCAGCCCGCGGCCACCGTCAGGGGGGCGAACCGGCGGGTCCAGTCCCCCGGGAGGTCCGTGATGCCGTACGTCATGATGGCGTTGAAGGCCACAGAGGCGAGTCCTCGCGCCTTCGCCCATCCCAGCAGTTCCTTGTGGCGCACGTCGATGTCGGTGCGCAGCGGGCGGGCCGTGTGCGCCGCCAGCGAGGCGATCAGCGCCTTGGCTGTCTCCGTGTCCCGGGCGACCAGAGGGCCGATGACATGGGTGTCCATGTTGGGCCACGCCGCCGAGTAGCCGGTGATGCGGCCGTCCTCCTCGGCCACCCGCAACTGGTCCGCGAAGGCGGGCAGCCGGGTGATCAGGGGAGTGCGGTCCGTACCGAAGACCTCCTCGTCGAGACGCAGGATCGCGGGGAGATCCTCCGCGCTGGCGGCACGGGTGGGTATGACGCACTCCGGCCCGCCCGGAGTGAAGCGGCCCACCAGCATCTCCGCCCGGCCCGTCACCTGGAACCCCAGTTCCTCGTACAGAGGGCGGCCGTTGGGTGTGGCGTACAGGGTGAGAGGAGTGGTCCCCATGGTCGCTACGACATGGCGTATCAGGCGGCGCCCGACGCCTCGGCGGCCATGACGTTCGGCCACCAGGACCATGCCGACGGCGCCGAGGTCCGGGCGCTCCGGCGGGCCGTACTCCGTGACCACGCAAGCGGCGACCAGACCGCCCACGGGGTCGTCGATACCGAATCCTTTGCAGGCCGTGAGGAGAAAACCCCACTTGTGTTCCTCGCGTGGCCACCCCCGGTTCTCGGACAAGTCGGCGCAGGCGGTGAGATCGCGAAGCGTCAGACGGCGGATGGGCAGAGCAGCGAGGGAAGGAGTCGACACGCAGGTCAGGCTGTCTGACCGACGCCTCGACGTCCAGCCGTTTCCCTGCACACACACCGTCTTTTGGTCATGCCGTGGCCGACTGCACAGCTCGTGGACAGCACGGCGCGTTTCACGTGAAACATGGGCTGCTGCTGGGTCTCGGGGGTCGTGGCGAGTCTGTGGAATGCCCGTGGATCGGTTCGCTCGGCCCGATAGTTGCCGGACTTCGCGTGCGTACCCCCGATCCATGAGGCGGGGGACTTGTGTGTGCGACCTCCGCCGGTAGGGTCGACTCCGGTTCACGTCCGGGACGGTGTTTCGCAGGTCCCACGCGGACCGAGAGCAGGGCAGGCAGCCAACGGGACGCACAGCGCGAGACCCGCGTTTCCGGTTGTGCACCATTGGAAAGCCACACGGGCGCTACGGCTGCCGCTCAACGGGGGAAAGCTGCGCCTTCTCCGGAGAGGGGGTGCGCAGACCGACCGCAAGACGTTCGAGGCGAGGGCACACCATGGACGCGCCGACCACTACGTCGGGGGATGACGACATGTCGGGCGGGGGCGGCTGGTTCACGCCGCGCACAACATCCCCTGCTCCGCCGCCGGACGCCGGACAGGAGACGTACGAAGGCTCGGCGGGCGTATCCGCCGCGCAGCCGGTGCACCTATCCGCCTCGGAGTCGGGGGCTTCATCCTCCCTGCGGCCCGTGGGCACTCAGCGCAGTGTGGACGCGTCCGCCCTCCAGCACGTACCCGCCCCAGGGGCGGCCACGGCCCCTGAGGAGGGGCCTGTGGACGCCATCCTCGTACGCCGCACGTTGGCCGAGATAGGCCCGATCGCCGACCAGGTCACCTCGTACTTCTACGCGCTGCTCTTCGTACGCCATCCCGAGCTGCGGGCGCTCTTCCCGCCCGCGATGGACATCCAACGGGAGCGTCTGCTGAAGGCGCTGCTCGTCGCGGCAGAGCACCTGGACAACACTCCGGTCCTGGTCGGCTACCTGCGGAACCTGGGCCGTGGGCATCGCAAGTACGGGACGCATGCCGAGCACTATCCGGCCCTCGGGGAATGCCTGATCGACGCCCTGAGCAAGTACGCCACCACCGTCTGGAGCCGCGAGACGGAAGCGGCATGGGTACGGGCCTACCGGACGATGTCCCAGGTCATGATCGATGCCGCGGCGGCGGACGAACTGCGGACTCCGGCGTGGTGGCACGCGGAGATCGTGGCGCACGACCTCAGGACCGCTGATGTCGCCGTCCTCACCGTCCGCCCGGACCAGCCCTATTCCTTCCTCGCCGGGCAGTACACGAGCGTGGAGACGCCCTGGTGGCCGCGCGTGTGGCGGCACTACTCCTTTGCTTCGGCGCCCCGCTCGGACGGCCTGCTGACGTTCCATGTGAAAGCCGTGCCGGCCGGCTGGGTGTCCAACGCACTGGTGCACCGCGCCCGTCCCGGAGACGTCATACGCCTCGGGCCGCCGTCCGGTTCCATGACCGTCGACCACTCCACCGACAGCGGCCTGCTCTGCCTGGGCGGTGGCACCGGCATCGCGCCCATCAAGGCGCTGGTCGAGGATGTCGCCGAGCGCGGGGGACGCAGGCCTGTCGAGGTGTTCTACGGCGCCCGCACCGACCACGACCTCTACGACATCGATACCCTGCTCCGATTCCAGCAGAGCCATCGCTGGCTGTTGGTTCACCCGGTCATCGACCAGCAGGCCCGCATCCAGCTCCCCGACGCCCTGCGGTCCTATGGTCCATGGAAGGAGCACGACGCCTATCTCTCGGGACCGCCCGGAATGATCCGCAGTGGTATCCATGCGCTCCGCGACATCGGCATCCCGCAGAGCCGCATACGGCACGACGCGATGGAGGAACTGCTCGGGAACTGAGCGCGCTAACCGAGGTCGGGGGCGTGCATCGCACGTACTCCTTCGATGTTGCCGTCCAGATAGTGACGCAGGGACAGAGGGACCAGGTGGACCGAGGCGATGCCGACGCGCGTGAAGGGCACACGGACGATCTCGTACTCACCCGCGGGCTCGTCCACTTCGGGGCCATGCCGCCGGGCCGGATCCATGGACTCCAGTCGGCAGACGAAGAAGTGCTGCACCTTCACGCCGGTGGCGCCGCCGTCCTCACCAATGTGCTCGACGGTGTCCACGAAGCACGGCACCACATCGGTGATCTTGGCGCCGAGCTCCTCCGACACCTCCCGATGCAGGGCGTCCACGACGGTCGGGTCCTCGGGCTCGACGCCACCACCGGGAGTGACCCAGTAGGGATCGACGCCGGGCTTGGTGCGTTTGATCAGGATCAGGTCGTCACCGTCGAGGAGAATGGCACGAGCGGTGCGCTTGACCACGGGTCGGACGGTCATGGGAGAAATGTGGCCCGGCTGGTTCCACGTGAAACATCGCCACGGGTCACCATGTGATCGCCGCGTGGGGAGGTCCTCTCGGCAGGTCTCAGGACCAGGCCGTGGCGGCCCGCTGCAACCACTCGTGGGCTCGCGCTATATGGGGCATGGCGAAGGTACCGGTGCGGACCACCAGGAAATACGTGCGCAGCGGCGGTACCGCCGGATCGTGCAGCGCTGCCACCGTGCCGTCTTCCAGGGACGCCGCGCACAGGTACCGGGGCAGCACAGCGAGCCCGGCACCTGCTATCGCGCAGGCGAGTACGGCGCGTAGATCCGGAACGATGACCGTGCCCGAGGCCGCCGGACGGGAGTCGAAGACGGAGGCCCAGTAGCGCGACACGAAGGGTAGCGACTCATGGACCTCGACGACGGGCAGATCCTCCAGTGCGAGAGCCCCCTTCAGACGCAGGGCCTCCGCGCCGATCCGCTCCACCCAGCGAGGGGCGGCGACCAGCACGTGCTCCTCGTCGCAGAGCGGTGTCGCGGTGAGCAGAGCGCCGCGCGGGCGGGCCGTACTGATCGCAAGATCATGATGTCCGGCGGCCAGTCCCTCCAGCGTTTCCTCCGCCGTGCCGAAGGAGGCGCGCAGAGCGAAGGGCTGGCCGTCGTCGCCGGTCAGCTCCGTCAGAGCGGGCAGGGCGCGTTCGGCGGTGAACTCGGGGGGGCCGGCGAGGTGCAGGGTCCGGAGCGAGGACTCGTCGTCCAGGCCGCTCTCGGCTATCTCCACCAGGGCGTCGAGATGGGGCGCGGCCTTGTGCGCGAGTTCGTCGCCAATGGTCGTCGGGGTCACGCCGCGCGACTGGCGGAGGAAGAGGGGCTTGCCCAGCTGCCGTTCCAGCGTGCGGATCTGCGAGGTCACGGCGGGCTGGGAGAGGCCGAGCAGCGCGGCGGCGCGGGTGAAGGAGCCGGCCCGGTGCACAGTGACGAAGGTGCGCAGCAAGGCCAGGTCCATGATGTGCACTCCCCTATCCCTGCCCTCCTCCAGCCCCGGGCAGGCCCCCACTATAAATATGTCGATAGGTCTCTGTCGCTAGCGTGATTGGACACTGACTCACAGTCAACTAGCCTTGTTCGCGCGGTTCTTCGCGCGCAGGAACCGAAGACGGTCCGAGCCACGAGGGGGGAGGCTCGGACCGTCGTGCGCTGTCGCAGGCCGGAAGGCCACGGCTCACTCGGCGGACTCGTCCAGGGCCCGCAGCAGGTCGGCGATCAGGTCCTCCGGGTCCTCGGCGCCGACGGACATACGGATGAAGCCCTCCGGGACCGCGTCCCCACCCCAGCGGCGGCGGCGCTCGGCCGTGGAGCGCACCCCGCCGAAGCTCGTCGCGTCCTCCACCAGCCGCAGCGCCCGCAGAAAACGCTCGGCACGGGCGCGCGTGGGCAGCGTGAAGGAGACCACGCAGCCGTAGCGGCGCATCTGCTGCGAGGCGATCTTGTGCGAGGGGTCGTCGGGCAACCCCGGATGGCGCAGGCCGGACACCTCCGGCCGCTGCTTGAGGGCCTCGGCCACCGCGAGGGCGGTGGCGTTCTGCCGGTCGACGCGCAGTTGGAGCGTGGCGATGGATCGGTGCGCCAGCCAGGCCTCCATGGGCCCGGAGATCGCCCCGACGATCTTGCGCCACCGCCGTACGCCGGCCATCGCCTCGGCGTCGCGTCCGGCGACGTAGCCCAGCAGCACATCACCGTGGCCGGTGAGCTGCTTGGTGCCGCTGGCCACGGAGAAGTCGGCGCCGAGCTCCAGCGGGCGCTGCCCGAGCGGGGTGGCGAGGGTGTTGTCGACGGCCACCAGGGTGCCCTGCGCATGGGCCGCCGCCGTCAGCCTCCGGATGTCGCACACGTCGAGCCCAGGGTTCGACGGGGACTCGATCCAGAGCAGCCGGGCGCCGTCGAGGACGTCCAGCTGGGCGTCGCCCGCGGTGGGAGCGGTGCGCACCTCGACGTCGTACGCCTCCAGCTGGGCGCGGACCAGCGGCAGCACCTGATAGCCGTCGGAGGGCAGCACGACCGCGTCCCCGGCGCGCAGCTGGGAGAACAGCACGGAGGAGATCGCCGCCATGCCGGAGGCGAAGACCAGCGTCTCGACGTCGTTCTGCCCCGGAGCCTCCAGCTCGCCGATGGCCCGTTCCAGCAGCGTCCAGGTCGGGTTCTCGTCCCGGCCGTACAGGTAGGGTCCCGTCGCCTCGCCGGGCAGGTGGAAGTGCGCCGCGAACACCGGTCCGGGCAGGGTCGGCTCGTGCTTGACCGGTTCGGGCAGTCCGGCGCGCACCGCCCGCGTGCCGTCGCCGGTACGGCCCTCGCTCCTGGGAGTGTCGCTCATGCCGCTCTTCCTTCCAGATGCTCGCGTACGGCGGTGAGCAGACCGGTGCTCGCCGCCTCCACCATCCCAAGACACTCCTCGAAGCCGTCCCGGTCTCCGTAGTACGGATCCGGCACCTCGAGGTCGTCACCGGCGGCGAGGTCGTAGGACCGCAGCAGCCGGACCTTGCGCGCGTCCTCCTCGCTGGGCGCGAGGCGCCGCAGGGCCTTGAGATGGCCGGTGTCCAGGGCGATCACGAGGTCGAGCCGGGAGAACCACGACGGCTGGAACTGCCGCGCGACGTGATCCCCGGGGTAGCCGTGCTCCTGGAGGACGGAGACGGTCCGCGGGTCGGCCGGCTCGCCCTCGTGCCAGCCGCCGGTGCCGGCGCTGTCGACCACCACCCGGTCCCCGAGGCCGGCCTCGGCCACGCGCGCGCGGAAGACGATCCCGGCCATCGGGGAGCGGCAGATGTTGCCGGTGCACACAAAACAGACGCGGTAGGTCATGGCTGCCTCAGTCCTCGTCGGGGAGGACGACGTGCAGCGCCCAGGAGACGACGGAGACGATCAGGCCGCCGAGGACCGCCGTCCAGAAGCCCTGCACGTGGAAGCTCAGGTCGAGCTTGCCGCACACCCAGGAGGTCAGCAGCAGCATCAGCGCGTTGACGACCAGGGTGATCAGGCCCAGAGTCAGGATGAACAACGGGAAGGTGAGCACCTTCACGATCGGCTTGACCAGCCAGTTCACCAACCCGAAGATCAGCGCGACGACGATCAGCGTGCCGGCCTTCTTGGCGGTGCTGTCACCCGTGAGAGTGATCTTGTCCAGCAGCCACACGGCGACCGCCAGGGCGCCCGCGTTGGCGATCGTCTTGACTACGAAATTCTTCATGTGTCTGATCGTGGCAGACCCGATCGGAACCGAGCAGTGAGACGAGGGCGACAGCGGCGATGAAGGCATTCCGGCTGGACGAACTGGAGGCGGAGCGCGCCGCCAACGAGGGGGCCTACCTTCAGTTCCTGCGCGAGCGGAACATGTCCGTCGGCCTGTACGCCCTGAACGCGGGGGAGCACGACCCGCAGAAGCCGCACAACCAGGACGAGGTGTACTTCGTCGTCAGCGGCCGGGCGTCGATCACGGTGGGGCTGGAGACGACCGAGGTGGCGCGCGGCAGCGTCCTCTACGTACCGGCTGGTGTCGCCCACAAGTTCCACCACATCAGCGAGGATCTGAGGGTTCTCGTCGTCTTCTCTCCGCCCGAGGCGTGAGCCCGGACCCCGGGGTTCCCTAGGGGACGGGTCAGGGGAGGACAAGGGGCGCGAGGCAACCACGGGGCCCCTGCCGGCCCTAGCATCGAGTGCAGGACATCAAAGCCGTACGTGAAAAGTACGCGCACGCGAACATACGAGAAGGCGAAGGACGAGGGCGATGCGAGAGATCTTCACGGGACTGCCGTGGTGGGTGAAGTGGGTCGCGGTGCCGGTCATCGCCCTGGTCGTGTTCGGCAGCCTGATAGTCACGGTGCTCAGCATCGTGATCGGCCTGTTGTTCAAGGCGCTGGTCTTCGTCGCCCTGGTCGGCGGACTCATCTACGTCGTACGCAAGTTCATGTCGAACTCCTCGTCGCGCGGCGACTGGTGACGGCACCGGGGGTGGTGGTCGGCGACGGCATCACCGGTCCCGGCAAGCTGAACACCGGTTTCCCTCGGGCGAGGGAAGTTTCCCGCGAGGCCGTCCGGGTCCGGCGGAGGACGATTAAAGTCCGGAACCCCGCGGGGTCAGGCCCCGCGGGCGGCGCAGATCCCCTCCGTGCTCTTTCCCCGCACGGGCTGCCCCTCGCGCTCCCGGGAGTGATCCTTGGCCACGGTCGACACCGCACCGGCAGAACCGCACGCACCCCCCACGCCATCGCGCTCCCGCGCACCCCTCACCCCGCGGTCGCCGTCCATCGCGGTCCCCGAACAGCCGCACCCCATGGGCGTCTCCGGGCCGCCGCACCCCTCCGCAACCTCCGGCCCCCCGGCCACCGCGACGCTCATCGGATCGGTCCAGCGTGCGATGCGTCTGTTGGAGACAGTCGCCGCACATACGTACGGGGCCCCCGCCAAACAACTCGCCCGCGAGACCGGCGTCGCCCTCCCGACGACGTACCATCTGCTGCGCACCCTGGTGCACGAGGGCTATCTACGCCGCGAGAGAGGGCTGTTCTTCCTCGGTGAGGCGGCCGAACGGCTGGGCAGCAGCGGGGCACAGCAGAAACGTCGCAGCGCGCTGGCCGACACCCTTGCGTACTGGCGCGATTCCATCGGTGCGCCCGTGTACTACGCGATGTACCGGGACGGCGAGATCGACATCATGTGCGTCTCCGGCTCGCCCGAGGCGCCGGCGGTCGAGGAATGGGCCGACTTCCGCGAGACCGGCCATGCACACGCCATCGGGAAGTGCCTGCTCTCCCAACTGGACGAGGACGCCCGCCGTGACCATCTCGACCGTTATCCCGTGACGTCCCTCACGCCGTACACCGTGCGCGACAACGACGCCCTGTTGCGCCGGCTGGCCAGGATGCCCCGCATGGAGCCGGTGGTGGAGCGCCAGGAGTACGCGCTCGGGACGATCTGCGCGGCGGTCCCGATCACGGTCGGCACCACCGTGGCCACGATGGCGATGTCGCTGCCCTCCCACCAGGCCGATCGACTGCTGCCCGCGGCTCGTCGGCTGCAGACGGAGATCGGACGGCATCTGGGGGCGCTCAGCCTCTCTATCAGTATCTGAAAACTTACTGCTTGTGATCTGCTGTGTACTTTCAGCAAGATTTGACCACGGTCGGAGGGATCGAACCCGGCCAGTCGATGTCCATATGGCGGGGTAGACGATGCGCGAGTCCGTACAGGCAGAAGTCATGATGAGCTTTCTCGTGTCGGAGGAGCTCTCCTTCCGCATTCCGGTGGAGTTGCGCTACGAGACCTGTGATCCCTATGCCGTGCGGCTCACCTTTCATCTGCCCGGCGACGCTCCGGTGACCTGGGCGTTCGGGCGTGAACTGCTGATCGACGGCGTCGGCCGGCCGTGCGGGGAAGGGGATGTGCACATCGCTCCGGCCGATGCAGAGGTGCTGGGAGAGGTGCTGATCCGGCTTCAGGTGGGCGGTGATCAGGCTCTGTTCCGCTCCTCGGCACCGCCGCTCGTGGCCTTCCTCGACCGCACGGACAAGCTCGTGCCGCTCGGCCAGGAGGGCGCTCTGGCCGACTTCGACGCCCATCTGGAAGAAGCCTTGGACCGCATCCTGGCCGAGGAGCAGAGCGCCGGCTGAAGCGTTGCGGCGTGGGTCCGGGGTGCTCCGCCGTGCCGCATGCAACGGTGCAGGAACGCTTCTGCGTGAGGTGTGCGGGCTCGGTCATCGGCTGGCATCCGACGCGGGTCACCACCTCACCCGTACGGCACCCGTACTGACCGACTGGCCGGGTCCGCATCCGCGCCTCACGTCTGCCCATCCGGTGGACGGTGTTCGCCGTCGGCGCATGCCGCCCTCACTGTTTCCGGCGTCGCCCCCGCCCACCCGCGCCGGGACGGGAGGGATCCCGGCCGGGGCCGGGGCGGTCGGCCGCGACGACCAGGGTGCGGGCGCGGTGGTGACCGTGACCGAGGCGAGCAGGCCCATCGGGCCCACCAGCGTGCGCACGATCTCCCTGGTCACCGCCCGATCATTGCAAGAACGCCGGGGGCCCACTGTTCATCGCGCCACAGATGACGCTAGCGTGGAGGCACCTTTGCACACGCGGGAGCTCGGAGCACCGGGCTGAGAGGGCGCTGAACTCCGTACGCGCGATGTTTCACGTGGAACATGCCATGTTCCTCAGGAAACACCGACGGACGGAAACCGCTGCGTCGACCGCCGAACCTGTTACCGGGTAATGCCGGCGTAGGGAGTAGGTCTCATGACCAACAAGGACGCACGCACGTCTGTCTCCGTTCAGGACGAGACGTCCCAGGAGGCCCGGAAGTCCATCGGCTGGCACAAGGCATACGTCGAGGGCTCGCGCCCCGACCTGCGTGTGCCGGTCCGTCAAGTGCACCTCACCAATGGGCAGTCGGTCACGCTGTACGACACATCGGGCCCGTACACCGATCCACTCGTCGACACCGATGTCCGCAGGGGCCTGCCGGCGCTGCGCGAGAACTGGATCGTTGCCCGCGGCGACACCGAAGAGTACGCGGGCCGTCCCCTCCGTCCCGAGGACGACGGGATCAAGCACACCTCGCCGCGCGGCGGGCTCCGCAACCTGGACGCGGTCTTCCCCGGACGGCCTCGCCAGCCCCGCCGGGGCAGGGCTGGCGAGGCGGTGACGCAGCTCGCGTACGCCCGCCGGGGCGAGACCACCCCGGAGATGGAGTACGTGGCCATCCGCGAGAACGTCTCTGCCGAGGTGGTCCGCGAGGAGATTGCGGCAGGCCGGGCGGTGCTGCCCGCCAACGTCAATCACCCGGAGATCGAGCCGATGATCATCGGCAAGCGGTTCCTGGTGAAGGTCAACGCCAACATCGGCAACTCCGCGGTGACGTCCTCCATCGAGGAGGAGGTGGAGAAGATGACCTGGGCCACCCGTTGGGGTGCTGACACGGTCATGGACCTGTCCACCGGCCGCAACATCCACACCACCCGTGAGTGGGTGCTGCGCAACTCCCCCGTCCCCATCGGCACCGTGCCGCTCTACCAGGCCCTGGAGAAGGTCGACGGCAAGGCCGAGGAACTGACCTGGGAGATCTACAAGGACACGGTCATCGAGCAGGCCGAACAGGGCGTCGACTACATGACCGTCCACGCGGGCGTCCGGCTGCCGTACGTACCGCTGACCGCCAACCGCAAGACGGGCATCGTCTCGCGCGGGGGCTCGATCATGGCCGCCTGGTGCCTGGCGCACCACAAGGAATCGTTCCTGTACGAGAACTTCGAGGAGCTCTGCGAGATCCTCGCCGCCTACGACGTCACGTACTCGCTGGGCGACGGCCTCAGGCCGGGTTCGATCGCGGACGCCAACGACGAGGCACAGTTCGCGGAATTGCGAACTCTTGGGGAACTCAACCGGGTCGCCAGGCGTTTCAACGTACAGACCATGATCGAGGGCCCGGGACACGTCCCGATGCACAAGATCAAGGAGAACATCGACCTTCAGCAGGAGATCTGCGATGAAGCTCCGTTCTATACGCTCGGCCCACTGACCACGGACATCGCTCCGGCGTACGACCACATCACCTCCGGCATCGGCGCCGCGATGATCGCCTGGTGGGGCACGGCGATGCTCTGCTACGTCACGCCCAAGGAGCACTTGGGCCTGCCCAACCGTGACGACGTCAAGACGGGCGTCATCACGTACAAGATCGCCGCACACGCGGCCGATCTCGCCAAGGGGCACCCGGGCGCCCAGGAGTGGGACGACGCACTGTCCGACGCCCGCTTCGAGTTCCGGTGGGAGGACCAGTTCAATCTCGCCCTGGACCCGGACACGGCCCGCGAGTTCCACGACGAGACCCTGCCGGCCGAGCCCGCCAAGACGGCCCACTTCTGCTCCATGTGCGGGCCGAAGTTCTGCAGCATGAAGATCTCGCAGGACATCCGCCGCGAACACGGCGGCAGCAAGGCCGAGATCGAGGAGGGCATGGCTCAGAAGTCCAAGGAGTTCGCGGCGAGCGGGAACAGGGTGTATCTGCCGATCGCGGACTGAGCGGGACTGAAGGAACTCGCCGCGCCGGAAGCACGTTGAGGCGTCCGGTGCGGTCGAGGAGCTGCGGGGATGGCGGCCGACCGGGGTGGTGGCACCACACCGGTTGCCGCTCGCCCGCCACCCGGCCGGGCCCCGTACCGTTCAGGGGCGCACCGGGGTTGTCCGGGTGCTGCCACGGGATCACTCGGGCTGGTGCTCAGGGCCGCCGAAGTCCGGGCTCGTGTAGTCGGGGCTGGTGAAGCTCGGCCGGCCGGATGCGGTGCCGTCGTCGGGGCTGCTGAAACCGGGACGGTCGTATCCCAGGCGGGGCATACGGCCGCGCGGGGTCGGCGGGGCCGTGCGGTGCCGGGTGACCGGTCCGGGCTCGGCCAGCGCCTCCGCGAGGAACGGCAGGATGCCGCGCTCCAGCAGCGCGTCCCGCCAGGCCTCTCTGGCGCTGTCCAGTTCCCGGTGCGCCGCGTCCAGCGCCTGAGCCTCGTCCGAGCCGCCGTTGCGCAGGGCGGTGAGGAGCAGTCCGACGGCGGCCACGAGGATCGCGGCCGCGGTCACCGCTCCGAACACCCAGCCGGCGGTGAGCATGGTCCCGGCGAAGGCCTGACCCGGGCTCAGGGTCTTCAGGATGTAGCCGACGAGGAGGAAGATCACCGCGGCGGTCCCGGAAAGGACGGGGGCCAGCACGGCGATGACCGCGACGGCGCCCGCGCCGGTACTCTCGGCCGTCTCGCCGAGGCTGGTGACGAGCCCGGCCGTGGCCGAACTCTGATCGACACCGCCGGGGCCGCCGGCGGCCGAGGGGGCCATCGCCGGCTGCCGCAGTTCCTGGCGGATCTTCACGTAGTGCTGGTATTCGGCCGCGGCGGCGGCCGTTATCAGAGCGGTGGCGTTGAGCGCCATGGTGCGCAGTTGCTCGGGATTGAGCCGCTGTCCGACAGCGGCCAGTTCCGGCCGCTGTGGTGCGGAGCGCAGCGCCTCGTCGAGGAGCCGCTCGAATTCTTGGCGGTCCTCGTTCTGCAGGTGCTGCGGAACGCTGTTCATGTGCATCCCCCGATGCTCCGTAGGGCTTGGGGCTCGCACGCCGGCGAGCCGTCGGGCAGAAACGGAGGGGAGCCTGCTACGGATAAGCCGATGGTAGAGCCGCCACGGCACACGGTGACAGGGGGTTGCCGGAAAATTGCCCCACCGGCCTGTGGATACGCGGACGGGTGCGCCGCTCTGCAGAACGGTCAGACGGCCAGGGGAAGTTGCCGGACCAGTAGCTTTCCGGCCATGGTCACTCCGCCGTCCATCGCGATGGCGAGCCCGTCGGCGTAGACGTGCGGTCCCTCCACGACCGGGCCGGTGCTCTCCTCGCCGTCCTCGGAACCGACCTCGCCGAGCAGGTAGGGAATAGGGCTGTGGCCGTGAACGACCCGGGTGCCGCCGTACGTATCGAGGAGGGAGCGCACGGCGTCGGCGCCTCCCTCGTCGCGGAAGGAGAAGCGCTTGGTGAACTTGCGGAACAGATCCCAGCACTCGTCCGCGTCGTTGCGGGTGAGGGTCTCGCGGACGGTGTCGTTGACCGCCTCGATGGAGTCTCCGTAGTCGAGGTAGGCGGTGGTGTCCGAGTGCACGAGCAGATAGCCGTCGACCTCCTCGACGGCGTCGAGGCGGGCCATCCACTGCAGATGGTGGTCCTGGAGACGGTCCATGTCGGTCTTCTGGCCGCCGTTGAGCAGCCAGGCCGCCTGGAAAGTGGCGGTGCCCGCACCGGAGTTGACGGGGGTGTCGCCGAACCGTTTGGCGCCGAGCAGCAGCAGCTCGTGGTTGCCCATGAGGGCCTTGCAGTAGCCGCCGGCCGCGGCGGCCTCGGCGGACAGTCGCATCACGAGGTCGATGACGCCGATCCCGTCGGGGCCGCGGTCGGTGAAGTCGCCGAGGAACCACAGCCGCGCGGTGCCGGCGCACCACTGGCCGGAGGCGTCGATCAGGCCCTGCTCCTGGAGTGCGGCCACCAGTTCGTCGAGGTACCCGTGGACGTCTCCGACGACGTACAGCGGTCCTGGGCCGGTCGCGGGATGCGGGGCCGGGGCGGCGGGTGCCGTCTCGGGGGTGGCGACCGGGGGTGTCTCCGCCCGGTTGATGACGGGCAGGTCGCGCTGGGTGGGGGTGTAGCCGTCGGGGTACGCCTCGTCGGCTGGCGGTGCGGTGTCGCCCGGGTGGGCGGTGGGGACGTACGGACCGGTCTCGTGGACGTACGCAGGTACCCGGAAGTCGCGCAGCGTCGCCGTCCGCTCCACTTCGGGTCCCTGACCGGCCCCCTGAGTCATCAGACCCCTCCACCATCGCGCCGCATCTGCACCCCTTCGGACTGCCTGGTCGCAGCGGTCCGCGGTGTCGTGGGCCCATCATAGGAATGCGCATCGCGCCGTGTGATGACCCAGGGGTGGTGAATCGGAACAAGACTCCAGTTCACCGCGGCTTTCGCCCCGTTTCGGCAGGTGTTCGGCTGGCTGGGGGCCGACCGGACACGCTTGCCCGCGCGCCGCCGGCCCGCCGAGCCCCCTCCCTCGGTCGGCACGGGCACGGGGCGAGCGCCCCGCTTTCCGCGTCATCTCCCGTCGGGTGTCCGCGGCGGGCTGACCGTCGTGCGCGGCGGACGGCGTTGCGAGGAGGTGCGGACGATCAGCTCCGTCGGTATCACCTGCTCGACGGGCTGGTCCGACTCCACGCCCTCGATGGCGTCGATGAGGAGCTGGACGACCGCGGTGCCGATCCGGCGCGGCTTCAGGGAGAGCGTGCTGATCGGCGGCTCGGTGCTGGCGTACACCATGGACTCGCTGCAGCAGACGAGCAGCAGGTCTTCGGGGACGCGGAGACCGTAGCGGCGGGCGGCGGCCAGCAGGTCGGTGCCGTTGGGGTCGAACAGGCCGTAGACCGCGTCGGGCCGGTCGGGGCGGGCGAGCAGCCGGTCGGCGGCGACGGCGCCCGCGCACGGGTCGTGCGCCGGGTAGGCCTCGTAGACCGGGTCCTGGCCGACCCGCTCGCACCAGTGCAGGTAGGCCGTGGTGGACAGATGGGTGTACGTGTCGGTCGTGGTGCCGGTGAGCAGGCCGATACGGCGGGCACCGGCGTCGGCCAGGTGGTCGAGGATGTCGAGTACGGCGGCCTCGTGATCGTTGTCCACCCAGGCGGTGACCGGCAGGGTGCCGGCCGGGCGGCCGTCGGAGACGACGGGCAGGCCCTGCCGGACCAGTTCGGTCACCACCGGATCGTGGTCGGAGGGGTCGATGACCACGGTGCCGTCGAGCGCGACGTTGGACCACACGTCGTGGCGGGAGGTCGCGGGCAGGATCACCAGGGCGTAGCCACGGGCGAGCGCGGCCGAGGTGGCGGCGCGTGCCATTTCGGCGAAGTACGCGAATTCCGTGAAGGTGAAAGGTTCATCCCCGTACGTCGTCACGGTCAGGCCGATCAGACCCGACTTGCCGGTACGGAGGGTGCGGGCGGCCGCCGAGGGGCGGTATCCCAGCCGGTCGGCGACCTCACGGACATGGCGCCGGGTGGCATCCGGGAGCCGGCCCTTGCCGTTGAGGGCGTCGGAGACGGTCGTGATGGAGACTCCGGCGGCGGCGGCCACGTCCCTGATGCCCGCCCGTCCCGGCCGGCTGCCTCGACGTGAGGTTTCCGCGCGGCTCACCTGGTGCTTCCCTGCTGCTGTCATGGCGAGCCGATAGTAGGGCTCATGCGGTGGGGTAGTGCGGACGCATATGCACGCGTTGACAGGTACGTTTCTGCATGGTCGTAAGGCGTTAAGTTCCTTAGAAACAAAGCCAGTTGAACGATCCTGCGGCAAGACGTGTCGTGGTGGCGCGTATGGACCTGCCAAGTGCCCGATGTTTCGAAGAGGTCTCAACTCACCTGCACGGGGGATGCGCGCCACGGCGTGAGCCACCGGCGCGTAGATATATGTACGGCGCGCCCCCTGAAACGTACGCCTTCGTACGGCGATGCCCCGGGATGGTGCCGGACCGGATCGGGATCGCGTATCGAAGGACCGCGACCTGTACGCACCGGGGCCGAATCCTCATAAGGTGAGGAGTATTGGAAGCCGGCGGCGTCGACGGTCCGCCGGTGGTCGCGAGGAGGACTGCGGTGAGCGAGACGAGCCCCAAGCTGCGCGCCGAGCTGGAGGGTATTCCCACCTACAAGCCGGGCAAGCCGGCCGCGGCCGGCGGGCCGGTCGCCTACAAGCTGTCCTCCAACGAGAACCCCTATCCGCCGCTGCCCGGCGTCATGGAGACCGTCACCGCGGCGGCCTCCCACTTCAACCGCTACCCGGACATGGCGTGCAGCGGGCTGATGGAGGAGCTGTCGGAGCGCTTCGGTGTCCCGGTCTCCCACCTGGCCACCGGCACCGGCTCGGTGGGCGTCGCACAGCAGCTCGTCCAGGCCACCAGCGGTCCCGGCGACGAGGTGATCTACGCGTGGCGGTCCTTCGAGGCGTACCCGATCATCACGCAGATCGGCGGCGCCCGGTCGGTGCAGGTGCCGCTCACGCCCGGCGATGTGCACGACCTGGGCGCCATGGCGGACGCGATCACCGACCGGACGCGCCTGATCTTCGTCTGCAACCCCAATAACCCGACCGGCACGGTGGTGCGGCGGGCCGAACTGGAGCGGTTCCTGGACCGGGTGCCCGGCGATGTGCTGGTGGTGCTGGACGAGGCGTACCGCGAGTTCATCCGCGACCCTGAGGTGCCCGATGGCGTCGAGCTGTACCGGAACCGGCCCAACGTCTGTGTCCTGCGTACGTTCTCCAAGGCCTACGGGCTCGCCGGGCTGCGCGTCGGATTCGCGATCGCCCATGAGCCGGTCGCGGCGGCGCTGCGCAAGACGGCGGTGCCCTTCGGAGTCAGCCAGCTCGCCCAGGAAGCGGCGATCGCCTCGCTGCGGGCCGAGGACGAGCTGCTCGGCCGGGTCGGTTCGCTGGTGTGCGAGCGCACGCGCGTGGTTGAGGCGCTGCGCGCCCAGGGCTGGACGGTGCCCGAGACGCAGGCGAACTTCGTGTGGCTGCGGCTGGGGGAGCGCACGGCCGCGTTCGCCCAGACCTGTGAGCAGCACGGCGTGGTGGTCCGGCCGTTCCCGGGCGAGGGTGTGCGGGTGACGGTCGGCGAGACCGAGGCGAACGACATCTTCCTGAAGGTGGCGGAGGCGTTCCACAAGGAGCTGTGACCCGGCCGGGGCGCTGCTCGTCGATCAGTTCCACGCGGATGGGGTCGCCGTCTCGCACGGTCGCCAGGGCGTGGGCGTCCCCGTCCAGGGTTCCGAGGATGTTGCACGGGCTCGCGAGGCGGCACTCTCCCTCGAACCCTCGAACTCCGTTCGGGGGGACCCCAGCCTCGCGAGATCGGCGTGGGCCCGTAGGGGAGGGCGAGCGCGTCGCCGTCCGTCCAGAAAGCCACGGTGCCCGGCTCCACGACCTGCCGGGCGTCCGTTTCGCGGGAAACAGTGACTCCTGTATCGAAATGGATCTCCTCGCCCCATGTGCAGGCGCTGGAGGTGAGCGGCAGTGCCATGCCGCGTGATTCAACAAGATGTTGAAGTTGCTGCCAAGGTCTTGACGCGGAGACGAAGAGGGGACCCCCCGTTCCTTGCTGAAAATCGGTGCGTCATAATAGCTTGTGAATGTGAACGCGTTCACAAGCGCGTCCCGATTGCCCTGTATGTGCGCGGTAAACGGGGCAAACCGCCGCTGTACCACGGCGTAGTAAGGAGAGTGACGACGTGGACCTGGCTCTGGCGCCGGAGACACTGGCGCGCTGGCAGTTCGGCATCACCACCGTCTACCACTTCCTGTTCGTCCCGCTGACCATCTCCCTGGCCGCCCTCACGGCCGGGCTCCAGACGGCCTGGGTGCGCACGGAGAAGGAGAAGTACCTCAGAGCGACGAAGTTCTGGGGCAAGCTCTTCCTGATCAACATCGCGATGGGCGTGGTCACGGGGATCGTGCAGGAGTTCCAGTTCGGCATGAACTGGTCCGCCTACTCGCGCTTCGTCGGTGACATCTTCGGTGCGCCGCTCGCCTTCGAGGCACTGATCGCGTTCTTCTTCGAGTCGACCTTCATCGGCCTGTGGATCTTCGGCTGGGACAAGCTGCCCAAGAGAATCCACCTGGCCTGCATCTGGATGGTCTCGCTCGGCACGATTCTGTCGGCCTACTTCATCCTCGCGGCCAACTCCTGGATGCAGCATCCGGTCGGCTACAAGATCGACAAGGTGAAGGAGCGGGCGGAACTGACGGACTTCTGGGCTGTGCTGAGCCAGAACACCGCCCTCAGCCAGGCCTTCCACACCCTGTCCGCGGCCTTCCTGACCGGCGGCGCCTTCATGGTGGGCATCGCCGCCTACCACCTGGCCCGCAAGAAGCACATCCGTGAGATGAAGACCTCGCTGCGGTTGGGCCTGGTCACCGTGGTCATCGCCGGACTGCTCACCGCGGTCAGTGGCGACACCCTCGGCAAGGTGATGTTCAAGCAGCAGCCGATGAAGATGGCGGCGGCGGAGGCGCTCTGGGACGGCCAGAAGCCGGCACCTTTCTCGATCTTCGCCTACGGTGATGTGGACAAGGGCCACAACACTGTCGCGATCGAGATACCGGGCCTGCTGTCCTTCCTCGCCGACGACGACTTCACGTCGTACGTCCCCGGCATCAACGACGTCAACAAGGCCGAGCAGCAGAAGTTCGGCCCGGGTGACTATCGGCCCAACATCCCGGTCGCCTTCTGGGGCTTCCGCTGGATGATCGGCTTCGGTATGGCGTCCTTCGCCATCGGACTGGCCGGGCTGTGGCTGACCCGCAGGAAGTTCATGCTGCCGCAGCATCTGCGGGTCGGTGAGGACGAGGTGCCACACCTGGTGCTGTTCAAGAACAAGAGGCTCAGTCCGAAGCTCACGCCCTGGTACTGGCGCATCGCGACCTGGACCCTGGCCTTCCCGCTGATCGCCAACTCCTGGGGCTGGATCTTCACCGAGATGGGGCGGCAGCCATGGGTCGTGTACGGCGTCCTGCGCACACGCGACGCGGTCTCCCCTGGTGTCTCCCAGGGCGAAGTACTTACCTCGGTGATCACCTTCACAGTGCTGTACGCGATTCTCGCCGTGGTCGAGGTCAAGCTGCTCGTGAAGTACATCAAGGCCGGCCCGCCCGAGCTGAGCGAGGACGACCTCAACCCGCCCACCAAGATCGGCGGCGACGCTCGTGACGCCGACAAGCCGATGGCCTTCTCGTACTAGGCCGGGGGAACAGTCATGCAACTTCACGACGTCTGGTTCGTTCTGATCGCCGTCCTGTGGACCGGCTACTTCTTCCTGGAGGGATTCGACTTCGGCGTCGGCATCCTCACCAAGCTGCTGGCCCACAACCGGTCGGAGCGACGGGTGCTGATCAACACGATCGGACCCGTCTGGGACGGCAACGAGGTGTGGCTCCTCACCGCGGGCGGTGCGACCTTCGCCGCGTTCCCCGAGTGGTACGCCACCCTCTTCTCCGGCTTCTACCTGCCGCTGCTGGTCATTCTGGTCTGCCTGATCATCCGGGGCGTCGCCTTCGAGTACCGGGCCAAGCGAACCGAGGAACACTGGCAGCGCAATTGGGAGGCGGCGATCTTCTGGACCTCGCTCATCCCGGCGTTCTTGTGGGGCGTGGCCTTCGGGAACATCGTGCGGGGCGTGAAGATCGACCAGCACTTCGAGTACGTCGGCAACGTCTGGGATCTGCTCAACCCCTATGCCTTGCTCGGCGGTGTGGTGACGCTCACCCTGTTCACCTTCCACGGAGCGGTCTTCACCGCGCTCAAGACCGTGGGGGACATCCGGGTGCGGGCACGACAACTGGCCCTGAGGGTCGGCCTCGTCACGGCTGTCGTGGCGCTCGGCTTCCTGCTGTGGACGCAGGCCGACAGCGGTGACGGCAGCAGCCTGGTGGCCATGGCCGTGGCGGTCGCCGCGCTGGTGGCCGCACTGGTGGCCAACCGACTCGGGCGTGAGGGATGGGCGTTCGCACTGTCCGGCATCACCATCGTGGCCGCCGTGGCGATGCTCTTCCTGTCGCTCTTCCCGAATGTCATGCCGTCCACGCTCAACGGGGACTGGAGCCTGACGGTCACCAACGCCTCGTCGAGCCCGTACACCCTGAAGATCATGACGTGGCTGGCGGCCGTCGCCATGCCTCTCGTTCTGCTCTATCAGGGCTGGACCTACTGGGTCTTCCGCAAGCGGATCGGTACGCAGCACATCGCCCCCGATGCTGCGGCCGGCGCCGCACACTGAGTCCGTCGAGGGTGTGTTTCACGTGAAACACACCCTCTGGGCCGAAGGACACGTTTCACGTGAAACCGATCGATCCGCGTCTGCTGAAGTACGCCCGTGCCACCCGTCTCTTCCTGCTGGCGGTCGTCGGCCTGGGGGCCGTCGGTGCGGGGCTGTTGATCGCCCAGGCGATGCTCATCGCCGAGGTTGTCGTCGGAGCGTTCCAGCACGGGCAGTCCGTCGCCGAACTGCGCACGCCGCTGCTGCTGTTGGCGGCTGTGGCCGTGGGGCGGGCGGTTGTCGCGTGGCTCACCGAACTCGCCGCCCACCGGGCGAGCGCGGCGGTGAAATCCGAACTGCGGGGGCGACTCCTGGACCGGGCGGCAGCGCTCGGTCCAGGGTGGCTGTCCGGACAGCACACGGGCTCGCTGGTGACGCTGGCGACGCGCGGCGTCGACGCCCTCGACGGCTACTTCGCGCGCTATCTGCCCCAGTTGGGCCTGGCGGTGGTCGTGCCGGTGGCGGTGCTGGCGCGGATCGTCACCGAGGACTGGGTGTCGGCCGCGATCATCGTCGGCACCCTGCCCCTCATCCCGCTCTTCATGATGCTGATCGGCTGGGCCACCCAGTCCCGGATGGACCGCCAGTGGCGACTGCTGTCCCGGCTGTCCGGGCACTTCCTCGACGTCGTCGCCGGACTGCCCACGCTGAAGGTGTTCGGCCGGGCCAAGGCGCAGGCCGAGTCCATCCGCCGGATCACCGGTGAGTACCGCCAGGCCACGCTGCGTACCCTGCGGATCGCCTTTCTCTCCTCCTTCGCGCTCGAGTTGCTCGCCACCCTGTCGGTCGCGCTGGTCGCCGTGACCATCGGCATGCGACTGGTGCACGGCGACATGGACCTGTACATCGGTCTGGTGATCCTGGTGCTGGCGCCCGAGGCCTATCTTCCGCTGCGGCAGGTCGGGGCGCAGTACCACGCGGCGGCCGAGGGGCTTGCCGCGGCGGAGGAGATCTTCACCGTGTTGCAGACGCCGGTTCCGGTGTTCGGTACCGGTGGGGTGCCTTCGGGTGCACTGGCCTTCGAGGGGGTCAGCGTTCGCTACCCCGGTCGTTCCGCGGACGCCGTGGCGGAGGCGTCGTTCGCCGTCGAGCCCGGTGAGACGGTCGCTTTGGTGGGGCCGAGCGGAGCGGGCAAGTCCACGCTGCTGAGCGTTCTGCTGGGCTTCGTACGGCCGACGCAGGGCCGGGTGCGGGTCGGGGGAGCCGATCTCGCGGATCTTGATGTGGAGGAGTGGCGGTCGCGGATCGCTTGGGTGCCGCAGCGGCCGCATCTGTATGCCGGGACCGTGGCGGAGAACGTACGGCTGGCCCGGCCCGACGCGGACGACCGTGCCGTGCGGCGGGCGCTGCGGGACGCGGGCGCGCTGGAGTTCGTGGACGCGTTGCCCGAGGGTGCCCACACCGTGCTCGGGGAGGACGGGGCCGGGTTGTCGGCGGGGCAGCGGCAGCGACTGGCTCTTGCGCGGGCCTTTCTCGCCGACCGGCCCGTGCTGCTGCTGGACGAGCCGACGGCTGGGCTGGACGGGCAGACCGAGGCGGAGGTCGTGGCGGCGGTACGGCGGCTCGCGGTGGGTCGAACGGTGCTGCTGGTCGTGCACCGGCCGGCCTTGCTGGAGGTTGCCGACCGGGTCGTGCGGCTGGGCGGCGCGGAACTGCCGGCCGGTCGGCCCGACAGCGCGTGTCCCAGGGGACTCCACCCCCTGGACTCTCTGCCCCGCCCAGCCGACACCCGACCGGGCGGAGTGGAAGGCGAGCCGACGGGACCCCGGCCCACCGGGCCGCAGAGCGGACCGTCCGTCCCCCGACTCGAGGGGCAGGTGCGGTCGCGGCGGGTGCTTGCGCGGGTGCGGCGGCTCGCCGGGCCCCGGCGGGCGCGGTTGGTGCTGGCGTCGCTGCTGGGGAGCCTGGCGCTGGCCGGCGCGGTCGGGTTGATGGCGACCTCGGGGTGGCTGATCTCGCGGGCCTCCCAGCACCCGCCGGTGCTGTATCTGATGGTGGCGGTCACCGCCACGCGGGCCTTCGGGATCGGGCGGGCCGTGTTCCGGTACGCCGAGCGGCTCGTGTCCCACGACGCCGTGCTGCGGATGCTGGCCGACACCCGGGTCGCCGTCTACCGGCGGCTGGAGCGGCTGGCGCCTGCCGGACTGCGGACCGCCCGGCGCGGTGATCTGCTGACCCGGCTGGTCACGGACGTCGACGATCTTCAGGACTACTGGCTGCGCTGGCTGCTGCCCGCGTCGGTCGCCGTCACCGTCTGCGCCGCCTCCGTCGGCTTCACGGCCTGGCTCCTGCCCGAGGCCGGCGCCGCACTCGCGGCGGGGCTCGTGGCGGCCGGCGTCGGCGTACCGCTCGTCACCGCGGCCGCGGCCCGGCGGACCGAACGACGGCTGGCCCCCGCCCGGGGCGCCCTCGCCACCCGGGTCACCGACCTGCTCACCGGCACCGCAGAGCTGACCGTCGCCGGCGCGCTCCCCGCCCGCACGGACGCGGCCCGGGGCGCCGACGGCACCCTCACCCGGATCGCCTCGCGTGCCGCTGCCGTGACTGCGCTCGGCGACGGGCTCACCGCGCTGATCACCGGTCTGACCGTCACGGCCACCGCGCTGTTCGGTGCCCAGGCGGTGGCCACGGGCCGGCTGGCTGGTGTGACGATGGCCGTCGTCGTCCTCACTCCCCTGGCCGCCTTCGAGGCCGTACTGGGGCTGCCGCTCGCCGTGCGCCACCGGCAGCGGGCGCGGCGGAGCGCGGAGCGCGTCTACGAGGTGCTCGACGCTCCCGAGCCCGTGCGTGAGCCCGAGCGGCCCCGGCAGGCGCCCGCCTCGCCGTTCCCGGTGGTGGTCAAGGGGCTGGCCGCACGCTACGAGGGCCAAGAGCGGGAAGCGCTGGCCCAGTTCGACCTCACACTGCGGGAAGGGCGGCGGATCGCGGTCGTGGGGGCGTCCGGTTCCGGCAAGACGACTCTCGCCCAGGTGCTGCTGCGCTTCCTCGACCCGCAGCGCGGCTCGTACACGCTCGCCGGTGTGGACGCGTACGCGCTGGATGGCGACGACGTACGGCGGCTCGTCGGACTGTGCGCGCAGGACGCGCACCTTTTCGACAGTTCGGTCCGCGAGAACCTGCTGCTCGCCAGGAAGGACGCCACCGAGGCCGATCTGCGCCGGGCGCTGGACCGGGCCCGGCTGCTGGACTGGGTGGACGGGCTGCCCGACGGTCTGGACACCCTGGTCGGCGAACATGGTGCGCGGCTGTCGGGTGGTCAGCGGCAGCGGCTGGCGCTGGCGCGTGCCCTGCTGGCCGACTTCCCCGTCCTGGTCCTGGACGAGCCCGCCGAGCATCTGGACCTGCCGACGGCCGACGCGCTGACCGCCGATCTGCTTGCCGCCACGGAGGGGCGTACGACGCTGCTGATCACCCACCGGCTGGCGGGACTCGAGGCGGTGGACGAGGTGATCGTGCTCGACGCGGGCCGGGTGGTGCAGCGGGGCACGTACGTCGAGCTTGTCGCGGTGGACGGGCCGCTGCGGACCCTGGCGCGGCGGGAGGCGGAGGCTGAGGCGCTGGTGGGGGCACGCTGACGGACACCAGGCGGGTGCCGGTCCGGGACGGGACCACCGGCTTCCGGGCGCTCACCGGCAGTCGTGACGCTGCCGTCGCACGAGCAGCGGCCGGACGGGACGGTGCCTCAGAACCGGTCCGCGAGCAGTTGCTCGATCACGACCGCGACCCCGTCCTCGTTGTTGGCGACGGTACGGCCCGACGCGGCGGCGAGGACGTCCGGGTGGGCGTTGCCCATTGCGTACGACTGGCCGGCCCAGGTCAGCATCTCCAGGTCGTTGGGCATGTCGCCGAAGGCCACGACCTCCTCGTGCGAGATGCCGCGCTCGGCACAGCACAGGGCGAGGGTGCTGGCCTTGGAGACGTCGGGCCCGCTCAGTTCCAGCAGGGCGCTGGGGCTGGAGCGGGTGACGTTGGCATGGCCGCCGATCGCGATCCGGGCGAGGGCGAGGAAGGCGTCCGGGTCGAGGGTGTGGTGATAGGCGAGGATCTTGAGGACGGGCTGGTGGGCTTCGGGGCCGTCGGGGGCGAGGAGCCGCTCCGCGGGCAGGAGGTTGTCCGGTATCTCCATGTGCAGCTTGGGATAGTCCGGTTCCTGGTGGAAGCCGTACGTCTGCTCCACCGCGAACACCGTGCCGGGCGCCGCCTCACGCAGCAGCCGTACGGCGTGCAGGGCGTTCTCGCGGGCCAGCTCGCGCACCTTGACGAAGCGGTGGGCGCCGGAGCCGCCGTGCAGGTCGACCACGGCGGCTCCGTTGCCGCAGATCGCCAGGCCATGGCCGTGGACGTGGTCGCTGACGACGTTCATCCAGCGGGCCGGGCGGCCGGTGACGAAGAAGACCTCGATGCCCGCCTCCTCGGCGGCGGCCAATGCGGCGACCGTGCGCGGGGAGACCGACTTGTCGTCGCGCAGCAGCGTGCCGTCGAGGTCGGTGGCGATCAGCCGCGGCCGTACGGCGGCGGACGGGGTCCCGGGCTGTCTGGTCGCTGAGGTCACCCGGCCATTCTCATGCATATGCCAGCTCGCTCGTGCGGAACTGCGCACAGATGAGACACAGATGACGCCCGGCATGCCCACCGGCGGCCGCCTGCCCGGCACCGCGGACCGGCGCGACCAGCACTCGGCGGCGCCACCGGGCGGCCCGCCTCGCCGCGGTCCGGTCAGTCCAGCTGGGAGACGGCCTCCATGGCGATCTGCTCGAAGACCTTCTGGTCCGCGGCGAAGTCGGAGTCCGGGATGGGCCAGTGGACCACGATCTCGGTGAAGCCCAGCTCCCGATGCCGGCCGGCGAAGTCCACGAAGGCGTCCAGGGACTGAAGCGGCCGGGAGCGGTCCGGTGTGAAGCCCGTGAGCAGGATCTTGTCCAGGTCCGCCATGTCCCGCCCGGCGTCCGCACAGGCCTCGGACAGCTTGGCGACCTGCCCGCGCAGGGCCTCGACGGACTGCTCCGGTGTGCCGTGCTCGAACAGCTTCGGGTCGCCCGTGGTCACCCATGCCTGGCCGTGCCGCGCGGCGAGCCCAAGGCCGCGGGGGCCGGTCGCCGCCACCGCGAACGGCAGCCGGGGACGCTGCACACAGCCCGGGATGTTCCGCGCCTCGTGCGCCGAGTAGAACCGGCCCTCGTGCGTCACCGCGTCCTCGCGGAGCAGCCGGTCCAGCAGCGGCACGAACTCGGCGAGCCGGTCGGCACGCTCGCGTGGGCTCCACGGCTCCTGGCCCAGCGCCGTCGCGTCGAAGCCGGTGCCGCCCGCGCCGATGCCGAGGGTGATCCGGCCGCCGGAGATGTCGTCGAGGGAGATCAGCTCCTTGGCGAGGGTCACCGGGTGCCGGAAGTTCGGCGAGGTCACCAGCGTGCCGAGACGCAGCCGTTCCGTGGCGGCAGCGGCGGCGGTCAGCGTCGGTACGGCGCCGAACCACGGGCCGTCGCGGAAGCTGCGCCAGGACAGGTGGTCATAGGTGTACGCCGCGTGGAAGCCCAACTGTTCGGCCCGCACCCAGGCCGACCGGCCGCCCTCGCTCCAGCGGCGGTACGGCAGGATCACGGTGCTCAGACGCAGACTCATGGATCCGAGAGTAAGGGGATCCCCTGACAGCGGACCAAAGGGTCACCGTACGCCGCGGCTCAGCCACGGAGTGAGCAGGATCGTCGGCACGTACTCCGTGTGCGCGCGGTCGCCGGGCAGCGGCACCACCAGACGGTAGCCGGGCGGGAAGCGGCGCGCCCCGACGTGGGCGGGGCCCTCGAAGACGGAGCGGACGAAGGCGGGCACGTCGTCGCGTGGAATGTCGGGGCACTCGACGCCCTCGACGGTGATCAGCGCGTCGTCCTCCGGGTAGAGCCGCACGCTCACCCTCGGCACGCCGCCGAATTCGACGTACGCCTCGTGCGGCAGGGAGCCGTCGGGGTCCATGGTCACGCCGATGCCGGCGGCGCTGCGCCAGGAGGTCTGGTCGGCGCCGATGTCGTGGGCCACCTCGATCTCGCGCGCGTGGCGGGCGGCGAGGGCGCGCAGCGCGGTGACCGCGGCATCGGTGGTCGGCAGGCTCGGGCGAGTGATCCATACCACCGATCATGACGGAGGGGGGTGTACCGGGCCGGCGGGGGCGGGGCACGAGGCCGGCGGCTGAGTGCGGGCCGGGAAAGCGCAGGTAGCGCGGTGGTACCGCCTTGGTCAGCCAGACCCCGTTGGTGCTGACGTGGAAGACGTGGCCGTCACGGTGCATGGCGCCGGCATCGACGGTGAGCACCACGGGGCGGCCGCGGCGCGCACCGACCCGGGTGGCGGTCTCGCGGTCGGCGGAGAGATGGACGTCGTGCCGGTTCATGGGCCTCAGCCCGTCCGCTCGGATCGCGTCGAGATTGGGGGCGACGGTCCCGTGGTACAGGTACGGCGGCGGGGTCGCCGCGGGCAGGCCGAGGTCGACCTCGATGCTGTGGCCCTGGCTGGCGCGGATGCGGGTCCCCTCGACCGCGAAGCGCTGTTTGTCGTTGGCGGCCACCACATGGTCCAGTTCCTGGCGGGTGAAGGGGAAGCCATGTGCGGCGGCCGCGGCGATCAGCGTGTCGATCTCCACCCAGCCGCCGGGGTCGAGGGTGAGCCCGATGCGTTCCGGCTGGTGGCGCAGGTGTTTGGAGAGATACTTCGAGACCTTCACCGTACGTCTGTCGTCGACGTGTCGTCCGTCTCGTCTTTCGTTCATGCGTCCAGCGTGCGGGAGAGACACGGATCACGCAGATCTTTTTCGTCGGGAGGTTTGGTCCACAGACAACTGAAGTTGTCCACAAGCGAGTTGGGTGACCTGTGGACAACGGACTCATGAATCAAGGTGGTTGGCGAACTTCCTTGTGGATCAGGCAAGCTCGGGCGAGGTGTCCCAACACATCGATTTTCGCCGTACGTTCGATGATCGGCGCGACCACCCCGCCCAACTTCACCCGTCTCAGGTCACGATCGTCGGCTCGGGCTCACAACTTCGGCTCCACACGCGCCAGTCTCCGAAGCGCTCCCGGCAGCAGCCGAGACAGCACATGCGCGCCCTTCGCCTCCGGAGTCACCGGCACCACCGCCCTGTTGCGTGCCACGGCGTCCAGGATCGCCTCGGCCACCTTCTCCGGCGGATAGTTGCGCAAGCCGTACAGACGGGCCGAGCTCCTCCGGCGTCGGCACTCCTCCGCCTCGTCAACTCCGGTGAACCGTGCCGTGGATGTGATGCCGGTGTTGACGATTCCGGGGCAGATCGCACTCACCCCGATGCCCTGACCGGCGAGTTCGGCGCGCAGGCACTCGGAGAGCATCAGTACCGCGGCCTTGGATGTGCTGTAGGCGGGCAGGACACGGGAGGGCTGAAAAGCCCCCGCCGAGGCGATGTTGACGATGTGGCCGCCTTGGCCCCGCTCGACCATCCGTCCACCGAAGAACCGGCAGCCGTGGATCACACCCCAGAGATTGACGTCCAGGACCTTGCGCCAGTCCTCGGAGGAGGTGGCGAAGAAAGAGCCCGACAGGCCGATGCCCGCGTTGTTCACCAGCACGTCTAGGACGCCGAGTTCGCGGTGCACTTTCTCCGCGAGTTTCTCCATCGCCTGCTCGTCGGAGACATCGGCCGTCTCCGCCCACGCCTCGGACGCGCCGATCAGCCGGGACAACTGGGCGGTTCGGGCGGCGGACTCGGCGTCGCGGTCGACGGCCACCACGCGCGCGCCGGCCTCCGCGAACGCGAACGCCGTGGCCCGGCCGATGCCGCTGCCGGCCCCGGTGACCAGGACCAACTGGCCGCCGAACCGGTCGGCATGGCGGCCGGTGGCCTTGAGCGCGGTGCGACCGCCGTCCACGGACATGACGAACTCTGCGATCCACGAAGCGAGCTGGTCGGGGCGGCTGCGCGGCACCCAGTGCTTGGCCGGGAGCGTACGGCGGGTCAGCCGCGGCACCCACTGCTCGAGATCGTCGTACAGCCGCTCCGAGAGGAACGCGTCCCCCTCGGGCGTGATGAGCTGCACGGGCGCGTGCGCGTACGCGTCGGTGCGCGGGTGGAGCAGTCGGGCACGGACGTTGTCCCGGTACAGCCAGGCGCCGTGCGCCGCGTCGGAGGGCAGGGAGGCGGTCGGGTAGTCGCCGCCGGGGACCTTCTCCACGCGCTGGAGGATCTTCGGCCAGCGCCGGCCGAGCGGGCCGCGCCAGGCCAGCTCCGGCAGGACGGGGGTGTGCAGCAGGTACACGTACCACGACTTGGCTCCCTGGCCGAGGAGCTGCCGCACCCGGCGGGGCGTCGGACGCTTCATGCGCGCGTTGATCCAGTGCCCGAAGTGATCGAGGGACGGACCGGAGATCGAGGTGAAGGAGGCGATACGGCCCTCGGTGCGGCTCACCGTGACGAATTCCCAGGACTGCACCGAGCCCCAGTCGTGGCCGACGAGATGGACCGGGCGGTCCGGGCTGACCGCGTCGGCCACGGCCAGGAAGTCGTCGGTGAGCTTCGGCAGGGTGAACCCGCCGCGCAGCGGCTTGGGCGCCGTCGAACGGCCGTGTCCCCGGACGTCGTACAGGACGACGTGGAAGCGGTCGGCGAGGCGGACGGCGACCTCGGACCAGACCTCCTTGCTGTCCGGGTAACCGTGCACCAGCACCACCGTGGGCTGCTCCGGATCGCCCAGCTCGGCCACGCACAGCTCGACCCCGCCGGTCGCCACCCGGCGTTCCCGCGCACCTTTCAGCGTCACTTCTCCTCCGCCCAGCGCCGCACGTGCGGCAGATCGTCGTCCAGCCAGAAAGCGCTCTGCTCGGGGTCCTCGGAGTCCGTGACCACGAGGATCTCCTCGAACTTCGCGCCCGTACCCCGGAAGCCGAGGTGTGGTTCGACCGCCCACAGGCCCGACTGCGGCGGATGGTCGGAGAAGCGGTACGGCGACCACAGCGGCGACCAGCCCTCTCGGTGGCCGTGCAGCGCGTCGGCGGCCAGGCCCTTCAGGGCCTGCGTACCGAACCCGAACAGGTGAGGGGAGAAACGGTGCTGCTGCACGCGGTCCACCTTGTGGGCGATCACACCGAAGGGGTACGCGCGGTGCCGGTTGGCGTAGCCCTGGCGGACCATGAGGCGGTCCACGTCCTCGTAGATCTCGCGCAGCGGGCGTCGCTCGCGCACCTCGCGCAGGATCAGCTCGCGGTGGGCCTCCAGGTCGGCCATCAGCCGGTCCTGCACCGGGTTGACGCCGAGCGAGCCGGAGTAGCCGATGTCGGCCGCGTATCCCTCGTACACCGGCGCCATGTCCAGGATGAACGGCATCCCGGGCTCCAGGGCACGGTCGGTGGGGAAGAACTGCAGGGGGATGCGGAAGTTCACGAACGCCGTGCGGTCGCCGAACCAGGCGAAGGGCAGGTGGAACCAGTCCCGTACCCCGCGCTCGCGCAGCCACTCCCGCTGCATCCGCGCCGCCTCGCGTTCGGTCACACCCGCCTCCAGCCGTGCGGCGACCGCCTCCGCGCACTCGTAGGCGAGGCGCTGCACCCGCCTGAACCCTCGTAACCGCACGGGGAGTTCGCTGTTCACTGTCGTCGTCATGCCGCCCCGCCCCGATCGTGGCATCGACTCCGCACGCCGATGCGCCGACGCGTCTGCCGACTGCCTACTCATCCGTAACTTGACACTGGTGAATGTGACAGTTGTTAGAGGTGGCGTCAATAGCAGGGGTGACAGGCTGGGGAAAACCAGGGCTGACCCGGGTGACTCCCTGGATGCGGCATCCCCTAGGGCCCCCGTAATACCTGGGTCTGACGCAAAGACGGCTCTGAGGTCTGACGACCGGCGTGGCCCGGGTCACTAACGTCGTGGGCGTGACTGTGATCGCGACCGAAAGCCTGAGCAAGCGGTTCCCCCGGGTGACCGCGCTCGACCGGCTGTCCGTGGACATCGGGCCCGGTGTGACCGGACTCGTCGGAGCCAACGGCGCCGGCAAGTCGACCCTGATCAAGATTCTGCTGGGTCTGTCCCCCGCCACGGAGGGCCGCGCCGAGGTGCTCGGCCTCGACGTCGCCACCAAGGGCGGCGCCATCCGCGAGCGCGTCGGCTACATGCCGGAGCACGACTGCCTGCCGCCCGACGTCTCGGCCACCGAGTTCGTCGTCCACATGGCGCGCATGTCCGGCCTGCCGCCCACCGCCGCCCGCGAGCGCACCGCGGACACCCTGCGCCACGTCGGGCTGTACGAGGAGCGCTACCGACCCATCGGCGGCTACTCGACCGGCATGAAACAACGGGTGAAGCTCGCCCAGGCGCTGGTGCACGACCCGAAGCTGGTGTTCCTGGACGAGCCGACCAACGGTCTCGACCCGGTCGGCCGGGACGAGATGCTCGGCCTGATCCGCCGTATCCACACCGAGTTCGGCATCTCGGTCCTGGTCACCTCCCACCTCCTCGGCGAGCTGGAGCGGACCTGCGACCACGTCGTCGTCATCGACGGCGGCAAGCTCCTGCGCTCCAGCTCCACCACCGACTTCACCCAGACCACGACCACCCTGGCGATCGAGGTCACCGACAGCGACGCCCACCCCGACGGCACCCGCGCGGTCCGCGACGCGCTCCACGCGCGCGGGGTGGACACCGAGTCCGAGGGTCACGGCCTGCCCGGCGCCGGGCACATCCTGCTGCTGACCGCCCAGGGCGAGGAGACGTACGACCTGGTCCGGGACGTCGTCGCCGACCTCGGTCTCGGCCTGGTGCGCATGGAACAGCGTCGGCACCACATCTCCGAGGTGTTCACCAGCGGCGCCGAACACGACACCGACGAGCAGCGGAAGGAGGCCGTCCGCCATGGCGGTTGAGCACCCCTTGCAGCCCCTGACCACGCCCGCGGGCGACCAGACCCGCATCCACGACATCGGCTACCGCGGCTACGACGGCCCGCGCCTCGGCCGTGCCTACGCGCGCCGCTCCCTGTACGCGCAGTCCCTGCGCGGCGCCTACGGACTCGGCCGCTCGGCCAAGTCCAAGGTGCTGCCGATGCTGCTGTTCGCCGTGATGTGCGTGCCCGCGGCCATCATGGTGGCCGTCGCCGTCTTCACCAAGGCACACGAACTGCCGGTGGCCTACACCCGCTACGCGATCATGCTGCAGGCCGTGATCAGCCTGTACGTCGCCTCGCAGGCACCCCAGGCCGTCTCCCGCGACCTGCGCTTCAAGACCGTGCCGCTGTACTTCTCGCGGCCCATCGAGACCGCCGACTACGTACGCGCGAAGTTCGCCGCGCTCGCCTCGGCCGTCTTCATCCTGACCGCCGCACCCCTGGTCGTGATGTACGTGGGCGCGCTGCTGTCCAAGCTGGGCTTCGCCCACCAGACGAAGGAATTCGCCGAGGGACTGGTCTCCGTGGCCCTGCTCTCCCTGCTCTTCGCCGGCATCGGCCTGGTCATCGCGGCCGTCACCCCGCGCCGTGGCTTCGGCATCGCCGCCGTGATCGCCGTGTTGATCATCTCCTACGGAGCGGTCAGCACGCTCCAGGCCATCGCCCATGTGCAGAACCACTCCTCCGCCATCCCCTGGATCGGCCTGTTCTCGCCCGTCACGCTCATCGACGGCGTCCAGTCGGCCTTCCTCGGCGCGACCGCCCGCAACCCGGGGGCGGTCGGCCCCTCGTCCGGGCAGGGCGTGGTCTACGTCCTCGTCGTGCTCGCCCTGATCGCCGGCAGCTACGGCCTGCTGCTGCGCCGCTACAAGAAGGTGGGACTGTGACGACCCTCAGCATCGACCACGTCTCCCGCTGGTTCGGCAACGTGGTCGCCGTCAACGACATCACCATGACCATCGGCCCCGGCGTCACCGGCCTGCTCGGCCCCAACGGCGCCGGAAAGTCCACCCTGATCAACATGATGGGCGGCTTCCTCGCCCCCTCCACCGGCACGGTCACCCTCGACGGACAGCCGGTGTGGCGCAACGAGCAGATCTACAAGCACATCGGCATCGTCCCCGAGCGCGAGGCGATGTACGACTTCCTGACCGGCCGCGAGTTCGTCGTCGCCAACGCCGAGATGCACGGCCTCGGCGCCAAGGCCGCCCAAAAGGCCCTCGCCACGGTCGAGATGGAGTACGCCCAGGACCGGAAGATCTCCACGTACTCCAAGGGCATGCGGCAGCGCGTGAAGATGGCGAGCGCGCTGGTCCACGACCCCTCGCTGCTCCTGCTGGACGAGCCGTTCAACGGCATGGACCCGCGCCAGCGCATGCAACTGATGGAGCTGCTGCGGAAGATGGGCGACGAGGGCCGCACCGTGCTGTTCTCCTCGCACATCCTCGAAGAGGTCGAACAGCTCGCCCGGCACATCGAGGTCGTCGTCGCGGGCAGGCACGCGGCCAGCGGTGACTTCCGCAGGATCCGCCGGCTGATGACCGACCGGCCGCACCGCTACCTGGTCCGCTCCAGCGACGACCGCGCCCTCGCGGCCGCGCTGATCGCCGACCCCTCGACGGCCGGCATCGAGGTCGACATGACCGAGGGCGCGCTGCGCGTCCAGGCCGTCGACTTCGGCCGCTTCACCGCCCTGCTGCCCAGGGTCGCCCGGGACCACGGCATCCGGCTGCTCACGGTCTCGCCGTCCGACGAGTCCCTGGAGTCCGTCTTCTCGTATCTGGTCGCGGCGTAGGAGGCCGAAGATGTACGACCCCACCGTCGCCCGGCTCACCTACCGGGCCCTGCTCGGCCGTCGCCGGGCCCTCATCCTCGGCGCGCTGCCGTTGCTGCTGATCGTGATCTCCGTGGCCGTGCGCGGCCTGACCGGAGCCGACGACCAGACCGCCTCCGACGTCCTGAGCGGCTTCGCGATCGCCACCATGGTGCCGATCATCGGCGTCATCGCGGGCACCGGCGCGATCGGTCCGGAGATCGACGACGGCTCCGTCGTCTACCTGCTGTCCAAGCCGCTGAAGCGGCCCGCGATCATCTTCACCAAGCTGATCGTCGCCATCGCCGTGACCATGGTCTTCTCGGCGGTGCCGACCCTGATCGCCGGTCTGATCCTCAACGGCAACGGCCAACAGGTCGCCGTCGCCTACACGGTCGCCGCGCTGGTCTCCTCCATCGCCTACTCGGCGCTGTTCCTGCTGCTCGGCACGGTCTCCCGGCACGCGGTCGTCTTCGGTCTGGTGTACGCGCTGGTCTGGGAGGCGCTGTTCGGCTCGCTGGTGCCGGGTGCGCGCACGCTCAGCGTCCAGCAGTGGTCGCTGGCCGTCGCCCACAAGGTCGCCGGCGGTGACCTGGTGACCTCGGACGTGAGCCTGCCGACGGCCACCGTGCTGCTGGTGGTGGTGACCGTGCTGGCCACCTGGTACGCCGGGCAGAAACTGCGGACGCTGAAGCTGGCGGGCGAGGAGTAGTAGAGGGGCCGGGGTCCCTGCCAGGAGCCGACGGCTCCGCCTCCGACGGCCTTGACGGGGACTTCACCCGGACCCGGTCAGACTGGGCACAGCGGATGTACGGCTAGGAGGCCGGTCATGGCAGAGGGCAGGCCGCGGGACGACGGGCACGGGCAGCCCGAGGGCGACGTCTGGGACGAACTGGTCCTGGACGAGTCCTTCGTGCACGCCGCCGAGACCTCCGAGCCGTCCGCCAGAGCACGGATGCTCGCCGCACGCTGGCGGGCGGAGGATCCGCAGCCGCAGCCGTGGCGCTGCGACGAGCCGCCGGCGGGGTGGTTCTTCAGCAAGGCGCGCAGGCGCAGATGGCGTCGGCGGTAGCGGCACGGTCCTTGCGGCAGGGCGCGCGTTTATTCGGTGGCGCCCGACTCGGCGGGTGGGGCAGAGTGGTTGAGCCCCATCCGCCGGGAACGTCCCGGCGCCGCTTGCCGGGAGAGGAGCTGGGCGATGTCCATGCACGGCAGTGCGTCCAGCTCCCGACAGGGCAGCCCGAGGCCGGCTCCGGTGTAGTTACCCCACCGTGGAGCTCCAGGAGCTGCCCGGGGCGGCCGCTTCGAGCACGCGATGTCGCTCTCGCGTGGGCCGCCCACCCGGAGGATTGGCCGAGTGGTAAGGCACCGGTCTGCACTGTGTTTGATCACAAGCAGCCGTGGTCGGGCCTGGAAAGTCCGCGCACGTTCGATCCGTGCATCCTCCGCGAGACGTTCGCACGGGACTTGGCCGGGTTGTCGGCTGGGGCCGGCGGACTGGGCACCGGTGCCGTGGCCGGCCGGCGGCGGTGGTTCCGAACGCACCCATGCTGCGACTTCCTGAGGGGCGCGGGGACTGCGCTGTCGGCCAACCGCTCACCCGCACCCGGCGACGGACCGCGCCCCCGGCGGCGCGACTCCTGACTACCCCAGCAACCGCTCCAGCACCACCGCTATCCCGTCCTCCTCGTTGGAGGACGTCACCTCGTCGGCCGCCGCGCGGAGCGCCTCGTGGGCGTTGGCCATTGCCACGCCCCGGGCGGACCAGGCGAACATCGGGATGTCGTTGGGCATGTCGCCGAAGGCGATCGTGTCCGCAGCCTTCAGGCCGAGACGGCGGGCGGCGAGAGACAGCCCCGTGGCCTTGGACAGGCCCAGCGGGAGGAGTTCCACGATGCCCTCACCCGCCATGGCGACCGAGACGAAACCCCCGGCCGCCTGCTCGGCGGCCTTTGCCAGTTCGTCGTCACCCAACGTCGGATGCTGTATGTAGATCTTGTTCAGCGGAGCCGCCCAGAGGGCCGACGCATCCGTGAACGGGGTCGCCGGAAGGTGGCCCGTCACCGCGTACCCCGGACCCACCAGCACCTGGCCGTCGAGGCCGTCCCGGCCGGCCGCGAGATACAGCGGGCCCACCTCCGCCTCGATCTTGGCCAGCGCCACACCCGCCAGCTGCCGGTCCAGGGTCACCGACGTCAGCAGGCGGTGCGCCCCGGCGTCGTACACCTGCGCGCCCTGGCCGCAGACGGCGAGGCCGTCGTAGCCGAGGTCGTCCAGGATGTGCCGGGTCCAGGGGACCGCCCGCCCGGTGACGACGATGTGGGCCGCGCCCGCCGCGGTGGCCGCGGCGAGCGCGTCACGGGTGCGCCGCGAGACCGACTCGTCGGAGCGCAGGAGCGTGCCGTCGAGGTCGGTGGCGACGAGCCGGTACGGGAATCCGGCGCTCACCCGGCGACCGGTTCCAGGACCTCGCGGCCGCCCAGGTACGGGCGCAGCACCTCGGGGACCCGGACGGAGCCGTCGGCCTGCTGGTGGTTCTCCAGGATCGCCACGATCGTGCGCGGCACGGCGCACAGTGTGCCGTTGAGCGTGGCGAGCGGCTTGACCTGCTTGCCGTCACGGACGCGGATCGACAGCCGGCGGGACTGGAACTCGGTGCAGTCCGAGGTCGAGGTCAGCTCGCGGTACTTGCCCTGGGTCGGGATCCACGCCTCGCAGTCGAACTTGCGGGCGGCCGAGGCGCCGAGATCACCGGAGGCGACGTCGATGACGCGGAACGGCAGCTCCAGCGAGGTCAGCCACTGCTTCTCCCACTCCAGCAGCCGCTGGTGCTCGGCCCGGGAGTCCTCGGGGGCGACGTACGAGAACATCTCGACCTTGTCGAACTGGTGCACACGGAAGATGCCCCGCGTGTCCTTGCCGTGCGAGCCGGCCTCGCGGCGGAAGCAGGGCGAGAAGCCCGCGTACCGCAGCGGCAGCTTGTCGGCGTCGAGGATCTCGTCCATGTGGTAGGCGGCCAGCGGGACCTCGGAGGTGCCGACCAGGTACAGGTCGTCCTTGTCGAGGTGGTAGACGTCCTGGGCCGCCTGGCCGAGGAAGCCGGTGCCGGCCATGGACTGCGGGCGGACCAGCGCCGGGGTGAGCATCGGGGTGAAGCCCGCGGCCGTTGCCTGGGCCATCGCCGCGTTCACCAGGGCCAGCTCCAGCAGGGCGCCGACGCCGGTGAGGAAGTAGAAGCGGGAGCCGGAGACCTTGGCGCCGCGCTCGACGTCGATCGCGCCGAGCAGTTGGCCGAGTTCCAGGTGGTCCTTGGGCTCGAAGCCCTCGGCACCGAAGTCGCGGATCGTGCCGTGCGTCTCCAGCGTGACGAAGTCCTCCTCGCCGCCGACGGGCACGTCGGGGTGGACGAGGTTGCCGAGCTGGAGCAGCAGCTCCTGGGTCTCGGTGTCGGCCGCGTCGCGCTCGGCGTCGGCGGCCTTGACGTCGGCGGCGAGCTGGCTCGCCCGCTTCAGCAGCTCGGCCTTCTCGTCGCCGGTGGCCTTGGGGATCAGCTTGCCGAGCTGCTTCTGCTCGGCGCGCAGCTCGTCGAAGCGGACGCCGGAGGACCTGCGCCGCTCGTCGGCAGACAGGAGAGCGTCGACGAGCGCGACGTCCTCTCCACGGGCGCGCTGGGACGCGCGCGCACGGTCGGGGTCCTCACGGAGCAGGCGAAGGTCAATCACGGGGCCAAGGCTACCCGTGCGGACTCGCCGCTCACGAATCCCTATTCCATGGAGTTCCGGCGGAGCTCGGATTCGTCGCTGTTTGTCGCTTACGTTCCGTTATGTGTGAATTGCCGAACGTGGCGGAACGCGTCAAGGAAAAGGGTCTTACTCCCTGGGACGGAGCACGGCCCGGCCGCCGCGTTGACCGGATTTCCTTGTGGAGAACGAGACTTCGCAGCCCTCGCTGTCCACAGGAATCCACATGTGTCGGAAAGTTATCCACAGGGTGTGTGGACGGTCTGTGGATTGCGGAATTGATCACTCCGGAAGTTGTCGCAGAACCGAGGAATTCCCCGTTCGAGCAGGGGTGACACCCACCTTCGGGTGGAAAAAGGTCGCTCCAAAAGATGAACCAAAGGAAACGGCTGGACGAAGGGTGATCTCCCGGACGGTGGCCGCAACAGGGACTTCAAGGGCGATTTGTCGACTGGGCCGTGCATGGTTGTCGACTTGTCCCCAGGTCGAGAAGCGGACCTGTGGATAACTTCTGTGGATAACGAAGGTATGCAGGTAGTACTGGCTGGAAGAAGCGTACGACCGCCTCAGAACCGCCCGTCCTGGCAGCGCGCCACCCAGTCCGCGGCCGCCACGAACTCCTCGTCCGACGTGCCCTGCCGGGTGGCCGGGGCCTCGGTCGGCGTGATGTCCGCGCGCGGATAGGAACCGAGGAACCGCACCTGGAGGCAGATGCGCTTCAGCCCCATCAGGGCCTCCGCCATCCGCCGGTCGGAGATATGGCCCTCGGCGTCGATGCAGAAGCAGTAGTTGCCGATGCCGGCGCCGGTCGGCCTGGACTGCAGCAGCATGAGGTTGATCCCGCGGGAGGCGAACTCGCCGAGCAGGTCGCGCAGCCCACCCGGGTGGTCGTCGCGCTGCCACAGCACCACCGACGTCTTGTCGGCGCCGGTCGGGGCGGCGGGCCGGGCCGGGCGGCCGACCAGCACGAACCGGGTCTGCGCGGTCTCCGGGAAGTCGTGGATCCCGGTCTCCAGGGCCTCCAGGCCGTAGCGTGCGGCGGCGAACTCGCCGGCGAAGGCGGCGTCGTAGCGGCCCTCCTGCACCAGCCGGGCGGCGTCCGCGTTCGAGGCGGCGGACTCCCAGTCGGCGTCGGGGAGATGGGTGCGCAGCCAGTTCCGTACCTGGGACTGGGCCGCCGGGTGGGCGGAGACGGTCTTGATGTCCGACAGCTTCGTGCCGGGGCGGACCAGCAGCGCGAAGGTGATCGACAGGAGCACCTCGCGGTAGATCATCAGCGGTTCGCCGGCGACCAGCTCGTCCAGCGTCGTGGTGATGCCGCCCTCGACGGAGTTCTCGATCGGGACGAACGCGGCCTCGGCCTCGCCGGTCCGCACCGCGTCCAGCGCGGACTGAACCGACACATACGGGACGAGCTCCCGAGTGGCCGCTTCGGGGAGCGTCCGCAGGGCCACCTCGGTGAAGGTGCCCTCGGGGCCGAGATACGCATAGCTCGCTGGCATGTCCTCACCCTAATGGCCGCGGCCGGGCCCGTCGTGCGCGTCTCAGGAAAGCCACTCGACCGGGTGGTTTGAATCCGGAAAACCGGCAAATGGCGTAACCCGGTTGCGCCCCGGATCAGCCCTCCAGCAATCGTTGTCCCACGTACTCGCCCTTCGCCGCCCCGCCCGGAACGGCGAACAGCCCGCTCGCCTCGTGCCGGATGAATTGGGACAGGGCGTCACCCCGGTCGAGCTTGCGCTGCACCGGTACGAAGCCCCGCAGCGGATCCGCCTGCCAGCAGACGAAGAGCAGGCCGGCGTCGGGAGTGCCGTCGGCGTCGAAGCCGTCATGGTAGGAGAAGGGGCGCCGCAGCATGGCCGCGCCGCCGTTCTTGTCGGGCCGGGTGATCCGGGCATGGGCGTTGAGAGGGACGACGTAGTCGCCCTTGGCGTCGGTCTTCTCCAGGTCCATCGGGGTCGTCTCGTCACCGCCGGACAGCGGCGCCCCGCTGGACTTCCGGCGCCCGATGACCGCCTCCTGGGCCGGCACCGACAGCTTCTCCCAGTCGTCCAGGAGCATGCGGATGCGGCGTACGACGGCGTAGGAGCCGTTCGCCATCCAGGCGGGTTCACCCGAGGCGGATACGAAGATCCGCTGGTCGAAGTCGGAGTCGGTCGGCTTCGGATTGCGGGTGCCGTCGAGCTGGCCCATGAGGTTGCGGGCGGTCATGGGGTGGGCGGTGGCGCCGGGGGTGCGGTTGAAGCCGTTCATCTGCCAGCGGACGCGGGCCGCGGAGCCGGCGTCCTTCTGGATCGCGCGCAGGGCGTGGAAGGCGGCCAGGGCGTCGTTCGCGCCGATCTGCACCCACAGGTCGCCGTCGCTGCGTGTCTTGTCGAGGCGGTCGGAGGAGAAGTCCGGCAGCGGGTCCAGCGCGGCCGGCCGCTGCTTCTCCAGTCCGGTCCTGCCGAAGAAGGAGTGTCCGAGGCCGAAGGTGATCGTGAGCGAGGACGGCCCGGCGTCACGGGACACATCCGTGTCGTCGTGCGGCGCCGGCTCGCCCGCCATCAGCCGCTCGGCCGTCGCCGACCAGCGGCGCAGCAGGGCCGCGGCCTCCGTGCGGCCGGCGCCCGCCGCCAGGTCGAAGGCGACCAGATGGCCGCACGCCTGGAGCCTCTCGGAGATGCCGGGCTGATGTTTCCCGTGAAACATCGCCCGGTCGGACCCCACGGACGTCAGCGGGGTGGCCGGCGTGGGCGCGACGGCATAGCCCACGGCAGCGCCGGCGGCGCCGAACACGAGCCCGGTGGCGCCCGCGGTGCCGAGCAGCGCGCGGCGGGACAGGCCGGTGGAACGGGATGCCTCCGACACCTCGGCGGACGTACGGGTCTGACGGACGGACTGGTCGGGCATGGTGTCGTTCAGCCGATCTGGGCGTTCTTGGAGACGGTCACCTGGTCGATGTCGGAGGTCCGCACGGTCACGGCGATCTTCCAGTCACCGGCCATGGGGATCTGCACGCCGCTCGCCGACCAGTGGCCGGTCGTGATGTGCTCGGGGGTCACGGGGAGCGGACCGATCTTCTTCGCCTCCAGGGTGAAGGCGACCTTCACCTCGGGGATGTCGAAGGCCTGGCCGCCCGGTCGCTGGATGTACACGTGCATCTCGTTGCCGCCCACACGCGCGGGGTCGAGGTCGACGCTGACGACACCCTTGCCGTTGGTGCCGCCGGTGTCGAAGGGCATGTCGAGGGTCAGCGCGCCGTTCGAGGACGCTGTGGCCGCGCCGGCGGCGGAGGAGGAGGCGGCCTTGGCGTCCAGTTCGGTACGGCCCGGTTCGGTCTGGGTGAGCCAGGTGGTGACGGCGAGCAGCACGACCGCGACGCCGGCCTCGGCGAGCACCGAGCGGCGCAGCCCGAAGCGGTTCCGGTCGCCGTCGCGCAGCCGCTTCTGCCGGGCGGCGGCCATCGCGGCCTGCTGCCGGGCGAGCTGGGCGGCGCGCCGGGAGTCGCCGGAGCCCGTGTCCTTGGCGGCCGCCTCGGACCCGCCTGTCTTCGCCGCGGTCGCCCTGGTCGCGCTGACGTGCTCCTTCTCGGGTTTCCCGGCGGTTGTGACCGCGGTGCCGGGCTCCCCGGCGTCGGCGGCCGTACCGGGGTCGTCGGTGAGCCGGGCCGTCCATCGGCGTGACACGGCGGCGATGCCCACCAGCAGCGCCACCAGCCCGATCTTGACCAGCAGCAGCTGCCCGTAGCGGGTGTCGGTGAACGCCGACCAGGAACCCAGCTGCCGCCAGGACTGGTAGGTGCCGGTCGCGACGAGTGCGACGACGGAGCCGAAGGCGACCCGCGAGAACCGGCGGACGGCGCCGGCCTCCACCGGCGTCTCGGCGGGCGCCCGGTACAGGGCGACCAGCAGGGCGGTGAGCCCGCCCAGCCAGGCGGCCACGGCGAGCAGGTGGACGACGTCGACGGGCATGGCGATGCCCGGCTGGAGCCCGACCGAGGCATGCTCGGCCATGGCCCAGCTGGTGGCGAGCCCGGCCGCGACGACCACACCGCCGAGGGTGAGCCCGAAGGCCAGGTCCCGCTTCTCCCGGCCCTCCTCCCCGGGATCGGGCAGTCCGCGCGAAGCGCCGTCGTTCGGGGTGGTTGTGGGTGACGGGCGGGTGTACGCGCCGAAGAGGACGGCGATGAACAGCGCGGCGGCGGCGAGCAGCAGCAGCCGGGAGACCAGGGCCGCGCCGGTCTTGGTCTGCAGCACCTGTCCGAGCAGACCGAGGTCGAAGACGTCTGCGACCTTGCCTGAAGTGGTGTAGGAGCCGCGCAGGAGGAGCAGCCACAGGGTGGCCGCGGTCAGCGTGAGCCAGCCGCCGACGACCAGCCGCTGCAAGGGCCGTACGCCCGCGCCGCGCTGCCAGCAGGCGAGCACGAAGGCCGCTCCGCCGACGAGCACGATGAAGCCGGCGTACGACGCGTATCGGCCGAAGGCGTAGAGCCCGCCGACGACTCCGCCGCCCGCGACCGGCCCGGTGGAGGAGACCACGGTCTGCGAGGGCGCCCCGATGGAGAAGGTGTAGGCGCCGGAGACGGGGTGGCTGTCGGCCGAGACGACCTGATAGGTGACCGTGTAGGTGCCCCTGGCCAGGCCGCCCTTGAGCTTCACGGCGTACGTCGTCCCGCTCAGGTTGGCCGGGCCGCCGGTCTGGACCGGCTTGCCCCGGGGGTCGAGGACGCGCAGGGAGTCGTCGTTCGTCGCCACCTTCTCGGAGAAGGTGAGTGCCACCTGGCTGGGTGCCTGCTTGACCACCACCCCCTGCGCGGGGTCGCTGCCGGTCAGCGCCGCGTGTGCGAAGGCCGGTGCGGCTGCGGTGAACAGCGCGCCGGTGACGGCGAGGAGCAGCAGCACGAGATTGCGCAGGCTGACCCGCTGTCCTTCGGGGGTGATGGTCCGCGTCACGGTGGTCGGTCCCTCCCTCAGTGGCCGGTCGACGGGTTGTACGTGGCGGACTTCACCGGCATCTCGACGGTGAGGGGCCCGGATTTGGCGAAGGTGAGCTTCACGGTGACCGTCTGGCCCTGTTTCGGCCGGCGCTTCAGCTTCTCGAACATCAGATGGTTGCCACCGCTTTTGAACACGAGTTGACCGTGGGCGGGTATGGCGAAGGAGCTCTTCTCCTGCATGGCGCCGCCCATGGTGCTGTGCATGGTGACCTGGTCGGCGTCGGCGCTGGTCACCCCCGTCAGCTCGTCCGCGGTGCCGCCCTTGTTGGTGATCGTCAGAAAGCCGGCGGCCATGTCGGTGGCGACGGGCTGCGGCATGTACGGCCCGCTCACCGACAGATCGGCCTTGGCGCCGGAGGCGGAGCCGGAGCAGCCCGCGAGAGCCAGTGCCCCGGCCAGCGCGGCGGCCGCGGTCACGAGGGCCGGACGGCGCCTCGCAGGCCGCCTCACGGGTTCGCCCCCTTGACGAGCTTGGGCAGGTCCTTCGTGTAGTCGTCGACGGTGGCGCCCTCGCCGTAGAGGACGTAACCGCCGTTCGTCTTCGGGGAGAAGACGATGACCTGGGTGCCGTGGACGGAGACGAGCTTGCCGTTCTTGTCCTTCGTCGTCGGCTCTACGGAGATGCCGACGGACCGGGCGCCGGCCTGGATGGTGGCGAAGTCGCCGGTCAGGCCGATGAACTGCGGGTCGATGCCCTTGAGCCACTTGCCCAGCTCGGCCGGGGTGTCGCGGCCGGGGTCGGTGGTGACGAAGACGACCCGGAGGTCGTTCTGCTCGGCCTTGGGCAGCTTGGACTTGGCGACGGCGATGTTGCTCATCGTCGTCGGGCACTCGTCGGGGCAGTGGGTGTAGCCGAAGTAGAGCAGGGTCGGGTGGCCCTGGGTCTCCTTGCGGAAGTCGTACTTCTTGCCGTGGGTGTCGGTGAGGACGAGGTCCGGCTTGTCGAAGGGCTGGTCGAGGACGGTGGCGGCCTTGCCCGAGTCGGACTCCTCCGAGACCACGGAGACCGGCGACCTGCCGTCGTTCCCGCTGCCGCATGCGGAGAGGGTCAGGGTGGCGGCGGCGAGCAGCGCGGCCGCGGCGAACGTCTTCTTGCGCATAGAAAAATGTCCCAGATGTGAGTTCTCCGGTGCGCACCGGGGGTCGTGCGATGGCCAGGACAGCGTCGCACGCGCCGTACGGCTCCCGAGCGCGGTCCGGAACGGCTTATGCGGTTCGGCGGCGGCCGGCGAGGACGCCGTAGGCGACGCCCGCGACGCCGACGGCGATGCCGACGACGGCGAGGAGGCGTGCGGTGGTGTCGGTGTCGTCGGAGCCGGTCGCGGCGGCCGCGTTCGCGGTCCTGGCGGAGGTGTCCTGGGCGGTCGCCGTGTCCTGGTCGTCGGCCGCGGCGGACAGGTGCAGCACCGGCGCCGGGTTCTCCGGCTCGTCCTGGCCGGCCTGCGGCACCTCGATCCAGCGCACGACCTCCTTGTCGGAGTACGTCTGGATCGCCTTGAAGACCAGCTGGTCGGTGTCCTCGGGAAGTGCGCCGAGGGAGAGCGGGAACTTCTGGAAGTAGCCGGGCCGGATGCCCTTGCCGTCGGTGGCGGTCCAGGTGACCTTGGCGACGGCCTGATCGATCTTCTCGCCGTGCACGGTCAGGGGCTTGTCCAGCTTGGCCTTGGTGACCTTCACGTCCCAGCCGGCGACGGGCTCGGGCATGACCGAGGCGAGCGGGTGGTCGGCAGGGAAGTCGACCTCGACCTCGGTGGTCGAGGCGGTGTCGCGCTCGTTGGGGACCTTGACGTCGACGACCGTGTAGCCGCCCTTGGCCGCCGTGCCCTCCGGCTGCACGGAGACGTGCGCGAAGGCGGGGACGGACAGGGCGAGCACGGCCGTGCCCGCGACGGCTCCTGCTGCGGCGACACGGGAGAGGGCGCGCCGGGAGACGGCGCGGCGAGGGGTGATACGAGAAGCCTGCATGGCAGGGGCACTCCACTCCGAGAGTTCTTGCGTTCGGGTGACGAAGAGAGGTACGCGTGCGTGGCCGTGCCGTTCGGTGGGCGCACGGCGTGCACGCCTGCGTGCCGCGCGACCGCGGCAGCCCTCTCCGCCGGATCGGTGGAGTGGTGCGCGTCGCGTCAGGCGGCGAGACGGAAATGGGCGGCGGGCGGGCCGCGCCGGATCACCGTGTGCTGGAGTGTGATGCTGTGCGGGCCGGGTGCCGCGTCCAGGGCGGTACGGCGGCCGCGCGGGAGGAGCTCGGAGGCGGGCAGAAGCCCGGCGCACAGGGCGCACGCCAGCGCGAGCGCCGCGCGCAGGGACCGTACGAGCGCCCCCTCCGTGACTCCGTGCGCCGACAGTTCGATCAGCCGCAGCAGCGCCAGGTCGCCGCGGCGCAGCAGCCAGCCCGCGGCAACGGCCGCGAGCACGTGACCGAGCAGCATGGGCAGCGAGGGAAGCAGCGCGGCGGAGGAGCCGGTGGCGTCGTACGCGTGGCGCATGCCGCCCGGGGCGCCCGCGGGCCGGCCGGAGCGGTCGATGAGGCGGGCGGCGACCAGCACGTGGAAGGCACGCCCGGGGGTGAGCGCCGCCGGGTGCGCCCCGCACAGGAGCCGCGCGGCCTGCTCGACCAGCGCGGTGTCGCTCAGTGAGGGGCCGCGAGCGCTCGGAGCCCCCGTCGCCGTGCCGCGCGTCATGGCACTGGTCATGCCGCCGGATGCCACGGCGGTCCCGTGCTGCCCCAGCCCGAACAGCGTGTGCAGTGCGGTCTGGCCGAGCGCGAGGAGCGCGGCGATGCCCGGCAGCGAGCGGATCCGGCCCGCGAGTGGCACTACGAGCAGCAGACACCCGAGGAAGCCCGCGCCCAGCGTCCACAGCGGCACGCTCGCGCAGGAGGCGAGGGTGTGCCCGCACGCGGCCAGCACGACGCAGACCGCGGCGAACACCGCGGCCCGCAGGATCCGGAGCCCGGCTCCGGGACGCGCCGTGTGCGGGTGGGGGGCAGTCATGGCGGCCTCATCATCGCACTGGGCCGCCGGGCGTCGTACGGCAGGGCGCGGATGCGCGGCGCACGGCGGGGCCGGGAGAACGTCCCTCATACACCGATTCCTCCCCCGGCGCATCGGCCGTATGGGCGGAGTCACGTCGACTGTACGCTTACGGCCGCCTACGGGCGGCAATACGTATCGGTATGTCGAGCCGCGGCCAGGAGGCTGGAGCATGAGCATCTGGTGGTCACTCCATCTGCGCCGCGAGGCCGCGAGCGTGCCGCTTGCCCGGCGGCTGCTGATGGGCACCATGGAGACGGCGGGCGTCGACCCCGAGATCTCCTACGACCTGTCCGTCGCGTTGACCGAGGCCTGTGCGAACGCCGTCGAGCACGGTGGAACCGCGTCGCACGGTGGCTGCTCGGAGGCGTACCGGGTGACGGCGTACCTCGACGGCGAGAAGTGCCGGATCGAAGTGACCGATTCCGGACCGGGGTTCCCGCCCACCCAGGAGATTCGCCCCGCCCGCCCCGACGCCGAACACGGCCGCGGGCTCTGTCTCATCAAGGAACTCGCCGATCACGTGCACATCGGCGCCAAGCCTGGCCGGGGCGGCACCGTGGTCAGCTTCGACAAGATCCTCAAGTGGACGAAGGATCCCTCGCTGCTGACGGCTTAGTGCGGGCGGCCGGACCGGAAGCGGACACGGCGGCCGGGGCGGTCGCAGGTGTGCGGCGGACGACCGAACGCCCGTCACCCCAACACGTTCGCCAGCACCTCCAGCGCCTCCGGATACACCCGCTCCCGCGGTGTGCCGTAGCCGACGACCAGGCCTTGCGGGCGGCCTTCGGCCGGGCGGTGCCAGTGTGTGCCGAGGGCACCGAGGGCGAGCCCCTCCGCCTCCGCCCGCGCCAGCACCTCCGCCTCGTCGGGCACGTCGATCAGCGCGTGCAGCCCCGCAGCGATCCCGTGCACGCTCCGGCCCGCACCCAGCCGGTCCAACAGCTGGTCCCGGCGGCGCCGGTAGCGCAGCCGGCACGCGCGCACGTGCCGGTCGTAGGCATGGCTGTCGATCAGTTCGGCGAGCGCCAGCTGACCGATGGTCTCGGTGTGGTGGTCGCTGTGCAGCTTGGCATCGGCGACCGCGTCGACCAGGTGCGCCGGCAGCACCATCCAGCCGAGGCGCAGGGCGGGGCCGAGCGTCTTGGAGGCGGTGCCCAGATACACCACCTGGCCCGGTGCCATGCCCTGGAGCGCGCCGACCGGCTGACGGTCGTAGCGGAACTCCCCGTCGTAGTCGTCCTCGACGATCAGTCCGCCACGCGCGCGTGCCCAGTCGCCGAGCGCCCGCCGCCGCTCCGGGTGCAGGGTCACCCCGGTCGGGTACTGGTGCGCCGGGGTGACCACCACGGCCGTGGCCTCGCCCAGCTCCTCGGGGCGCACCCCCCGCGCGTCCACCGGCACCGGCAGGACCGTTCCGCCATTGCGCCGCACGACCTCCCGGTGGAACGGCAGCCCGGGATCCTCCATCGCGACGGCCGCGCCGTCCAGTACACGGGTGAGCAGCGCGAGGCCCTGGACGTACCCGGAGGTGATGACGATCCGCTCCGGGGGTGCCATGACTCCGCGGGCCCGGCCCAGGTAGCCCGACAGGGCCGTGCGCAGTTCGACGCGGCCGCGCGGGTCGCCGTAGTCGTACGCCAGTGAGGGCGCGGTCGCGATGGCCCGGCGCAGCGCGCGCAGCCAGGCCGCCGCCGGGAACGCGCCGACGTCCGGGCTGCCGGGGCGCAGATCGAAACGCGGGGCACGCGTGTGTGCGTGAACCTGCGGGGCCCCGACGTCCGGGGAGGGCGGCAGCGGCGCGACCCGGGTACCCGATCCCTGCCGAGCCGTCAGATACCCTTCGGCCACCAACTGGTCGTACGCCGCCTTCGTCGTGCCGCGGGAGACACCGAGGTCCGCGGCGAGCCGCCGGGTGGCGGGCAGCCGCGTCCCGGGCGCGAGCCGCCCGTCCCGGACGGCGTCCCTGAGAGCCCGCTCCAGCCCGGTACGGCGGCCGTCCGCCGCGTCGGAATCGAGGTACAGGTCCACACCCACACCGGTCCAGAAGTCCTCCACGAACACCCTCCCCCCCCACGTACGTGAATCCATCGCGCGTGTGCGGGACACGCGGATGGCCGGGCACGGTCGGGTGCCCGGCCATCGGTGTCCGACTCAGCCCTTCAGCGACCCCATCCAGGCCTCGACCTCGTCGGAGCGGCGCGGCAGGCCCGCCGAGAGGTTCCGGTTGCCGTCCTCGGTGACGAGGATGTCGTCCTCGATCCGGACGCCGATGCCGCGGTACTCCTTCGGCACGGTCAGGTCGTCGGCCTGGAAGTACAGGCCCGGCTCGACGGTGAGCACCATGCCCGGCTCCAGCGTGGCGTCGACGTACGTCTCGGTGCGCGCGGCGGCGCAGTCGTGGACGTCCATGCCCAGCATGTGGCCGGTGCCGTGCAAGGTCCAGCGGCGCTGCAGGCCCAGCTCGAGGACGCGCTCGACCGGGCCCTCGACCAGGCCCCACTCGACGAGCTTCTCGGCCAGCACGCGCTGGGCGGCGTCGTGGAAGTCGCGGTACTTGGCGCCCGGCTGCACGGCCGCGATACCGGCCTCCTGGGCCTCGTACACGGCGTCGTAGATCCTCTTCTGGATCTCGGTGTACGTGCCGTTGACCGGCAGCGTGCGCGTGACGTCGGCGGTGTAGAGGGTGTGGGTCTCCACGCCCGCGTCCAGCAGCAGCAGGTCGCCGGAGCGGACCGGGCCGTCGTTGCGGACCCAGTGCAGGGTGCATGCGTGCGGGCCGGCGGCGCAGATGGAGCCGTAGCCGACGTCGTTGCCCTCCACACGCGCGCGGAGGAAGAACGTGCCCTCGATGTAGCGCTCGGACGTCGCCTCTGCCTTGTCGAGGACCTTCACGACGTCCTCGAAGCCGCGGACCGTGGAGTCGACGGCCTTCTGCAGCTCGCCGATCTCGAACTCGTCCTTGACCAGCCGCATCTCGGAGAGGAAGACGCGCAGCTCCTCGTCGCGCTCGGCGGTGACCTTGTCGGTCAGCGCGGCCTCGATGCCGGCGTCGTGGCCACGCACCACCCGCACCGGGCCGGTGGCCCCGCGCAGCGTGTCGGCCAGCTCGCGCACATCGGCGGCCTTGATGCCGTACAGCGCCTCGGACTCGGCGAGGGAGTGGCGGCGGCCGACCCACAGCTCGCCCTGCCCGGAGAGCCAGAACTCGCCGTTCTCGCGGTTCGAGCGGGGCAGGAGGTAGATCGTCTCCTCGTGGCCGTCGCTCCTCGGCTCCAGGACCAGGACCCCGTCCTCGGTCTGGTTGCCGGTGAGGTAGGCGTACTCGACGGAGGAGCGGAAGGGGTACTCGGTGTCGTTCGAGCGGGTCTTCAGGTTGCCGGACGGGATGACCAGGCGCTCGCCGGGGAAGCGGGCGGAGAGCGCGGCGCGGCGGCGGGCGGTCTCGGCGGCCTGCGGGACCGGCTGCAGGTCACGCAGCTCCGTGTCGGCCCAGCCGGACTTCATGTTCTCGGCCAGCTCGTCGGAGACGCCCGGGTACAGGCCGTTCTTCCGCTGCTTGATGGGCTCCTCGGCCTCGGTCTCCGGGCCCTCCGCGGTAGCGGAGTCGGGCACAGCCGGGTTGAGCTCGTCGGACACGTGATCCTCCTCGATACGCCATCTGATCTCCCCCGGGCCCGCGACGCTCCTGCTTGTGGCCGAGCGGGGACCTCCATCATCGTACGGTCGTACCGGGGTGCGGCCGGGGCCGGATGCCCTGTTATGCCCCCTCATGCAAGCCGGGCACTCAGTCGAAGCGGGCCGCCAGCAGCACCACGTCCTCCTCGCTGTCGGCCGCGTCCAGGCCGTCGGGGAGGACCGTGCGCAGGACGTGGTCGGCGACGGCGCCGGGGTCCTGGCGCAGCGCGCGCGGGACGCTCGCGGCGGCCGTGCGCAGCCGGGCGAACGCACGGTCCACGGCCTCGCCGGTACGGTGCAGCAGCCCGTCGGTGTAGAGCAGAACCGTCTCTCCGGCTTCGGCCTGGATCTCCACGCTGGGCGCCTCCCAGCAGGCGAGCATGCCGAGCGGCGCGGAGACGGAGGTCTCGGCGAACTCGGTGCGCCGCTCGCCGATCAGCAGCGGCGGGCTGTGGCCGGCGCCGGCCAGCGTGATCTTGCGCAGGGCCGGCTCGCAGTAGGCGAACAGCGCGGTGGCCGAGCGGGCGGGCTCGGTCAGCCGCAGCAGCAGCTCCAGGTCGGACAGGACGGCGACCGGGTCCTCGCCCTCCATCACGGCGTACGCGCGCAGGGAGGCGCGCAGCCGGCCCATCGCGGCCACGGCGCTCGGGCCCGAGCCGGTGACCGAGCCGACGGAGAGGCCGAGCGCGGCGTCCGGGAGCGACAGCGCGTCGTACCAGTCGCCGCCGCCGCGCGGGCCGGTGCGGTGCCGGGCGGCGAGCTGGACGCCGGGGACGCGGGGCAGCCGGGTGGGCAGCAGCTCCTCGGCGATGGTCGCCGCACGCGCGCGCCCGCGCTCCACCTCCACCAGCCGGGCGAGGTGCTCGGTGGCGTGCCGGACATAGAGGCCGGCGAGGTGGCGTTGCCGCTCGTTCGGTTCGGCCGGTTCGTCGTAGAGCCAGACGACGGAGCCGAGGCGGCCGGCGGAGTCGGTGACGAGGGGAAGCGCGTAGCTGGCGGCGTAGCCGAGACGGGCGGCGACCTGCCGGTGCCGGGGGTCGAGGCCGTCCTCGGCGAGCAGATCGGGGTGGAGGACCTCGGCGGCCGCTCCGGTGTCGTACGGCAGCGCGCCGTGCGGGACGGTCTCGATGTGGCCGAGATCGGCGCGGCCGAGGCCCAGGCCGAGGGTGGTGCGGGGACCGAGTCCGTCGCCCGGTTCCAGGACGGCGAGGCCGCGGCGGGCGCCGACCAGGGCGGCTCCGGCGCGCAGCAGTTCGTGGAGGGCGGGATCCAGGGCGTTCGTGCGGGACAGGCGCTCGGTGAGTTCGTGGAGGGTCGTGAGGTCCGAGACCCAGCCGGCCAGCCGGTCCTGGAGGAGGGCGCCGGGAGCGGGGGTGTTCGGGGCCGGGACGAGCGCGGGGTCGGGGGAGGGACCGGAGCCGGGGGCGGGGGGAGCGGGCGCGACAGTGTGTGCGGGTGGCGGAACCGGTGGGTCGATTCCAGCCACTTTCGGAGGGTGCGGGGCGTTCATGGTGCCCGGCCTTCAGACCGGTGCGTATTGCTGAAAAGCATCGCAAACCCCCATGTCATTCTGCGCCGCTAGCAGTGTCTCCACATGTACACGCACTCGTGAGGAGATGTCCAGCATTGTCCTGCGGGGATTCCTGGTGTCCATGGGCCTGACGAGGTTTCTCCCCGAACCCCTTGCCTTACCGCCAAGTTGGCTGAAAACTGCACCAGGTATCGGTCCATTGCGGTCGACTGGCCTTGCTCCACGGAGCGTCACAGCGGTCGTGATGGGTACGTACTCGGAGAAGGCCAGGGGTGGTTGGGGACCACCCGGAACCTGGCGACGGACCCGGGCGTCATAGCCACCGACGGCCGAGCCCCATCCTCCCTGGCGGAGGCGGAGAGAACCACGCGCGACGGCAAAACGCCAGACTTCGCCACCCCCGCGCCGCGACCGTGCTTTTGCCAGACACCCACGGAGGCGGACGCGGCCCGTGCTCGACCCCTTGGGGTTCCCCCTGTCGTGCGCAGGGGTGTGATGCGCCAACAGGTACGCACAGTGAAGTGATCGACACATGATGTGATGTGGACCACGGTGTTGCCAGCGGTGCAACGGAAAGGAACGAGCGCTCATGCGCGAGATCCTCGGAAGGCGACGCAGGCTCCTGTCCAGGCGGAACGACGGGAAGCCCGGACGGAACGACGGGAAGGCCGAGCTGATCGGTGCGGCTCTGACCTTCGCGACCGAGTGGCAGTGGCCCCTGCTCCCGGGCGTGGCCCCGGACCCGCAGGGCCGGGCCCGGTGCGGTTGCCCCGATCCGGAGTGCACGGTGCCCGGTGCGCACCCCTTCGATCCCGGCCTGCTGGCGGCCACGGCCGACGCGCGCATGGTGCGCTGGTGGTGGACCAACCGGCCGAGCGCGCCCATCGTCCTGGCCACCGGGGGCAAGGCGCCCTGCGCGGTCAGCCTGCCGGCGCTCGCCGCCTCCCGCGCGCTCGCCCTGCTCGACCGGCGGGGCATGCGCCTCGGCCCGGTGATCGCCTCCCCGACCCGCTGGGCCCTGCTCGTACGGCCCTACTCCATGGAGCAGTTGGGCGAACTCCTCTACGCCAAGGACTTCGTCCCCGGCTCCCTGCGCTTCCACGGCGAGGGCGGCTACCTCGCCCTGCCCCCGTCCGAGACCGGCGAGGGCGCCGTCCGCTGGGAGCGGGCCCCGCTGCCCGGCTCGGCCGCGCCCTGGGTGCCCGACGTGGAGGCTGTGGTGGACGCCGTGGTCGACGCCCTCACTCGTACGGGTGTGAGCGCGCCCGAGTTGTAGGGGTGTCGGGCGCGGGCGGGGCGGGCGAGCCCCGCTCGCTCGTTATCTTCCGCACATGCTGCGAATGTCTGGGGGGCACGGGGGACACGGCCGTCGGAACTCCGGGAGGCCTTCTTGGGGCCATGGCCGTGGGGTCCTTGGGTGGGCTTCGAGAGGGTGCGGGCGCGGGGGATCCGAGGAGCCCGTCCGAGGCCGCGCCCGCCGGGCTACCGGCCGGCACGGTATCCGGTCGCCCCGGCACGGGGCGCGGGCGGCGCAGGTGTGGCCGTCGGTGTGGTGGCCGGCGCTGTCGTGGGGACGGGATCCCCGGAACCTGCGGCTGATCGCGCTCGCCGCCGCCGTGACGGCCGCGGTCGTGCTGCCGCTGGCCGTGGCCTCAGCGGGCCCGGTGGGCAGGGCGGCCCGGCAGGCGGTGGACGGGAAAGCCGCGGGCGCCGAACGGCCCCCGGGGCGGCCCGGCGCCTCCGGAGACGAGCATGCCGCCGGTTCCGAGGGCGGCGCCTGGACCGGGAGTGCCGCCGGCTCGGAGGGTGCCGCCGATTCCCGGGGCACCACCGGGGCCGGGGAGACCCGGGCGCCCTCGCTCGACGCAGGTCTCCGGCTGCTCGGGATCGGTCTGGCCACCGTCACGCGCTGCGGTCCCCAGCTCACCTCCCCCGCCGGCATCGAGGCGCAGACGTGTGTGCTGACCCGGGGCACCGACACCTGGGCCCGCACCTACTACCGCAACTCCACCGGCGAGTCGCTGGACTCCGCGCTCAGCCTGATGGGGCCGGACGACCGCAGCGTGCAGATGAGCTGTGTCACGAGCACCGACGACGAGCCCGCCACCTGCGAGACACCGCATGAGCGCAGCCGGGGCGGCATGGACGCCTACACGGCCGTCACCGAGTTCTCCGCGCACGGGAGGGACGGTGCGCTGCTGCTGCGCTCGGGCAGCGACACGGCCGACGCAGACGGCAACACCGGTTCAGCCTAAGGGAGTTGACGATCCGCGCCGCCCCGTGCACGGGCGCGGACATGGAAAGACCCGGTTGCTGGCGACGGGGGATGCACCAGCAACCGGGCTACTGGAACGGTAACAAGAGATCGGCGGTTCGCAAATTCCGCGTCGGTCATTCGGCCAACGATTTTCCCGTCGTCAAGCGGAGTTGTGACAGGAGTCACCCCGTGCGGCGGCCGTGCGCGCGCCTCACCGACCGTTCAGTCGCCGGGCGCGCGCGGCGGCGTCAGCTGAGCGTGACCTGCCGGTTGGTCAGCCCACCGCGGGCCCGGCGCTCGTCCACGGTGAGCGGCTCGGTGACGGCCAGGGCGGCGGCGAGCCGCTCGGCGAACTCGGCGGCCGGCTTCTCCACGTCGTCCGCCGTGACGCCGCTCGGCAGGTCCCAGACGGGCACGGTGAGGCCGTGAGCACGGAAGGAGCCCACGAGCCGGGTGCCCTCACCCAGGTGGGAACGGCCCGCCGCGTGCAGCCGCGCGAGAGCGTCCAGAAGCTGCTCCTCGGGATGCGGCATCACCCAGCGCAGGTGGTTCTTCTCCGGGGTCTCGCACCAGTAGGCGGCGTCCACGCCCGTCAGCCGCGCCGTCGGGATGGCGGCGTCGTTGGCCCGCGCCAGGGAGGCGGTCACCTCGGGCGTGGCGTTCTCCACGTCCGGCACCCAGAACTCGAAGCCGCTCTGCACGACCGGCTCGAGGGGCACGGAGAGGTCGAGCACATCCTGCAGCCGCGGACCGTCGGCCGGGGCGCGGCGGCCCTGCACCGGGGTGCCGGGCTCGGCCTTCAGGGCGCGCTGGAGGGTGTCGGCGAGGTCGCGGCTGAGGTCGCCGGAGGCCGTGTCGTTCTGCAGGCCGAGCAGGACCGAGCCGTCGTCGCGGCGCAGTGCGGGCCAGGCCATCGGCAGCACCGTGGCCAGAGTGACCGAGGGAACACCCTCGGGCAGGCCGTCCTTCAGGCGCAGCTCGGCCGTCGCGGCCGGCACCAGCTCGCGCAGGGCCACCCAGTCGCACTCACCGGGCAGCCCCTCGAACGGGCGATGCACCAGCTCGGTGACCGCGTGCGCCGCGGCCCGGCCGTGGCACGCCTTGTAGCGCCGGCCGCTGCCGCAAGGGCAGGGCTCGCGGGCGCCGACCACCGGGATCTCCGCATCGCTGAGCTGCGGCCGCTCGGCCTTCGTCTGGGGTCGCTTCTTGGCCATGATGGGATCTCCCGGTTACGGCTTTTCCTGTACGGGCGGGAGCCTAGCCGTTCAGACCTTGACCGTCGGGAACCTGTGGACAACGCACGCCCGCTCGACTCCGTCGGTGTGAACCTGCGGAGAACCGCGGTCCGTCCGCGCCGTGGATCCACGCCCTTCGTCGCATCCACCGGCGCGTTCCCACTCGCCCGTACGACCGCCGGATCAGGCTCACGGTCGGCTCCTTCGGCCCTGTCCCCCGGTCAGTCGAGTTCCTCGAACACGTCCGCGAAGTCCAGGTCGGGCATGTCCGGGAGTGCGGGGGAGGTGACGCGCGTAGCGAAACCGTCCCGTCGGCACCGCGCGTCGGGATCGTGGACGTCCTCGTGCACGACCACCCAGACCGTCACCTCGCCGTGGACGTCGTCGCGGACGCCCCAGTCGTCGGCGAGCGCGGTGATGATGTTCAGCCCCCGGCCGCCGTGCGCGGTCACCGACGGCGTGGCCGGTGCCGGACGGGTGGGACCGCCGCCGTCCGTCACCTCGACGATGAGCCGGCCCCGCGCGTCGACCCGCCACGCGGCGCGCACGTCGCCGTCGCCGGCCATCGCGTCGCCCAGGGGCCGCCCGTGCTTGCAGGCATTGCTCAGAAGTTCGGAAAGGATCAGTACGGCATCGTCGATGACCGATTCGGACACGCCACCGCTGCGCAACTGCGAACGCATTCGGTGCCTCGCCATCCCCACGCCCGCAGGGCCATGGGGAACGGCCATGCTCGACGACGTGGGCACCTCCTGTGCCACCACCAACGCCACCCCCGAGACCTCCTTTGCCCCACGCCACGGTGTGGATGCCCCATTGGCCTGTACCGGAAACCGGCCAATCCCCTTCCGGTGACGCATTCGCAACGGCCCTGTACGGAGCGAACGCGCCGGAGCACTCCCTGTGACGAAGGCCTTTCCTCTGGTCGTCGTATGGCTGGATTTCAGTGGTGTGGCCGATGTGGAGGATTCAGCAGCGGCACAGCCGGGTCAAGGCCCGCGCACGGCTTCTTTACCGGCCTCTTGAGATCACACGGCGGGTCACACCCGTCCCAGCTGCCCCAGCACGGCGCGCGGCCGGTTGGTGATGATGGCGTCGACGCCGAGCTCCACGCACAGATCGACGTCCTCGGGCTCGTTCACGGTCCACACATGCACCCGGTGACCGGCGCGTTTCAGCCGATCCGCATAGGCGGGATGGTTGCGCAGGGTGCGGATCGAGGGGCCCGCGATCCGCACACCCGCGGGCAGCCGTCCGTCGCGCAGCCGCGGTGTGAGGAACTGCACCAGATAGACGGTCGGCAGTGTCGGCGCGGCGGCACGCACCCGGTGCAGCGAACGCGCGGAGAAGCTCATGATCCGCACCTGGGACTCGACGGCGGAGGCGGGTGCGTCCAGTCCGAACCGCTTCAGCAGCGTCAGCAGCCGCTCCTCGACCTGGCCGGCCCAGCGCGTGGGGTGCTTCGTCTCGATGGCCAGCTCCACCCGCCGCCCTGCGTCCGCGACCAGCTCCAGCAGCCGCTCCAGGGTGAGCACGGAGGTGTCCGTGGGGTCCTCCGGCCGGGACACCCAGTCCGGCTCCTCGTCGCGTCCGCGCCAGCTGTCGCGCGTCTTCCAGGAGCCGAAGTCCAGGGCGGCGAGATCGGCCAGCTCCAGCGCGGAGACAGCGCCGCGGCCGTTGGACGTACGGTTGACCCGCCGGTCGTGGACGCAGACCAGATGGCCGTCGGCGGTCAGCCGTACGTCGCACTCGAGGGCGTCGGCGCCGTCCTCGATGGCCTTCTTGTAGGCGGCCAGGGTGTGCTCGGGCGCGTCTTCGGAGGCGCCCCGGTGGGCGACGACCTGGATGGAGCGCAGTGATGCGTGGGTCACCGCGTCATGGTGCCACCGTCCGGGGGCACGTGGTGCGCCTCGGGCATACCGAGTAGCCGTTTATGTAACTTTTGCCCTAAAAGCCCTATGTAAAGAATGGCCATGGACCCACAGCCACCGCTTATGGTGCTCTGACGGCCCGTGGGAAAAGCTGACTGCATACAAACGGAGCAGTGACGAACGGCCACTGCACCGTGCACAGCTGCCGAGCGTGACCGAGTGCGACCGAGAACAACAGCCGTGGACCGAGGAGAAGAGCTGTGAGCACCGAGAACGAGGGCAACGAGGTACCCAAGGCCCCGTCCGCACCTCCCGTGCCGGTGGACTCTCCCGCCGCCTCTTCGCAGAGCCACGCCGCCGGGGGAAGCGAGCCGACGGCGCCTCTCCCGCCCGTACCGCAGAACGCTCCGGACGCCTCCGAGCCCCAGCCGGGCGGGCCCTCCTCTCCGCACGCCTCCGCCCCGGCCCCCGACGGCTCCTGGCCGCCCCCGCCTCCGGCGCACCCGCCGTACGGCGAGGGCCAGGCCTACGGCGGCGGCCCGGCCGGCGGCTTCGGCGCGGACGGTGCGGGCGGCGCCGGCGGCGCCGGTGGCTGGGGAGCGTCGTACCAGCAGCCCGCCCCCAAGCCGCGCGGCGGACGCGGCGGTCTGGTCGCCGCGGTCCTGGTGGCCGCTCTGGTCGCGGGCGGCCTGGGCGGCGGACTCGGCTACACCCTGGCCAAGAACAACGACAGCAACGGCTCCACCACCGTCTCCGCCTCCGACAGCGGCGCCGCCCAGGTCAAGCGCGCGCCCGGCACGATCGCCGGCGTGGCCGCCAGGGCGCTGCCCAGCACGGTCACCATCGAGGCCCAGGGCAACAACGGCGACGGCGGCACCGGCACGGGCTTCGTCTTCGACACCCAGGGCCACATCATCACCAACAACCACGTCGTCGCGGACGCCCTCGACGGCGGCAAGCTCACGGCCACGTTCCCCAACGGCCGCAAGTACGACGCCGAGGTCGTCGGCCACGCCCAGGGCTATGACGTCGCGGTCATCAAGCTCAAGAACCCCCCGTCGGACCTGAAGCCGCTCCCCCTCGGCGATTCCGACAAGGTGGCCGTCGGCGACGAGACGATCGCCATCGGCGCCCCCTTCGGCCTGTCCAACACGGTGACGACCGGCATCATCAGTGCCAAGAACCGTCCGGTGGCCTCCAGCGACGGCAGCGCCACCAGCAAGGCGTCCTACATGAGCGCCCTGCAGACCGACGCCTCGATCAACCCGGGCAACTCCGGCGGCCCGCTGCTGGACGCCTCCGGCGCGGTCATCGGCATCAACTCGGCGATCCAGTCGACCAGCAGCGGCGGCTTCGGCTCCGGCCAGTCCGGCTCGATCGGCCTGGGCTTCGCCATCCCGATCAACCAGGCCAAGTACGTCGCCCAGCAGCTGATCAAGACCGGCAAGCCGGTCTACGCCAAGATCGGCGCCTCCGTATCGCTCGAGGACTCCAGCGGCGGCGCGAAGATCACCGACCAGGGAGCGGCCGGTTCCGCCGCGGTCGAGGCGGGAGGCCCGGCCGACAAGGCGGGCCTCAAGCCCGGTGACGTCATCACGAAGCTGGACGACATGGTCATCGACAGTGGCCCGACCCTGATCGGCGAGATCTGGACCCACAAGCCCGGCGACAAGGTCACGATCACCTACAAGCGCGGCGGCCAGGAGCACACGACCCAGCTGACGCTGGGCTCCCGTGTCGGCGACAACTGACGGTCCGCACACACGCGTACGGGCGCCTCTCGCGCGGTTCCCGGGGCTCGTCGAGCGGGCGCCCGGGTCGTCCGAGGCCGCCCGCGCGTCCCGTACCGGCTCGCGGAGCCCGGCGCGGACCACACCGCCCGCCGGTCCTCCGATCCCGGTACGCTGTACCCGCTCCGTCCCAGGTGGGACGGGGACGAGGTGGGTTGCCCGAGCGGCCTAAGGGAACGGTCTTGAAAACCGTCGTGGCGCGAGTCACCGTGGGTTCAAATCCCACACCCACCGCGCAGGTAGAACGGCCTCTGACCAGGTGACACGGTCGGGGGCCGTTCTCATGTCTGTTCCCTGCGGCTGACCGGTGTTCCCCGTGGTTACCCGCTCGTTGGGGCACGTGGGGGGCACGGATCCCAGGGAGCCCGGGGGAGCGGCCCTCTGGACACCGCCCGCCCCTGAGGAAAAGGCCGACTGAGCGGGAAACTGAGACGGACAACGTAGAAGGGCCCCACCTCACGGTGGGGCCCTTCTACGTATTGCCCGGTGAGAGCAATGGCGGAGGATACGAGATGCGAACTCGTGAGGGGTTGCCCCCAACACGCTCTCCAAGTCTGTTGGTGGCTCGCGGGGCCACGTGCAGCGGCGTTCACCTGCGTTCATGGTCGGCTGGCGGCCTCTGTGAGGACGGCCTGGGGTCTCGCCTGAACGGCCGTGAACGGGGCTGAATGAGACGGAAGCCGAGACGGGCCTCGCCGTTGCTGATCTGAGCGATGCCATCGGGTCTACAGACCGCGAAGCGCCTCGTAGAGGTCGCCGTAGGCGCTCCAGCAGTCGACACTGCCATCGCCGTTCAGACTGCCCATGTACCAGTCCTCATCGTTGACCGGCTTCACCAGACACAGCCCGTGGAACCCAAGGACGATCTCAGGATGGAGCCGTTCGTCTCCTCCCGGACGGCCCACCCACGTCACGACGCGATCGGTGTCGAGAGCTACGGAGTCCCGATCTCCGGAGACGTCGCGGATCTCCTCCAGAGTCCACCCTGCCGGTAGCTGCTCGCCTGCCATCACATGATGATGACAGCTACCGCACCTGAATTCGGCGCTCCTGGGCCCCTTCAGAGCACCGCATTAGGAGTTCATCCGGCTGATCTACTGATTAGGGCTCCGGCTCTCTCCGCCTGCCCTACGTGGTCCGGGACTGGTTCTCCGGATACGGCAGTGTGCGCGGGTGTTGCCGTCAAAAAGTGCCGTCAAGCCAATACGCGCGACAGTGCGGCTCTATCCGGACGCCGCGCTTGGCCGGTCAGGATGGCGTCCCGCCAGGTGGTGTGGGGATCAAGACACCGGAATCCGCAGGCCAGGGGCGTTGTCGCCGCTCGATCGGGTGTCCAACTCGCCGTACCGGGACGCTTCGTTGGCTGCGGCCTCCAGGTAGATCGCCATGGGCCTCGAAGCGGAATGCGTAGCACTTGATCCCCTACATCACCTCGCGGGACACGACCCCGGTCAGCTACGCACAGGCTGCCGTCGGCCGCAGCCCTTACTGTCGAAGAGCTCGCGCGCCGACCGGGCCGTCATCGGGGCATCGGTCCGGTCAGCCTGTGCAGCCCGGGATCGGAATGTCGCTGCCGGCGCAGTTGGTGGGCATGTTGCCATTGACCCGGCTGTTGGTCAGGGTGACGGTGCCGCCGGTGTTGAGGACACCGCCGGGAGCGACGTCCGCCACGTTGTTGTTGACGTTGCTGTCGGTGATGGAGGTGCTGCCTCCGCCGATGTTGGCGACGCCTCCCGCCCGGTAGGCTCGGTTCTCGTTGATGTTGGACCTGGAGATCTGCAGTGTGCCGTCGTTGGCTACGCCGCCTCCGACGCCGTTCACGGCGGCGTTGTTGGCGGTGTTGTCGACGATGCGGCTGAGAACGATGGTCATGTTGCCGTCGTTCGCAACACCACCGCCGTTGACGTTGGCGGTGTTGCGCATGATGGAGGTGCCTTGGATCCGAGTGGTGGTCCTCGATCCTCCGCCGATTCCTCCCGAGAAGTTGGCGTGGTTGTCCTGGATGATGCTGTCGATGACGGTCAGTTTGCCGCGGTTGGCGATGCCGCCGCCGAAGTCGGGCGCGTCACCGTTGGTGACGGTGGCATCCTGGAGGGTGAGGTCGCCGCCGGGGGCGACGGCGAGGATGCCGAAGCGCTGCGAGGACGAGCGGGTGATGGTGCTGTGCCGGGCGTCGATGGTGACCGTGGCGGCGATGTCCTGCAGTGGAAAGGTCAGCGTGTAGGTGCACCCTGGCGCCAGGGTCAGGTCTCCGCCTCCCTGATCGTTGGCCTCGTCGATCGCCCTGTGCAGGGCCCTTTCGCTGCACGGGACGAACGTGTGTGCCGACGCGGGAGCGGCGGTGGCGACGACCGTAGCGAGTGCTCCGGCGCACAGGGCCTGCGCCATGAGCGCAGAGGACTTGCGGGTGAAGATGGGCATGTGACTCCTTCGGGATCCCCGATCGGGAGCGCCGCCGGTGTCGATGCCGGTGACGCTGTGAGAGCGCTGCCGGTGTTCCCTGATCTTCATGCGGTGCTCACGGCGGAAGCCCGTTGTCCCTCGTACAGTGCAGCGGTTTTCGCGCGTACGGCGGACCGGAACCTTCCAGGTGCAGGCGGAACCTGACCGGGCTTCCGCCACGGCTGGACATCGATCTCGTCCTTCCCGGCACTGCATGAGGCGCGGGCATCCACGTGGTCCGAGCAACGTGCCGTCCGGCTCACGACTGCCCGCCAGGCCTTCCGTCCGTGGTGTCGGCGTCTTCACGGCTACGTCTTCGCCACGCGGAACGGCCGGCCGGTCGAGCCTGGGAACGTCTACCGGTCCTTCAAAACGGCCCGGACCATGATTGGTCCGGGCCGTTTTGCCTGGCCACACCCACCGCGCAGGTGAACGGCCCCCGACCAGCAGGTTGGTCGGGGGCCGCTGTCATGCGCCTCGCCCGTCACCAACGGCGGTTCCCCACTGGTTCGCGATCGATCGGGCACGGGAAGGACGCGGCGGGCACGACGGTGCCGGCTCCGCGGGGGGTGTCGGCGCGCCTCTCACCCGCGGCTCGGCGGTCGGCGGTCGTGATCGCCGAGAGGTCTGGAAGACCGTCGTGGCGCGCGTCACGGCGGGTCCGGATCCCACACCCGCCGCGGATGTCGTGCCGGGGTGCCTCCCCAGGGGGCGCCCCTTCCGTGTGCCGGGGCGTCGAGCCCGCCGTCACGGCCGGTGCCCCGTCATCCGTGCCGCCGAGGCGATGGTCGCGCGGGCTTCGCGTTCCGAGAGGCCGGTGTTGAGGGCGGCCTCGGTGAGGGGGTCGGCCAGGGCGGGGCCGATGCCGTTCTCGTAGGCGCGGCAGGCCGCCCAGAAGAGGCGGGTGTTGCGCTGCCCCTCGTGTGCGCAGAGCACGAACTGGACCAGGCCGCGGCCGTGGTCGCCGGGGGCGGGCGGGTCCGGGTGCGCGGGCCGGGGCGGGGGCGTGAGCAGGCGCAGGAGGGACGGCGGGCAGACGGCGGGGGTCAGGTGCGTGGTGCCGGGCGCGGTCGTGTACACGCCGTGGTCGGTGCGGGAGCCGGGGCCGACGAGGTAGCCACCGGCGCCGCGGATGTCGATGCCGGGGGCGAGCCGGCCGGCGGAGTTACGACGACGTCCGGCGGGCCGGTGAGCCACAGGTGCCGTCCGCCGCTCGGGGTGCGGACGACGACCGTCTCCGGAATGGTGAACAGGTGCCGCAGGGCGAGTTCGCGCAGCGCGGTCGAGGAATTCGTGCCGGACTTGGTGTCCAGGTCGACACCGATCAGATGGTACGGCGGCAGTCCGCAGGCGATGCCGTAACCGGTGGCCCAGGGCGCGGCGGCGAACATTTCGCGGATGCGGGCCGGGTCGGTGGAGGCGTCGTACACGCCGTGCCCGAAGCGGCCGCACTCACCGTGGCACCGCGGTCCGGCAGGGTCGGGGCGGTGGGGGGAGCGCAGGGCCGGGAGCTTCGTCCGGGACAGGGGGATGACGGCCAGGCCGCGTTCGGCGGCTGACAGCGCGTGTGCGAGGGCCAGCGTCGTGGCCTGCCGGTCGGTGGTGGCCATGGCTCCATGTTCGTACGTACGTTCGAAAAAGGAAAGAGGGGGCCGCAGTGACGCGCCGAGTGCGAGGAATATGGCCGGAAATATGGCGGAACGATTCATCCGTTGTGTCGCTTGAGAGGCGGAAGATACCGCTTGGCCACTCCCGGGGTCGAGGAGAGGAAGCATGCCGATAAGGGTTTATCGACTTGTCATCACGCTTGCGTGCGAATCATGCCTTCCTGGGTGGTTCGCCCTGGATCCGCTGGGCAACCCTGATCTCGCGACGTCGTCCACGACAGTCGGAGCGGTCGGCCAACCGCCCTGACGCAAGCCGTAGTTCACGTGCTCCCGGCCCTAGGGCCCGAGTGCTTGGTTCTGGAGGAACACATGGCAAGCATCCGTACCGCCCGCGTTCTCGCCGCTGTCGCCGCGGTCCCGCTCGCAGCCGCCCTCTTCGGTGGCGTGGCGGCCGCCGACAACGGCGCCCTCGCGGACAACGGATCGAGCGCCAACACCGGTGTGGCGGGGGTCATCGGCAGCGGAGTCGGCCACAACAACAACGGCAACTCGTCCACCACGCAGCAGAACGCGGTCGGGCGCGGTGCCTCGAACCAGAGCAACACCGCCCAGGTCGACCGCTCCGCCTGGACGACCGTCCAGCAGGGCGACGAGAACGTGGCCGTCTACTTCACCCGCCTGTGGTGACCTTCGGGCGAGGCCCCTCCCGGTGAGGGTCCTCGCGGGGTGTGCTTCGGGGTCGTGACACGTCTGCGCGGCGGTGCTTCGGGACCGCCGCGCGGACGTTTTCCCGCGCCGGGAGGTGGGGTGGAGCGGTCGGGTTCCGGTGGTGCGGGTTGACAGCCGCAGCTGCCTGACGGACAGTCAGAAACCGTCGCCCGGACCGTGGGCGGCGGGACGAGGAGGGGCGGCGGTGAGCGCGAGGGACGTGGAGCCGGCGGGCGCCGATCCCGGTGGGCTCGGGGCGCGGCTCAAGGCGTACGAGGGGCGACCGGCCGCGGTCGCCGGGGCGGGCAGGGATCCCGTGAACGCGCCGATGATCCGGCACTGGTGCGAGGCCATGGGGGACACCAACCCGGCCTACTGCGGCCCGGACGCCATCGCCCCGCCCACCATGCTCCAGGCCTGGACCATGGCCGGTCTGTCCGGACATCAGGGCCGTACCGGCGCCTACGACGAACTGCTGTCCCTCCTCGACGCCTCGGGCTGTACGGCCGTGGTGGCCACCGACTGCGAGCAGGAGTACGTGCGCCCCCTGCGGCCGGGCGACCGGGTCACCTTCGACGCGGTGATCGAGTCGGTCTCCGACCGCAAGACGACGAGACTCGGCACCGGGTACTTCATCACGACCCGCACGGACATCCGGGCCGGTGGCGGTCTCGTGGGCACGCACCGCTTCCGCATCCTCAAGTACGCCCCGGCCCGCCCAAAACACCCGGCCCCGCGCCCCCGCCCCGTGGTCAACCGGGACAACGCCGGCTTCTGGCAGGGCGTGGCCGAGCACACCCTCCTCATCCAGCGCTGCACGGGCTGCGGCACCCTGCGCCACCCCTGGCTGCCGGGCTGCAACGCCTGCGGATGCCCGGACTGGGACACGATCGAGGCGAGTGGCGCGGGCACGGTCTTCTCGTACGTGGTGATGCACCACCCGCCCTTCCCGGCCTTCGACCCCCCGTACGCGGTCGCCCTCGTCGAACTCGCCGAGGGCGTGCGGATGGTGAGCAACGTGACCGGAGTGCCGTACGACAAGGTGCGCATCGGCCTTCCGGTCCGGGTGGAGTTCCGCGCCTACGAGGACGCGGAGGGCGCGCCGGTCCTCCCGGTCTTCCGGGTCGTCGAGGGGCACGGTACGCCGTGCACGGGGGAGTCGGACGGGCGTGGGGAGTGAGGAGATGACGACGGCACCGACGGTGGGCGGGCTCACGGCGGGCGCGGAGCTGCCCCCGCTGGAGATCCCGGTCACGCGCACGCTGATCGTGGCGGGGGCGATCGCGTCGCGGGACTACCAGGACGTGCACCACGACGCCGAGGCGGCCAGGCAGAAGGGCTCGCCGGACGTCTTCATGAACATCCTGACGACGAACGGACTCGTCGGCAGGTACGTCACCGACCACTTCGGCCCGGCGGCGACGCTCCGCAAGGTCGCCATCAGGCTCGGGGCGCCCAACTACCCTGGGGACACCCTGGTGTTGACGGGCCTTGTCGAGGCGGTCGACGGCGACACGGCGACCGTACGGGTCGTCGGCGCCAACGCCCTCGGCAGACATGTCACGGGCACGGTGACAGTCACGGTCTCCACGGCACCGGCTCAGGCACCGGCTCAGGCACCGGCTCAGGCACCGGCTACGGAGGCGGCCCCGTGAGCCCGCGGGCCCGCGACGCCCTGGGCGGTCGCGCCGCGATCGCCGGGATCGGGGCCACCGAGTTCTCCAAGGACTCCGGGCGCAGCGAGCTGCGGCTGGCGGTGGAGGCGGTGCGGGCCGCGCTGGACGACGCGGGGCTCGCACCGGCGGACGTGGACGGGATGGTGACGTTCACGATGGACACCAACCCGGAGATCACGGTGGCCCAGGCCTGCGGGATGGGGGAGCTGTCCTTCTTCTCCCGCGTGCACTACGGCGGCGGTGCGGCCTGCGCGACCGTGCTCCAGGCGGCGCTCGCGGTGGCGACGGGCGTGGCGGAGGTCGTGGTCTGCTACCGCGCCTTCAACGAGCGCTCGGGCCGCAGGTTCGGCGCCGGCGTGCAGTACCGGGAGCCGTCGGCGGAGGGCGTGGCGCTCGGTTGGGTGCTGCCGTTCGGGCTGCTCACCCCGGCCTCCTGGGTGGCGATGGCGGCCCAGCGGTACCTCCACGTGTACGGGCTGCCCCCGGAGGTGTTCGGGCACGTGGCCGTGGTGGGCCGCAGGTACGCCGCGACGAATCCGGCGGCGTACTTCCACGGCCGTCCGATCACGCTCGCCGACCACGCGGCGTCCCGCTGGATCGTGGAGCCGCTGCGGCTGCTGGACTGCTGCCAGGAGACCGACGGCGGGCAGGCGATCGTCGTCACCTCCGTGGAGCGGGCGCGGGACCTGCCGCATCCCCCGGCCGTGATCGCGGCGGCCGCCCAGGGCGCCGGCCGGGCGCAGGAGCAGATGACCGGCTTCTACCGGGACGATCCGACCGGCCTGCCGGAGATGGGCGTGGTGGCCCGCCGGCTGTGGACGGCGTCCGGACTCGGCCCGGCCGACATCGACGTGGCGATCCTGTACGACCACTTCACCCCGTTCGTGCTGATGCAGCTGGAGGAGTTCGGGTTCTGCGGAAGGGGGGAGGCGGCGGACTTCGTGGCCGAGGAGAGGCTGCCGCTGAACACGCACGGGGGCCAGCTCGGGGAGGCGTACCTGCACGGGATGAACGGCATGGCGGAGGCGGTACGCCAGCTGCGGGGCACGGCGGTGAACCGGATACCGGGCGCGACCCGCACCCTGGTGACGGCCGGCACCGGGGTCCCGACCTCGGGCCTCGTCCTGACGAGGGACACCTGAATCCCGCACCGGGACCCGGCCCTCGTCCTCGGGGTCGGACCAGCGGCCGACCCGACCGTTGTCCGGGCGGCGTCGGGGTCGTACCCGCAGACGGAGTGCGACCGCCGTCCACCTTCAGGAGGTGGGGCCGGCCCCACCCCTACAACCTGAGGGGGATTCCGCTTCGGGACCTGCGGGCGATCCGCCGGGGCTGCCCCGCTCCTAGCGTGGAGCCATGACCACACCCGTCTGCACCAGTGCCTCGGCCGCCGCAGCACCAAGGCGGCAGGCCCTCCCCCACCACCGGCTGCGGCCGAGCGTGGAGGCTCCCCCGTATCCGACGTTCGCGTCGTATGTGCGGGCCCGCCAGCCGGTCCTGCTGCGGACCGCGCGCTCGCTCACCGCGAACCTCAGCGACGCCGAGGATCTGCTGCAGACCGCGCTGGCCAAGACGTACGTCGCCTGGGAGCGGATCGAGGACCAGCGGGCCCTCGACGGCTATGTGCGCCGCGCGCTGCTGAACACCCGGACCTCGCAGTGGCGCAAGCGCAGGGTGGACGAGTTCACCTGCGACGAGCTGCCCGAGCCCGAGCCGGTACCCGGCGAGGACGACCCGGCCGAACGGCAGGCGCTGCACGACGCCATGTGGCGCGCGATCACGAAACTCCCGGCGCGGCAGCGGGCGATGGTCGTCCTGCGCTACTACGAGGACCTCAGTGAGGCCCAGACCGCCGAGGTGCTCGGGGTGTCGGTGGGCACGGTGAAGTCGGCAGTGTCGCGTGCGCTCGGCAAGCTCCGCGAGGACCCCGAGCTGGGCCTGGTCCGCTGACCCGGAATTCCCTTGCCTTTTCCTGCCTGTGACTTCTCCCCTAGTGACATACCGCGCGGTATGTGCGCAGAATCAGCGCAACCTCTACCACCGCGTAGGCAGTGTCGCCCCGGGAGGACCCCGTGCTGAGCACCATGCAGGACGTACCGCTGACCGTCACCCGCCTCCTCGTGCACGGGACGCTGGTGCACGGGCGGTCGCAGATCACCACCTGGACCGGGGAGGCCGGGCCGCAGCGGCGCAGTTTCGCCGAGGCGGGGAGGCGCGCGGTGCAACTGGCGAACGCCCTGCGCGACGAACTCGGTGTCCGGGGCGACGACCGGGTCGCCACCCTGATGTGGAACAACGCCGAGCACGTCGAGGCCTACTTCGCGATCCCCTCCATGGGCGCCGTGCTGCACACGCTCAATCTCCGGCTTCCCGCCGAGCAGCTGGCGTGGATCGTCAACCACGCGGCCGACAAGGTCGTCATCGTCAACGGCTCCCTGATCCCGCTGCTCGCCCCGCTGCTGCCCAAGCTGCCGACGGTCGAGCACATCGTCGTCTCCGGCCCCGGTGACCGCACCCCGCTCGAGGGCGCGCGCGCCCGGGTCCACGAGTACGAGGAGCTGATCGCGGACCGGCCGACCACGTACGACTGGCCGGAGCTGGACGAACGCCAGGCCGCCGCCATGTGCTACACCTCCGGCACGACGGGCGACCCCAAAGGCGTGGTCTACAGCCACCGTTCGATCTACCTGCACTCGATGCAGCTCAACATGACCCAGTCGATGGGCCTGACCGACCAGGACACCTCGCTGGTCGTCGTCCCTCAGTTCCACGTCAACGCCTGGGGCCTGCCGCACGCCGCCTTCCTGACCGGCATCAACATGCTGATGCCGGACCGTTTCCTCCAGCCCGCGCCGCTCGCCGAGATGATCGAGCGGGAGAAGCCGACCCACGCGGCGGCCGTTCCGACCATCTGGCAGGGCCTGCTCGCCGAGCTGAACGACAGGCCCCGCGACGTCTCCTCCCTCGCCCAGGTCACCATCGGCGGCGCCGCGTGCCCGCCCTCCCTCATGGCGGCCTTCGACAAGCTCGGCATGCGCGTCTGCCACGCCTGGGGCATGACGGAGACCTCGCCGCTGGGCACGGTGGCCCGTGCGCCGGCCCACGCGGTGGGCACCGAGGAGGAGTTCGCCTACCGCCTCACCCAGGGGCGCTTCCCGGCCGGTGTGGAGGCCCGCCTCACCGGGCCCGACGGCGAACGCCTCCCGTGGGACGGCGAGTCGGCGGGCGAGCTGGAGGTGCGCGGCCCCTGGATCGCGGGCGCCTACTACAACGGCCCCGACGCCGGACCCCTGCGCCCCGCCGACAAGTTCAGCGAGGACGGCTGGCTGAAGACCGGTGACGTCGGCACCATCTCCCCCGACGGCTTCCTCACCCTCACCGACCGCGCCAAGGACGTCATCAAGTCCGGCGGCGAGTGGATCTCCTCGGTGGAGCTGGAGAACGCGCTGATGTCCCACCCGGACGTCGCCGAGGCCGCAGTGGTCGCCGTACCCGACGACAAGTGGGGCGAGCGCCCGCTGGCCACGGTCGTTCTCCGCGAGGGGGCCACCGCCGACTTCGAGACCCTGCGCGCCTTCCTCGCCGAGGAGGGGAAGATCGCCAGGTGGCAGCTGCCCGAGCGGTGGACGATCGTCGAGTCGGTGCCGAAGACGAGCGTGGGCAAGTTCGACAAAAAGGTACTGCGCAGGCAGTACGCGGACGGCCGGCTGGACGTCACCCGCCTGTGAGGCCGCCGGGCGCGCCGGGCGGCGGTGCGTGCCGCCCGGCGCTTCGCCGTCGGCTGCGGGCAGTCCCCGGGCACGGCGATCAAGAGACCACCGGACCGTGCCCGGGGTGTGCGCGCAGGTGAGAGGCGTGCGCTAGTTGGTGCCGATCCTCGCCAGCAGGTCCACGATCCGGCTCTGCACCTCCGTGCTCGTGGAGCGTTCCGCGAGGAACAGGACCGTCTCGCCCGAGGCCAGCCGGGGCAGGTCGGCCTGGTCGACGGCGGCGGTGTAGACGACCAACGGGGTCCGGTTGAGCTGTCCGTTGGCACGCAGCCAGTCGATGATCCCGGTGTGGCCGGCCTGCCGCCGCCGCACCTGCATCAGGTCCATCACCACGAGGTTCGGCCGGAACTGCCCCGCCAGCGTCACCGCGTCGTTGTCGCTCGCGGCGCGCGCCACCTGCATCCCGCGCCGCTCCAGCGTCGAGGTCAGCGCCAGCGCGATCTCCGCGTGCTCCTCGATGAGCAGCACCCGCGGCGGATGCTGCTCGCTGTCACGCGGCGCCAGCGCCTTCAGCAGTACGGCGGGATCGGCGCCGTACGCCGCCTCGCGCGTCGCCTGCCCGAGCCCGGCCGTCACCAGCACCGGCACCTCGGCGGCCACGGCGGCCTGGCGCAGCGACTGCAGCGCCGTCCGCGTGATGGGCCCCGTCAGCGGGTCCACGAACAGCGCGGCCGGGAACGCCGCGATCTGTGCGTCGACCTCCTCACGGGAGTGCACGATCACCGGCCGGTAGCCGCGGTCGCTCAGCGCCTGCTGGGTCGTCGCGTCCGGCGCGGGCCACACCAGCAGCCGGCGCGGGTTGTCCAGCGGCTCCGGCGGCAGCTCGTCGTCGAGCGGCTGCGGACGCGGGGCGTCCGCGACCTCGACGGCACCGCCCGGACCGTCCAGCGGCTCGGGTCCCTCGGCGGCGTCGGCGTCCGGCGCGCCGATGGCGTACGACCGTCCGGCGCCCTCGGTGCCCGGAGTGAGCCGGGACTGCCCGGCCGGGGGCGCGGGAGCGGGCGTCTGCTCGGTCGGCGGATGCGGCCGGGCCGCCTGCTCCGGCTGCTGCTCCGTGCGCTGCGCCGGGTCGGGGGGCGTGCCCAGCTTTCGCCGGCGGCCGGAGCCGCCGGGCGCGTGCGGCGGCGGGGTCGCCGTCGGCTGCTGCACCTGCGCGGCCTGCCGGGCGAACGGCACACCCTGGCCGAGCGTGCGGACGCTGATCGCCCGTCCTTGCGTCGAGTTCGGGTCGAGCGCCGTCCCCGCGGCGGGCAACGGCTGTGCCGCCCGCGGGATGCCGGCGGCCGGGGTACCGGTCTGCGGCACGGGCGTGCCCGCGCCGGAGGTGTCATCGGCACCGGGCCACTGCTGGGGCACGCCGGCGGTCTGGACGGCGGCCGGCACCGGTCCGGCAGCGGCCTCCGCGGGCAGCGGCTGCGCGCTCGGCGTACCGCCGGGCGGCGTCGCGGCCACAGCGGGGGCGGACTGCTGGGCCGGCACCGCCTGGCCGGGCGCCGCCTGGGCCACGGGACCGTTCTGGGCGGGGATGCCCGCTCCGGCCGTGCCCTGCGCCGGAACGCCGTGAACCGGCGTGCCCCGACCGGGAGTCGGCGTCCCGACCGGCTGCGGTCCGGCCTGCCCCGGAGCCGTCGGAACGCCCTGTGGGGGAGTCACCTGGCCAGCAGCCACCGGGACACCGTGAGGGGGAGTCACCTGGCCCGGGGCGTCCTGGGCCGGCAGGGCCGGTGCGGGACCGGCCTGCCCCGGGGCGAACTGTCCCAAAGCGGCCTGTGGCACGGGAGCGGGGGCGGCCGGCGGCATCGGTACCGAGGCCGGTTGTGCGGTGCCGGGCGCGGTCCCCTGCGGTGGTGCCACCGGATGAGCGGCTTCCGCGGGCTGGGCCACGGCGCGGCGACGCCGGCCGGTCGGCGCGCCGGTCGGGTGCGGCTGCGGCGGAGTGCGGTCCGCGGCCTGGTCGAGGGGTACGGCGTCGTGGTGGCCCGTGTCACCGGGTACGCCGACGACGGCCAGCGGCGGCTGAGCGGGCACCTGCACCTGCCCGGGCCCCTGTCCCACGAACTGCGGCTCCCGCTCGGCGCCCGGGACGGCAGCGGTACCGACGGGCACGCCCGCGCCGGGGCCGGCCGGCACGCCGCCCACGGGTGCTGCGGGAGCCCCGGGCACGCCCGCACCCGGAATGCCGCCGGGCGGGACCGTGCCCGGAATGCCGCCGGGCGGGACCGTACCCACCCCGTTCGCCGCGTCCGGGGACTCCGGTGAGCGGTCGGCCTCGGCCGGCGGCAGGGCGAAGACCGTACGAGGACCGCTCGCCTCCTGGGCCGCGGCCCGTTCCGCCGCTGCGGCCAGCGCACGCCGGCGCCGCCCCGTCGGCTGCGCATCCTCGGCCGGGACGGCCTCCGCACCCGGCGTCCGCCCGCCCCCCGCCGCCGGCAGCGCGGGCGGCAGGGCGGACTGCGGTGCGCCGGAGTCGGGGCGGGCGGGTACACCCTGCGGGGGTACGGCTGCGCCGAGGCCCGTACCGGTGGCGGCGGCGCCCGCGGCGTGCTCGGCCGCGGTCACCACCGCACCCTCGCTCACTCCCGCGCCGTCACCGGCCTCGGCGGGCCGGCCACGGCGCCGCCCGGTACCGCCGGACGCGGTCTCCGCGGCGTCGGCCGGGACCGCACCGGTCTTCTCGGCGGGCGCGGCGGCACGCCTGCGACGGCGTCCGGTCGGGGCGGCCGCGCCGGCCTCACGGGTCCGGCCCGCGCCGGACACCTCGCTCTCCAGGAAGGCGTCGGTGGAGGCCCGCCGGGCCCGCCGCCGCCCGCCGGTGGCCTGCCCGCCGCCCCCGGCCACGACCAGCTCACCGCCACCGGCGACCTGCCCGCTCGCGTCCGGCACGGCCTGCCCGGCCGGAAGCTCCCCGACGGCCGCCTGCCCACCGGCCATCGCGTCGACCGTCCCGGCGCCACCGCCGAGCGGCACCTCCAGCACATAGGCGCTGCCGCTCATGCCCGGCACCTCGTGCGTCTGCAGCACGCCGCCGTGGGCCCGTACGATCCCGCGCACGATCGGCTCGTGCACCGCGTCCCCGCCCGGGTACGGCCCGCGCACCTCGATCCGCGCGACCTCGCCGCGCTGGGCGGCCGCGACCACGACGGTGTTGTCCAGGTAACCGCCCGCGGACACGGGCGAGTTGCCGGTCGCGTCGACACCGGCGACGTCCGCCACCAGATGCGCCAGCGCGGTGGCGAGCCGCTGCGGGTCCACCTCGGCCTCGATGGGCGGCGCGTGCACGGCGAACTGCACCCGGCCCGGGCCGATCAACTCGACGGCCCCCTCCACGCCGGCGGCGACGACGGCGTCCAGCATCACCTTCGTACGGGTGATCTCCTCGGCGCCCGCGTCCAGCCGCTGGTAGCCGAGGACGTTGTCGATGAGGGTGGTGATCCTGGAGTACCCGGCGCTCAGGTGGTGCAGCACCTGGTTGGCTTCCGGCCACAGCTGCCCGGCGTCGTCGGCGGCCAGGGCCGCCAGCTCGCGCCGCAGCTCCTCCAGGGGCCCGCGCAGCGACTGCCCGAGCAGCGTCAGCAGCTGCTCGTGCCGGCCCGCCAGCGCCTCGTACCGGTCCTTCTCCCGCTCGCCGAGCGCGGCGTACCGCTCCTCGCCGGCCGCGAGCTCCTCCGCGTGCTTCTCGCGCAGCTCCTCGAGCTCGGTGACGTGCTGCTGGCGCAGCGCGGTCAGGTCGGAGGAGTGCTCCTCGGAGAGCCGCTCGAGCTCCTGCGCGTGCGCCTTCTCCAGCGCGTCCTTCTCCGCGGCCAGCACCTCGTACGGCCGCCGGTCGGTGAAGGTCATCACGGCGCCGACGAGCTGGTCACCGTCGCGCACCGGCGCGGTGGTCAGATCGACGGAGACCTTCTCGTCCCCCTTGGACCACAGCACCTGCCCGCGCACCCGGTGCTTGCGCCCGGAGCGCAGGGTGTCGGCGAGCGGCGACTCCTCGTACGGGAAGGGGGAGCCGTCGGCGCGCGAGTGCAGCACGAGGGTGTGCAGCTCCTTGCCGCCCAGCTCTCCGGCCCGGTACCCCAGTATCTGGGCGGCGGCCGGGTTGACGAGCACGATCCGCCCGTCGGTGTCGGTGCCGACGACGCCCTCCGCCGCGGCCCGCAGGATCATCTCGGTCTGCCGCTGCGAGCGCGCCAGCTCGGCCTCGGTGTCGACGGTGCCGGACAGGTCCCGGACGACGAGCATGAGCAGCTCGTCACCCGTGTATCCGTAACCGTCGTAGGCCTGCTGCCCGTTCTCCAGATTCGCGCTCGTGACCTCGACCGGGAACTCGCTCCCGTCGGTCCGCCGCGCGACCATCCGCGTCGGCTTGGTGCGCCCCCGCGGATCCATGTGATCGGGACGCCGCATCGACCCGGGGATGAGCCGCGAGTCGAACTCGGGCAGCAGATCGAGCAACCCGCGTCCGACGAGCGCGGTGCCGGGCGCCTCGAAGGCCTCCAGCGCGATGGTGTTCGCGTTGACGACGGTTCCGTTGGCGTTGACCAGGACCAACGCGTCCGGCAGAGCGTCGAGTATGGCTGCGAGGCGAGCAGCGCCTCGGGATGGCCTGCTGCTCACGAGACGCTTCCTCCCTGTCACCGCACCTTGCCGACCGCTCGGGCCATCTTGCCAACCGGCCCGCGACGTGTCACGCGAGGGAGTCTAAGCGCACGCGTTGCGCTCGCGATGCCGGATGAGAGCGAGGTCCCACGACGAAGTGACACCGATTCGGCCACGACCCGCCGGCCACACCCTCCGACTCCCCGGGACCTTCGCGGGACCTTTACCGGACCGGGGGGATTCCGTCAGGGGACGCCCACGGGGGCGGCGGGGAGGCGGGCCGACGCGTCCGGCACGGTGCCCGGGCCCGACCCGGCCCCCGCCCGTACCCACCGCCCCGGCCGCCGGTCCTCCGGCCGGAACCACCCGCCCGTCCCCCGGCCCTACGTCACTGCTGCGACCCTCGGCAGGAGAGGCACCATCCGGTCCCACCGCCCGGTCTCGCATCCGTTGCTGCGGTCGTACGCGGCGTCGACCCTGCGTCCGGCCCAGGTGCCGGTGACGTGGGCGGTGGCCGGGCCGCCGTAGAGCATGGTGCAGACGGTGCCGGGCGCGACGGGGGCGAACAGGTCCCGTCCCCAGTTCGTCTGCGCGTCGAGCGCCCGGCACGCCCGCACCGCGTCCGGGTGGGTTCCGCCGGCCGGGTGACAGAACAGCTCGTACGTCCCGTCCCGCCCGGCGCCGGCGTGCCGCACGACCACGGTGAGGTGATCACCGGCCCGGTCCTCGGGCCGCACGGGCGGCGGCATGCCGGGCACGGCGACGGCGGGCACGGCGGCGAGGCCGATCAGACCCGATACGGCGGCGAGGACGGGTACACAGCCGCCGGGCACGCGAGTCCGGCGGGGGGCCGCCCGTCCAGGCTCCCGCCGGGCAGGGGTCCGCCCGGGACCTCGCAGAAGAAGAAAGACCATGCCCTGTCCAACGCGCGGACCCCCCGAACGTTGCGTCCGCGCCTCGCCGGGCGGAAGGCCTTTGCCCTGCGGCCCGACTGCCTAGTACCGTGGGGGGCGATTGGTGACAGGCCGCTCGGCTGTGTCATCATCTGCACACACCACTCGCGCGCTCGCGGGAGCGGTTGTGCTGGAGGCGTCGCCTAGTCCGGTCTATGGCGCCGCACTGCTAATGCGGTTTGGGCCTTAAAGCCCATCGAGGGTTCAAATCCCTCCGCCTCCGCACCGATCCCGAAGCCCCGGTCCCCGGACCGGGGCTTCGGCGTTCCGCCCCTCCAACGCCCCGCACCCGCCCACGGGCGTTTCCGCAGGTCACAAGGGGTGTGCGAATCGGATTTCACATGACGGCGGCAGTCATGTAATGTTCTTCCTGTCGCCGGGGCGGGCCGAAAGGAACCGGAACGGGGACAAAAACAAAAGAACAAGCACTCGTAGCTTAACGGATAGAGCATCTGACTACGGATCAGAAGGTTGCAGGTTCGAATCCTGCCGAGTGCACAGCAGACCAGAGGCCCTGTGGAGTCATCCACAGGGCCTCTGGCTTTTGCCTTGACGGCAGTGTTTGACGGCAACCGCCTCAGAGGGCGGAAACGGGGTCGATCAGAACGCTACCGGGACGCTCGCCGCGCCGTCGTCATCATCCGGATCGTTGCCGTCACCCCTCAGTGCATCCCCGACGCGGTCGAAGGCGGAGCGCTGGGAGTCGAGCCGTACGAACGTGTAGATGTCCATGGTCACGCGGATGGAGCTGTGGCCCAGGACTTCCATGATCATTCGGGCATCGGCGCCCTGTTCGTGGAGCAGGGACGCGCAGGTGTGGCGCAGGTCATGAAAGCGCACCCTACGGACGCCGGCGCGGGCGCACAGGGCCTCGAAGGACCGGTTCAGGTTGCGCGGCTCGATGGGGGTCCCGTTCTTCGTGGTGAAGAGGAGGCCCTGACCTGTCCCCTTCCAGTTGGCACCGGCCGCCTTCCGGTCGGCTATCTGCTGCGCGCGCTGGGCACGGAGCGCGGTCACGCACTCGGCCGGCAGGGCCACGCGGCGGGCCGATCGCTGAGTCTTTGGCGCGACGATCAGCAGTTCGCCGCCGACCCGCTGTAGGGCTTGCCGGACGGTGAGGACGCCTTCATGAAGATCCACGTCCGACCAGCGCAGTCCCAGCACCTCACCGCGCCGCAGGCCGATGCGGACGGCCAGCTCGTACGCGGCCCACAGCCGGTTGTCACGGGCCGCCGCCAGGAGCTGACGCCCCTCCTTGGCGGTGAGCGGTTCGATTTCGCGCTGCGTTCCCATGCTCAGCTCCACGTTCCGGGCAACGTTGCGGGGAAGCTCGTCCTCACGTACGGCGTGTTGGAGGGCGGCCCGGAGGATCACCAGCAGGAAGCGCACGGTCCGGTCGGACGGGAGCTTCTTGCAGCACCTGCCGAGGGCGCAGCAGCGCCGCTTGTGCTCCGGCCGCTTCTTGTCCTTGCCCTGCGCGCAGCACTGGCAGGTGGCCGCCGTCTTGGTCAGGAAGGCCCGATGTCTCGGGCGGTGAGCCGGGTCAGCTTCTTCCTGCCGAACTCGGGCGTGACGTAGTTACGGACGAGCGATTCGTAGTTGACGTAGGTCGTTCGGCGGACTTTGCCCTTGGCGACGTTCGTGAGCCAGTACGTCAGGTACTGGGCGACGGTCATCTTGCTGGTGGCGACCGGGAGGCCGTTGAGGGAGTCGGCCTTGAGCTTGGTCAGCTTCTCGTGCGCGTCGTCCCAGGTCTTGCCGTAGACGCTGCGCCGCTTGTACGTGCCGTCCGTCGTCAGCACGTACGCGCTGCCTTCCCAACGGCCGTCCTTGCGCTGGTAGATGGTGCCTTCGTTGTTGGCGTTCTTCTTCGGCTTGGCCATCAGGCGGCTTCCTGTTCGGTGCGGAGGGATATGTAGGAGTCCACGGCTGCTTCGCTGATGCGGCGGCAGCGGCCGATCTTGAAGGAGGCGAGTTCGCGGGAGCGGATCAGGTCGTGGACCTTCCACCGGCTGATGCCGAGACGCTCGGCGACCTGGTCCACGGTGAGGACGGTCGTCGTCATGCGGGCACCAGTCCTTCCTGCTTGAGGCGTTGGGCGTGGGCTATGTCGTGGCGGACTTGGGCGGCCAGGAGTTCTTCACCGGGGCGGTAGCCGCTGCTGAGGTAGTTCCAGGAGGAGGCGGTGACGAGGGTGGTGTTTTCGTCGGTGGTGGGGAGGCCGGCGCGGGCGCGGGCGGCTTCGGCCTGGGCCAGGCGCCAGGCGCGGCGTACATCGCGGAGGGCGCCGAGAGTGGTCGAGTAGGCGCGTGACTTGCTGGAGAAGTGGCCGCGGAAGCCGAGCATGTGGGCCCACTTCCAGAGCTTGAGTTCGGCGAACTCCGGGAGGTGACCGAGCGCCCAGGCGGTGCAGATCATCTGCCGGGCGTGCTGCTGGACGGGCAGGGACTTGATGGGTTCGGCCTGTCCGGTGCCGTCGCAGTCGGCGCACCGGTCGTGGAAGCGGTCGGGGCCGCGTACGTAGCCGCGTCCGGCGCAAGGGCGGCAGATCAGGGTGCGGTCGACGGTGCCCGCGCCTTCGGCGTTCTTGGTGGCGTACTTGGCGATGTATCCGGCGACCTTGGCGTCTGTGTACTCGGCAACCCTGGCGTCGGTCAGTTCACCGTCGCCCAGGGCCGAGATGGGGCCGACTTTGAACCGGCGGCCCCAGGCGATGACTCGTTCGCCGATTGCGTCCGACTCGACGGTGAGCCGGGCGCGCTTCCGAGCCAGGCCCACGGCGGTTTTCAGGGCGTCGAAGGTGGCCCAGGGCGGGGGCGCGCTGGTGTGGCCGTCGGGTCCGTCGAAGCGGATCACGGCGTGGAAGTGGACCAGGCCGCGCTTTTGGTACTCGGCGACCTTGGCGAAGGAGACGCGGAGGGCGGTGTTCAGTGCCTTCTGCGTCATGCCGAGGTGTTCGGCCAGGGCGCGGCGCAGGTAGGTGGTGAAGCGTGCCCAGAGCTGTCCGGCGTGCGCGTTCCAGAGCACGGCCCCGGCGTAGTCGTAGGCGGATGGGTTCAGCGGGGTGCCGAGTTCAGGGGCGTCTTCGGCGTGGGTGTCGCCGCAGGCGCAGGGCCGGGGTTTGCCTGTGTCGGTGGTGGGGCGGTTGTGGACGGGGCCGAAGGAGGGGGCGGTGAGGGTGACGAAGGCGCGGGGGTGGTCGCGGACGGTTTCGGCGACGTTCTTCCCGCCGGACAGTCCTGCCTTGATGAGGTGGTAGGTGTCGGCGGCGTAGACGCGGGAGCAGGCGGGGCAGCGGGAGGCGCGGCGGTTGCCGCAGACGGTGAGGAGGCGTCCGGAGGGCTCGTCTTCGGAGCGGTAGGAGCGGACGACTTCCTTGGTGGTCTGGTCGGTGGTGGTGGTCCAGCCGTGGAGATTGACGGGGTGGGTGCAGCCGTGCAGGTTGCGGACCTGTTCGGTGACGCGGTCGAAGTCGTGGGTGTTGGCCAGATCGATCAGGTCCCGCAGACCGGGGCTGATCACATGGCGGAGATCCAATTGGGGGCGCATCAGTGGTGCGGTCTCCCTTCTGGCACGAGGGTGGGTCTGCGGGCAGCAGCGATTCAGTGCGCTCGGGCTGCTGCCCGCAGGGCATGACGAGGTGGGCCCAGGGGTGGGAGGTGCCGGGAAGCCGGCGGAGGGAGCGGCCCTACAGAGCGGCGTGGAGGGCGGTGGCCATGGGCAGGCCGATGCCGAGCCGCGTCTTGAGCTGGGCCGCTGTGATGGGTTCGCCGTGCTCGGTGTGGTGGAACGCGGCGATCGAGCGTGCTTCGGCCAGCAGGGGCTCAGGCACCTTGACCGCAGGCGCGGCGGGAGCCGGGGCGACGAGGGGAGCGACCGGCACGGAGTTCTGTTCTGGCGTGACGGGCAGTGCCCTGGGTGCAGCCGGGGTGGGCCTCGTGTCGGCTTCCGGCCCTGTCTCGTCCGGCGCGGAGTCCGGGTTGGCCGGGCGGGCGACCGTGTGGAAGGCGCGCAGGAGCTGCGGGCCGACAGCGCCCCAGCCGAGTAGGAGCAGCGGGGCCACGGCGTCCACGGCGGCACGGCCGTAGTGTCCGGCGACGATCGGTTCGGCGACGTTGAGCGCCAGGGTCAGCAGTCCGGAGAAGTGCATGAGCCGGGTGGCCGCCGTCATTTGTTCGGCAGGTAGACCGCGAAGGGAGAGGTAGCGCAGGGCGACCAAGAGGCCGACCACGGACAGGTCCACCATGGGAGCGATGAGCGGTGCGATCGGGGCGGGGACGCCCAGGCGCAGGGCGAGAGACCAGACGTTGCCGAAAGAGAAGACGAACGCCAGCGCGGCAATGACGATCATGACGGCGGTGATGGTGCGCTGAGTGATCCCGTCCTCTGTCATGGGTGTTCACCTCCTCTCGGGTGGGCCGTGACTGTGCAGTGCCGGGGTGGTCAGGCCGATTCGGAGTCGGCCTTGACGAGGTCCACGTCCCCCATGCGAGGGCCGAGGACGGCTTCGAGGAGGGCGTAAGGGTCGGCGGTGAGGTTCGCGGTCTGGTCGGCGATGCGGGCTGCGTCCGCGTCCGGCACGTACGGCGTGCGGATGCGGGTGAAGCCGGGTTGGGACTGGTGGTTCATGGACGCGACGCCGACATAGGTGGGGTCCTGGAGGTTGATCGGGTCGGCGTCCGGCCATTCCCGGATCTCCTCGCCGAGCGCGGCCACAGCGGCTTCGGCGGTCTTCTGCGCGAAGCTCAGGCCCACGGGGCACACATCCCGGATGAAGGTCGGGATCGCGTCGCCGGTGGACTTCTGGGTGGTGAGGATGACGAGCAGGCCCACGGAACGGCCCTTCTTCACCAGGTCTTCGACGAGCCGGGCGTTTTCTGCGGTCAGCGCGGCGAGCTTCTTGGTCCTCGGGTCACTGCCCTGGTGGTCGCGGAAGTAGGTGTGGGCTTCGTCGATGATCAGCACGGCCAGCGGCCAGCGGTCGGACGGGCCGACGTCCCACATGGATTTCACGCCGAGCACCGAGCGCACCGAGGCCGATCGTGCACGGCGAAGTTCCACGAGGTGACGGAACAGCTTGTTGGCTTCTTCCAGGTCATCGCCCACGAAGGCGAACATGCGCTGCACCCAGTCGGCGTAGTCGCCCTCGTACGCAGCCGAGACCTTGCCGTCCGCACAGGCGAACTGCACCGCAGGCGAGGGTGCCCAGTCCGACAGAAGTCGGTTGACCAGGCTGGTCTTTCCGAAGCCGGCAGGCCGGCCACGGTCACGCCGGGTACCTGCGTGAGGTCCACGGACACCGGCTGGGCGTGCTCGTCCACACCCAGGTCCCACCGCGCCGTTTCATCCGGCACGTCACCCGTGGGCTGGTGCTCGGTGGGGAACTTCAGCGGATCGAGGCGCACCCCCCGGATGAGGACCTGACCCGGCTTGTCCTGGGTGACCGCCACCCGTGTGCACCGCCAGGCGTCCGCCAGATGTGGGGCAGCCTTCTGGAACTGTTGGAGGCCCACGCCGGGCAGGCACCGCGCCCGTGCGATCACTCCGTACGCGTCGTGCGTCACCCGCAGGGCGGGTATGAGGATACGGGGCTTGATGGGCTTGCCGTTCGTGTTCGCCAGCGTTGCCGGCGCGGTCGGGGTCTTGTCCGTGACCGACAGCTTGAGCATCGGTGCGAGTCGCTTCCAGCCCCACCGCACACGTACGGTCTGCCGGATGGACTGCCGGGTCATGGTGTCGGCGCGCAGGTAGCGGACCACCCACCAAACCGCCCAGCCGACGATCACGGCGAGCACCAGGACGACGAATAGGGGCGTGTGGCCGACGACCCCTTCAGCCAAGGCGTTCTGATCCTTCATGCGTGGTTCTCCGGGGAGTTGTAGAGGAAGGCCACGAGGGCCGATTCGAGGGCCACCCGATCCGCCGAGGATCCGAGGAGGGGATAGCCGTAGCCGACGAGCACGGCCGCCAGATCCGTGCCCTCAGCGCTGATCATCAGGAACTGCGGCGTGAGGTCGAGGAGCTGAAGGCTGCCCAGCAGGCGAAGTCGTAGTCCTGAGCTTGGCCACTTCCTCTCGCAACTCTCTGGTCTCCCTGCTGAGGCGACCGACCATGGCCCGCATCTCTTTGATCAGCGCGGTCATCTGTTCTGCGTCCCCGGCGTGAATGCTGGTCAACCCCATTTCGCTGTCCGGTATGTGCTCGGCCATCGCTCCTCGTTTGCCGCCGTGCCGTCGTCGCGTAGGTGCTAGCTCGAACCGCCGGGGCACTGCTTGATCGCTTGCCCGACGGGCCTTCTGACGCAGGTCCGGCGCTTGTTCATCGTGCGGTCGCGTGTCTCTCGCGTTGCCCTGCCCTGCCCTGCGGAGCTGTTCAGAGTTTCTTTACTGGATCAAGGCGGCCCGCCTACGGCGGTCCGCGCGCGCTGGCGGCCCGTGGCCGCCACCGCTCCATGTCTCCGCCACCGCTCCGGCGGCCCCCCGCCGCTCAGCGCGCAGAATCGCCAAGGCGGACAGCCAGACCAGGGAGCAACCCGACCACTCCGAGCACCAGGACCAGGCCGACGTACGCCAAGCACAACCACGCCACCCAACCGCCCACCGCCCCAGGCCACATGGCCACCAGTACCGGCACAACCAAGCGCACGGCGCCGACAAGATCCGTGGCGCGGCGCCCGGCTTCGTCGCGGCCTGCGGACCGGTCGCGCCATCGCTGAGTGACCGGCGGGGGCGAAGCGGAGGCGTCTGCGGGCTAAAGATCAAAAGCATGGCAGCGTGGCCGAGGCCAGTGGGGGGTTGCTGCAACACACGTGACGGGTGCCCGTTCGGCGCCCCCGTCGTCGTGGCTGACTTTCTGTGGCTCAGGTCAGAACCCCTTTCAAATCGACATCGAAAGGCCGGTGTTGAAGCAGCGCCCGAATCCGAGCACGCCAATGGCCCCGGTACCATCGGCACCGGGGTCCTGATCAGGGCCTCCGTGACCGGACCACCCGGAATGCTGTCCAGGCTGAGGGGTGGTCCGGTCTTTGCGTGTGGTCGGCTTTCGCCGTGCGCGGCGTCAGCGGGCTTAGCTCAGGGCTTTACCGACCTCGTAGATCGTTGGCCTGTCTTCGGGGGCATGGCTGAGCATGGCCTCGATCAGCTCGCCCAGTTCGTCCTGCACCTTCACCGGCCGCCGCCTGCCGTCCGCCACCGCTTGTCGCTGCACGGAGCGCGGTGCGTCGTCCGGGTATTCGACCGCCCGCCAGCCCGTGGCGGAGATGAGCAGTGATGCGCCGAGTGCGTAGATGTCGGCTTCGGGTGTGGCCTGCGCCGCTCCGGTCGCGAGTACACTGCGCGCGATCTCCGGCGCCTCGTAGTGGACGAGGCAGCCGCGGAACGGGAAGTCGTACCCCTCGGGCACGTGCCCACCGCGCGCCAAAGCCAAGTCGATGAGGTGGGTCCGTTCCGGCCCGATGATGAAGTGCGCGGGCTGCACATCGCCGTGGGCCCAGCCCTGGGCATGCAGTTCGGCCAGCGCCTCCACACAACTCAGGGCCACGCTGGTGTGCGGCTCGATGCGCGAGTCCGGCTCACGGCAGGGCTCCCACAGCTGGTAGAGATCCGGTCCTTCGCGCCACGGCTGGAAGTTCCAGGTACCGCCGTCCCATTCGCCGTACGCGAAGTCAGGGCACCCGAGGCGGTGCAGCACGGCACCTTCACGTGCGGGGGCGAGCGCCGTCCAGGGCTGGGCGGACCAGTCCGTCGTTGCCTCGATCGGGTAGCCGACCTTCACGGCGTAGTGGCCCCTGTGGCTTTCCACCTCCCAGACCGTGGAGCCCCGGCGATTGAGGACCAGGCGCTGAGCCGTGGGCATGAGTGCGTCGAGCACGACGATCGGCAGTTCAGGGGGTGTCCCGGACAACGTCTGTTCTCCTTCCGGGCGAGGCGGCCGACCCAGAGTCGAGGCCGGCCGCGTCGTGTTGCTATGCCTGGCCGTACGGTCGACCGCAGTCCGAGTCGCACTGCGCGAGGTTCGTGCCGTCCACGGTCCACAGGTCGTCGAAGACCATGAACCCGGCAGCCTTCATCGCGTGCGCGGAGGCGGCAACCTTCTCCCGGTCACGGGTCCGCCGCCCAGCGTCGGGTTGTGGTGCAGGAAGCGGCCCGCGTTCTGCTCGCAGAGCGCGGCGTACTCCTTCGTGTGCAGGATGAGCGCGTGCAGGCCGAGGTCCACGTCGTCCGACGGGACCATGGGGACGGTGGCGGTTGCCGCAGTGACCAGGAAGGCCACCGCCTGGTCCGCGATCCGTGCCGCCCGCTCGGGTGACTGCCCGTTGTGGACGACCACGAAGTGGGTGAGGCTGTCGAACAGCTCCTCACCGGCCACCGCGCGCCCGGTCCTCTGGTCGTTGGCCGTTGCCGTCATGCGAAAACTCCTTGAGTGTCGCTGTGCTCTGGCACTTACGCCCGCATCGGTCACCGAGGCATGGCCCAGGACAACCGAGTGGGATGGAAGGCCGGCCCCGAACGGGGAAGGGGGAGCCAAGGAAGGTGGCACCCCGTTCGGGGCCAGCCGGTCTACCGGCGGATACCGAGGGCCATGCCGATCACCAGGCCACACGAGCTGCTGATCACGATGATGAACAGAGGTCCCGCGTATCGGCCGATGGCGCGCATCACAGCCTGCCCCGGCGGTTGCCGTCCTTGATGGCAAGGCGGGCGCTCAGTTCCTCCCGCGCTGTCGGCACCACCACGTTGTCCGGCCGGGCGTCCCACTCGACGCCACCACCGATGGGCCTTATCTGCACCCGGGCGCCGATCTCACCCATGACGACGCCGATTCGTCCGCTGGCAGGGTCCTTCGCCAGTTCACCGATGCCTGGTCTGGTCTGCTGGTTGCTCGCCATGTGCACGAGCATCCTGGCGCCCATGAGGACGTCGGAACCTCCGACAAACACCACTTCAGGACGTCCCGCGTCGGATAGAACGTCCCTAGTGCCGTCCCCGAGTGTTGGGAGAGATTGGGATGCCGAACGAGAGGCTACGTGCTGCCATGGCGGCCGGCGGCTGGACGTACACCGCCCTCGCGGACCGGGTCGAAGTCGATCCCAAGTCCGTCGAACGATAGGTCAATTTGGGGCGTACGCCACGCCGAGCCACGGCCATGTTGGCAGCGGAAACGCTAGGAGAAGACGTGCACGCTCTATGGCCAGCGCTCCGACAGGCACGCCCTGCCCGCGCTGTTAGTCCGGAACTTGTGGCTCTCTACGACCAGCGGGCGGACATCCCCGTGTCCACCTTCGTGAACATGCTGTCCCAGGCCCGCGAGCACATCGACGTGTTGGTGTACGCGGCCGTCTTCCTGCACGAGGCGTACCCGCGGCTCAACGACTTGTTGCGAGAGCGAGCTGCCGATGGGTGTGCTGTCCGTATCGCGATCGGCGACCCGGACAGCACGAACGTCCAACAGCGCGGTAGCGAAGAGAGGTTCGGCCATGGGATCGAGTCCCGCTGCCGACTCGCCCTCATGCACTATCGCCCCCTGGCCGAGGTACCCGGCATCGAGGTGCGGACCCATGCCACCACGCTGTACAACTCGATCTATCGTGCAGATGACCAGGCGCTGGTCAATGCCCATGTCTGGGGCGTGAACGCCTACGGTGCACCCGTATGGCATCTTCGGCGCAACGGAGAGGGCGGCATGTTCGACACTTACGTCAGCAGCTTTGACGCGGTGTGGGAGACCGCGGCCCCGGTACGAGAAGGGTGACCATGGCACGGACCGAGTATTACGACGACCCGGCGGCACCTGAGCCGAACAGCTTGGTGGTCGCCGCGTCCGCCGTGGTGACCGACGACGAAGGGCGTCTCCTCCTTCAGCGCCGCCGGGATAACGATCTTTGGGCGCTCCCTGGTGGCGGCATGGAGATGACCGACTCACTCCCGGGAACGGCCGTCCGAGAGGTGAAGGAGGAAACGGGTCTGGACGTGGAGATCACCGGGCTCGTGGGCACCTACACCGACCCTCGCCACATCATTGCCTACTCGGACGGTGAGGTACGCAGACAGTTCAACGTCTGCTTCACCGCCCGCGTGGTCGGTGGCCGGCTGGCGATCTCGGACGAGTCCACGGAGCTGCGGTTCGTCCAGCCGAAGGAGATTGATCAACTACCGATGCACCACACGCAGCGGCTCCGGATCCGTCACTTCCTGGAGCACCGTGAGCGGCCCTACCTCGGCTGATCGAACCTGCGACATCCGCTTTAGGAGTTCGGTCCGGAGTCCGTGGGCTCGGTGATGTTGACTGTCTTCCCAGCCACATAGAGACGCGTGCGTGCCTGTCTGGTGTCGTTGATGTCAAGCATGGATGTCAGCGAGCCGCTGACGGGTTCTGGGGCCAGCGACGGTGGCCAGCCGCTAGGGTCGCGTGCATGGGTGCCACGACTGCCGCCATGGTCACTGCCGTCGTTGGAGTGCTCGGCACGCTCCTGGCGCCTGTCATCACGACTTGGACGACGAAGCGCCAGCGGGCGGAAGAGAGGCAGGTCGAGGAGGGAAGGCGGGTGTTTGAGGAGCGGCGCGCTGCGTACAGTGCTATGAACCGCGCCTCCCGTCACTTCCACACCATGCTGAAAGACGCCCTCCATCGCATGCGGGACAGTGTTTACACCGACGACGACCGCGCCCAGGTCGAGGAGGCGCGGCGGGACTACCGGGATCGCTACGCCGAGGCTCAGATGATCGTCCCCGAAGCGGTACTCAGGGCATCTCGCGAGTTGAACGTTGTCCTGGCCGCGATCGACGCTACTGCCAAGCGCATTGATCGGGGTCTGGCTCGGGAGGGCGAGAGCGCGGATCAGGCACTCATCGACCTGAAGGCGGCAGAGCCCGTACTGACTGCCATGCGCCGGATCATGCGTGAGGACCTGGGCGTGGCTGACTAGTTCTGTCTTGCCGACGGACCGCTTTGTCCCGAAGCAATGCGAGCGACTGCGTGATGATCCGTACCGCTGACGGGGCCATTCTGTGCCCCTGGGACTGCACCTCGCGCAGCCTGGGCGGACGAAGCCGGCCGGATTCGAACCGGCGTCCTCGCGATTTTGGAGACCGCGCGCGACTACCTCTGCGCTACGACTTCGCCCGGCTGGGATCCTAGTCGCGCCGGCACCGCGCGAGGCGTTCGGGCTCTCCGTCAGGCCCTCAACACGCCTTCCAAGTCTGTTGGTGCCTCGTGGAGCGGCGTGCAGGGGCGTTCAACTGCGTTCATGGTTGGCTGGTCGTCCGATGCGGGGACGGCTTGAGGTCTCGCCTGTACGGCGGTGAACGGGGCTGAATGAGACGGAAATTGAGACGACGGCAGCCAGGTTGCATGGGGCCCGCCTCGTCGGCACCGGGCGCGGGCCCCATCATCAACCTGCGGCGCTTGCTCCGGCTATTCGGCGGTGTGGCTCTGCTGCCGAATGAGCGCTCGCCACGTCTCCGTGGCTGACAGCGTGACGGCGCCGATCCAATCTGGATCGTCAGGGTCGTCCCAGACCGCCGGATCCTTGAGGACCTCGGGGATCTCCGCACGGGGTATCGGCGGGCCGTATGTCGCGACTGCCTGTCCGTCCGGTGCGGTCCAAGGTTCGAGGCGATGGACGTGTACCCAGCCGCGATCGACGAGGCCGAGCACAATGTGCGGAAGATCGACAGCGTGGCCGTGTTCGTCTTTGCCGCTCGTCGCGTAGGCGAGGATGCCCGACGCCTCGCTGGCGCAGACCATCAGATCGCGCTCCACCGAAGTGAGTGCTGCCCATGGTGAATCAGCCATGCGGAGAGGATGTCATGTGGACCGGTGGGGGAGGCTGCGGCCGCCGGCACTGTGCATCTCAGCTTGGGAAGCTTGGGTGCTGCAGCGGTGGTTCCCCTTCTGACCTGCGACGGTGCGGGCTTGGCGCCTGGCTGGCCCTTCCTCGATACACTGGTGTTCCCCGTGGTTCCCCGCTGGATCTGGCACGCGTCTGGCACGACCTCTTCGTCCCGGAGCAGCTCGGTTGCTTGGCCCGACCAAGCGCTTAGAAGATGCGGGCACACCTCGGTGGGCCGGACCCATCGTCCCTTGCAGTCACTGTGCCAGGCTGCCGAGTGCCGCTGCCGCCCCCCGTCGTTGCCGTCAGCGCTGCCGTCACCGCCGTCGGCGCCGCTGTCGTGTGACCACCGCTCCAGGAGTTCGATCATGCGCGCGGCTCGGTCCCTGCTCGCCGGGCGCTGCCTCGCCCTGGTCGGTCCGTCGACCGGTGCCGGGGTCCCTGGCTTTTCGCCCTCGCTGATGTCGGCTGCTCCACGCATGTTCTCGTCGTAGGGTGGCGGTGTGATCGACAACATACGGGAGACACGGGCTACGTACGACGTCATCGCGTCTGAGTACGCAGAGCGGTGGGCCGGACCGGCCAAGTGGATCACCGCCGATCTTGATTACCTGTCCGCAGTGCTTCCGGGCGGAGCCCGCGTCGCGGACATTGGCTGTGGCCCCGGCCACCACACGCAGTTACTGCGGGAATGCGGCTTCCGCGCTACTGGTTTCGATCTTTCCTGGGGGATGCTCTCCTCGCAGGGCGCGCAAGGCGTCGCTCAGGCCGATATGCGTGCACTACCGATAGCAACGAGCTCGCTGGATGCCATATGGTGTGCTGCCGCGCTGCTGCACATCCCAAGGTCCGACGTGCCGGTCGTGCTCAGCGAGTTCGCGCGAGTGCTGCGAACAGGCGGCGAGTTGATCACCAGCCTCGCCGAAGGTGACGGCGAGCTATGGGAGCCGGTCTCCTACCAGTCGAGTCGCCAACGCTGGTACGTCTTGCACCGGTTCGAACCGTTTACCGCCCAGCTGGGTGAGGTGGGCTTTCACGTCGTCGGCCACTCTCGCCGGTCAACCCACCGTGACTGGCTGCATTTCCGTGCTCGTCGGCGCTGAGCGGCGGCCACTCGAACGAAGCGGCCAGGGCGAGCAGCCCCAGTTTGGAAGACCCGGATGCGGATCGGAGCTGAGCTGGGGAGATGCTGACTGCGCGTTCTTGGGGCACTGACCGGGCTTCTCCGCTGTTCCCCGTGAGTCGCCGCTGCATCGGGCACGTGTTGGGCACGCATCGCGGATAGCTCGGGGTTGCCTTATCTGGGGGTCGGTACGATCATCGCCGAATGTGGAAAGAGTTGATCACGCGGCACGCTGGCGGGGTCGAGATCGCGTTCAGCGCTCCCGCCACGGATGACGCCTTGAGCGAGGCCGCGGAGGCCCTTGGGCACCCGCTGCCGGACGACTTGATCTCGGTGCTGCGGGAGAGCAACGGTGTCGTTGGCGAGTACGGCAATCACCTGGTGTCGCCGCTCGAAACGATCATCCAGCGGAACCTGGAGCTGCGCAGCTCCTTCTCTGACCTGTACATGGCCTTCGATCAGCTGCTCTTCTTCTCGGACATTCCGGGCAATGGTGACTTGTTCGGGGTAGTGCTTGTACCAGGGCAATTTGAGCAGGTCTTCCTCTGGGATCACGAGACCGACAGCCGCAGGTGGGCAGCCTCTTCGGTCGCCGAGTTTGTTGAGCGATGGCTTACGGGAGTGATCGAGGCGCAGCTCGACTGCTAGGAGCTGTCCGGGCGATCACGGTTCGGTGTGCAAGGCCAGGGGTTGGTTGTCGGCGCAGTCCCATAGCCTGCGCTCATGACGACCGCTGAGTTCGGATCTTTTTCGAGTGGGGCCCTTGAGGAGTACCTCTCCTTGATCGACGAGCTGCTCGCACAGCCTTTCCCGGAGGCGAACTTCCATGACGCCACCGGGTGGGGTGGCCCTGAGCATCGTGTCCGCATCCTGCGAGCCAGTCAGGAGTTCTGGGATGACGATGACGGCCAAGCGGCGCGCGAGGCTGACACAGACCTGAGGGCCTACCTGGACGCCCTACTCGCAGCCCTTACCGCACGCTGGGGCGAGCCGCTCGTCGTTGACCTGTTGCCGTATCTGCGGGCCGGCCTCGAGGGGGAGGCGGTGTCCGAGCCGATCAACTGCCTGAGCCAGCTGGCTGGAAGCATGCAGGCGTGGCCGCACCGGGATCCCGGTCGCTGGCTCGGGCTCGCTATTGGACAGGGGGATAAAGAGTTGCCACTCGAACTGCTCGCGGCGGTTGGCCAGAGCTTTGCGCTTGAGCCGAGCGCGTCCGTTCGGTCATGAGCGGAGCCAGATGATCGCTGTTGCCACAGTGACCGTTCCGAGGAAGACGTAGCCGGGCTTGTCGTAGCGAGTGGCCACGGCCCGGGACTGCTTGAGCTTGTTGATCGCCCGCTCGCAGGCGGGCGGCCTTGCTGTCCGCCCTCTCCGGAATCGTGTGGCGGATGCCGCGACGTCGTAGGTACTCGCGGCACGGGCCGTTGCTGTAGGCCTTGTCCGCGGTGACGCTGTCGGGCTTCTTGCGCGGCCTGCCCCGACCGTGCCGCGGGACACGGATTTTCTCCAGTACCGCCTCAATCTGGGTGCAGTCCGCCCGCTGTCCGCCGGTAATGACCAGGGACAGCGGGCGGCAGCGGCCGTCCGCGCTCAGGTGGAGCTTGCTGGTGAAGCCGCCGCGCGAGCGGCCCAGGCCCTCACCTCCTGCACCACCTCCACCAGGCGAGCGAGCAGACTCTGCCACGGCGTCTCGGCCTGATGTTCGGCGTCGTCGCCCCCCTTTGACACGGGGGCCGGCGGCGGATCGGTGCGGGCACCGGCCGCGTGCTGATGGGCCCGCACGATGGTGGAGTCCACCGCGATGTCCCAGTCGATCTCACCCGCGGCGCCCGCCGCGGCCTGGACCTGCTGCAGCAGCCGTTCCCAGGTACCGTCGGCCGACCACAGCCGGTGGCGTTCGTACACCGTCTTCCACGGTCCGTACCGCTCGGGCAGGTCACGCCACTGCACCCCGGTCCGCACCCGGTGCAAGATCCCGTCGATCACCTGCCGGTGATCCCGCCACCGACCGCAACGGCCGTTGCTGACCGGCAGAAATGGCCGAAGCCGTTCCCATCCCCTGTCCGTCAATTCGCCCCGCCCCATGCCGGCATCAACGATTCAGGCACGATGCCGTCACATGATCGCCCGGACAAGTCCTAGTCCCAGGGTCAGCTCGCGCGCGGCCTCGGTTCGGCTGGCCGCACGTGCATTGCTGAGGTCGGCGGAGCGACTTTGGCCGGGAGCTGCTTTGGCGCGAGTGATCATGGCCCCGTAAGCTTCCGGCGCGTCGGGCAGTCTGTGGACCTGCCCGGTAAAGCACGACGATGGGGCCATGATCTTCGAGGCTCGCGCCAAAGTGGCTGGCTAAAGTCGCGGAGCCGACCGCCCCAGCCACGACGTGTTCTGACCTCATGCCCGGTGCCTGCCTCTTGGGCGGGAGCGGGCGGCCAGCGGTGCCGAGCGGGGCGGAGACATGAGCGCGGGCGCCGCCGGCCGCCCGCGCCCGCCCGGAGGAGCGAAGCGACGACGGGTGCTTGAACCTGTGGAGAAAGGTGTAACTCACATCCGGGCTGGGCCTGTGCCGGGCTGGGCCTGAAGTCCTGCGCACGCTGCGAGTCGGCGCTACCCGGTGCCACCGCCCAGCGCTGACGGCAACCCTGACGGCAACGACGGCACACTGAGGCTGTTGATCACGACCGTCAGCGATCAGCCGGGAGGAAGGCGGAGACCCCGCCCAACCGTCCGCCCGATCCTACGGATCAGAAGGTTGCAGGTTCGAATCCTGCCGAGTGCGCACAGATGAGAGGCCCCGGAGAGATCCGGGGCCTCTTGCGTTTCAGGGGCGTACAACAGCGAAGTACAGCAACGGGGTCTGGATCAGCCGGTCTCGGCCCCGGTACCGCCCATGGCGGCGGACAGTTTGCCGAGCGCGGCCGGCACCTCTTCCTCACTTGCTTCCGCAGCGGCTGGTGGAACGAGGCTGGCTGGTCGAGCAGAAACCGGGCCGGTTCACCGCTGCCTCCCCCGCTGCCGGAACACGACGCTGCTGGCGGTGGGCGGCAAGGCGGCGGCTCATGAGCATGGTCATCGACCACCAGATGACGGCTTCACTGGTGTCGGTGCGCCGCTCGTAGTCACGGACCAGGCGCCGGCTGCGCAGGCACCAGGCGAAAGACCGTTCCACGACCCAGCGGCGGGGCAGCACCTGGAAGCCGCTGATGCCGTCGCTGCGGCGGACGATGTCGAGAACGACTCCGAGCTGTGCCGCACTCCAGTCGACGCGGCGGCCGGTATGGCCGCCGTCGGCCCAGACCCGTGTCAGCCGCCCGAAGCGGTCCCTGGCCGCCGTCAGCAGGATGCGTGCGGCGTCCCGGTCGGTGGTCGACGCCGGCGTGACCAGCACGGCCGGCAGCAGACCGAGCGTGTCGGAACCCCCTGCAATCAGCTGCTGTCGTGGCACTCGCGTTCGGTGGGGGCCTGGCAGGCCTGGCACAGTTCGTGCCGCCCCTGGGAAGTGATCACGGTTCCCCAGCCGTTGCACACCTCGCAGTCGGCAGCCAAAGCGGCTTTGGCGCGGGGGTTGGACTCGGGAGCGGCCATCGTTCCGTAGGTCATTGAGAGTCTCCTGGCGTCGGGACTGTCCCGGTGATGCACCCCTTGGCTGCACAGTGCCCATTTTATTCCGTTTCATGCCTGTTTGCACCCATTCATGCAGATTTTATGACCGTTTTGCCTGTAGTGGCAGCCGGACTCGCCCGCGGCCGGGAAACCGATCCCTGAATTGGTGCCGAGGCAGGGTGGTCGGCCGACGATCGAGGGGGGTGACGGCGAAGCGCCGTTCCCTCCGCGTGCCGGCCGGGGGCTGCACGGGGAACAGCGGGGAGTCGCGGTCAACGCACCGGAAACGCCCAGGTCGGCGTCTCACCTGGTTAGCACCCACCCGCATACGCGATCTTCCAAAACTGGTGCTCCGGGTGGATGACCGCCCAGCCATCTTCCTGCGTGATTCGCACCCTATGCGAATGATGCCCAGGCGACCCAGAGAAGGATGAGCGCAATGGGGATGGTCACGGAGCCCACGCCGACAAACAGACATCCATAGGCGAAGCTCTTGGCGATCTTGTGGTCCTGGGAGCGGAGCGCGGCGAAGCAAGCGAAGCAAGCGATGGCGAGACAAGGCAGGATGACGAAGAAGAGGCCAGGTGCCCGCACGCTTGCTACCCCCCGTCGCAGGCTCCGCCGTACAGCAGGAACGTACAGCGCACCCACAGCAACCGTGGCCGTCCGCCGTCGACCCCGGACGACCGACTGACCTGCCGAGCAGACCTCAGTGACCGTCCCGCCCATGGTTCGCATCGAGGAGGCAGTCGTGCCCCTTGCGTGCCGATCAGCGGGAACCCACGGGGACGCCGGTAAGTCACGGTAGCCGGACCCGAGAACGGCCCCCGGCCAACCAACCGGGTCGGAGGCCGTTTCCGCTGCTCTCAGAGTGGAGGCGGTGGGGTTTGAACCCGGGGTGGCATCGCTGCCGCGACGGTTTTCAAGATCAGTCAGGAGGTGGACAGTGCACCAGACCGGCGGGCTGAGCCATGATGCAGCGATGAGCAGGATCATCAAATTCTTCGTTGCGCCGGATGAGACGTCAGCGGCGGCCAGCGTCCTTTCGGGTGGACCCGAGGGCACGTTCGAGACGGTGACATTGGGCAACTTCTTGGTTGAGATCTCTGTCGTGGAGTGGGAAGAGCTGACGACCGCGACAAGCTTCGATGCGCTTTTGGATGCCGGGGAGCCGCGCAGTGTCGCCGAGGACGGTGACTGCGAGGTGTTCGTGGTGTCCGAGCGGCTCCTCCGCGAGTTGGCAGGCGCCGACGACCTTCGCATCGCCGAGCTCGCCAAGGGCTGGAAACGCATGCGCAGCGAAGATGGAGAGGATCTGGACGACGAGCCCGCACGCGAGATCCTGACCGAGGTTTCTGAACTGGCCCGCGTCGCGAATGATCAAGGGTTCGACCTCTACTGCTGGGTGGCGTAGGCGGTCCCCCCCACCGCCGGATCGGCGCGCGGGCGCCCAGATGCCCGCCCCGGCCCGGTCAGCACGTAGCGGTACAGCAGCGGAGTACAGCAACCACAGCAACCCTGCCCGCCCGGTAATGCCCACTAGAGCGACTGGCCGGACGGCAGTCTCACCGATTCTCGTTCAGCGGCGTTCATGGCCGTTCAGACGAGACCGACGGCGCTCGCCACCCTCACGAGCGGCCGCCCATGAACCCAGGCGAACGGCCATGTTCGATACCCCCGGGACCACCAACAGACTTGGAAAGAGTGCACCGTCAAGCGTTGTCGGAGGCTGGTGGGATCGTGCGCGCATGGACACGCTTTTTGGGCTTCCCGAACCAGAGGCGCCGGAAGAAGCAGTGATTGCCCACTACCGGCTCAGTGACAACGAGTACGGCTCGCGTGCCGAGCGCCAAGCGATCTTCGACGCTGAGCGGGCCATGGCGGTCGCCGCCGAGGAGGCGGGAGTCGGCGAGGTCGACGGGAACGAGTTCGGCGGAGGCGAAGCAGTGCTATACGCCTACGGGAAGGATGCAGAAGCGCTCTTCAGGGTGATGGAGTCAACCCTCCGCGGTCTGCCCTTCAGGCCGGCGCACGTCGTGCTGCGGCAGGGTAGCCGGGAGACGGAGTCCCGAGTGGACCTGTGAGTGGCACAGCAGCGAAGTACAGCAACCCCAGCGACCGCCCATGGCCGACAGCCACTCCGAGGAACCGAACGGTGGCTTCCATGACCCTCATTGACCGATCTCTGCAGAGCTACGGATCAGAAGGTTGCAGGTTCGAATCCTGCCGAGTGCGCAGAGGTCGAAGGCCCCTCAGATTCATCCTGAGGGGCCTTGTACATCATCCGCTGACATCAACGCGGCCCGAAGAGCCGATCACTCCTCGGTGCGGGGCTCCTGCTCGCCGTCTGATTCCGCCGGCTCCTCCAAGCCGAGGGCGTCGTCATCCGGTCGGCGGCGGCCTTGAGCGTCGTGGGCATGACGTGTGTGCGTAGGTGTCCGGCGCCATCGTGATCGTGCCGTGCCGTGCCGTGCCGTGCCCGAGCGTTTCCATGAAGTTCGACCCGCGCGAACCGGCCCGCCATCCGGCCCATCAGGACCTCGAACTTCTCATGCCGGCGGGCAGGATCTATGTTGTGGCCTGCGGCCACCACATGATTTTCAGTCTTCACGGACGGTGGACGGCTGGTCGTCGACGCGGTCGGCGAGCGCGCGCAGTTCGTCTGCGTAAGTGGCCCAGACGTCGCCGGCGAGGAAGTGTCCCACGCCTGGCAGGGTGCGCAGACGGGCGCCGGGGACGGCAGCGGCGATGTCGCGTGCGGCCGACACGCGCAGCAGCGGGTCTTGTTCTCCGTGCAGCACCAGGGTCGGCGCGGTGAGCCCGGCGAGCGGGCCGCCGTGCCACTTCGCACCGATCTGGCGGCTCTGCGCCTTCTGGTCGCGGAAGCTGACGACCTGGTGCGCGGCCTCTTTGTCCAGGAACTCACGCACGTCGTACTCGCCGATGTGCTGGCCGGGTGCGGCCAGGATGCGGGCGACGGCCAGGGCCAGGGCCATGTTGCCCTGCGGGGTCTGGGGGTGATGCAGCCTGGCGAAGCGGACCAGGGGTGCCAACCGCAGATAGCGCAGGACACTCAGGCCCTTCGCGTCACTGGGGACGGCCGAGGAGGTGGCGAGCGTGTGCACACGTTGTGGATGGCGGATCGCGATGCGCTGAGCCACGAGCCCGCCCATGGAGTGGCCGAAGAGGTGAGCGCATTCCCAGCCGAGCGCGTCGAGAACGGCGACGGCATCGTCGGCCAGGTCCTCGCCGCTGTAGGCCGGGGGTGCGTGGCGCAGGAGGGCTGCGACCGGCGGGCCCACGCGCCGGTCGGGCAGGTGAGTGGACTGGCCGGCGTCGCGCTGGTCGTAGGCCACGACGTGGAAGCCGCGGTGCACCAGTTCGTTCACCAGTCCGTCCGGCCACCAGAACCGCGAGGTCCCCAGTCCCATCACCAGCAGCAGCGGGTCCCCGCCCGCCCCGCCGAGGTCTTCGAAGGCGATCTGGATTCCGTCGTTGTACGCGAAGCGCTGCATAGCGAGTCCCCCAATCGTTCGCAAACGCTGTTCGCGAACACCGTACCCGGAAAGGTAGAGTGGCGGCAACGCGGGAGGTGGCAGTGGCAGGACAGCGCGAACCGGTGATCTGGCTGCGGCCGGAACAGGCACCGGTCGGACGCCCGGCCGAGCGCAGCCGCGCCGAAATCACCGCCGCCGCAGTGGAACTGGCCGACCGGGAGGGCCTGGACGCCGTCTCCATGCGGCGCCTCGCCGCGGCCCTGGGCACCGGTGCCGCCTCGCTCTACCGCTATGTGGCCACCCGCGACGACCTGCTCGACCTGATGGTCGACAGCACCGCCGGCGAATACCACCTGCCCGCCCCAAGCGGCGACTGGCAGGCGGACCTCCTGGAAATCGCCCACCAGGCCCGCCAGATCATGCGACGCCACCCCTGGCTGCCGATCCTGGTCGTCACGCGTCCTGTCCTCGGCCCGCACGGGACCGACCTGCTTGAGCACCTACTCGACGTACTCGCCGACCATCCGGCCGAGCCGGCCCACAAACTCGAGGCATTCGCCGTACTGAACGCACTGACCGCACTGTTCGTCCAGAATGAACTGGCTGCCGCAGACCCCGACGCCCAGCGCCGGTCCGCCTACCTGAGCCACGTGGCCACCGCCGGCACCCACCCCCGTATCTCCGCCTTGCTCGCCGCCACCCAGCCCCGACGCAACCCCCGCGACCGCTTCGCCACCGTACTCACCCGCGCTCTCACCGGAGTGCTGGGCTGACGAACAGGGCGCCGAAGCCCGAATGATCACGCGCTGGCGCGGCGGAGGTCATGAAGCGGACCACGCGGACTCCCGTGCGGGAGCACGGCGCCTCGAATGATCGGTTCAGGTTGAGCGGCTCGACGGGAGTCCCGCTCTTCGTGGGGAGGACGAGGCCCCGAACCGTCCCCTGCCAGTTGGCACCGACCGCCGTCCGGCTGTTGCGCGTGCCGGCACGGAGCGCGGTCACGCATGCGGCGACAGGCCGCGCGACGGGCCGAACGCCGAGTCTTCGGCGCGACGATCAGGGATTCGCCGCCGACCCGCCGTGGGCCTGCCGGACGGTGGGGACCCCTTCGCGAAGATCGACGATCCGGCCGGCGCAGCCCCAGCACCTCACCGCGCCGCAGGCCGATCCGGACGGCCGGCTCGCACGCGGCGCGCAGCCGGTTGCCGCGGGCAGCCGCGGGGATTTTGTCGAAGCGGATCACGGCGGGGAAGGGGCCGCACGGCGCCCGGCGGATGATCGGCACAACCGGGTCCGTGGAACTCCTCGAAACACGGGCTTGGATGCGGCTGCGCCTCCGGGTCCCTGGCCGAGGCGGTCAGCCGCATCGGCGACGTCGTCAAGAACATCGCCAGTACCGCCTCATGACGTCATGGGACCGTGATTTCCCTCAGCTTCTGAGCAGCCTTCAGGTCCCCGACGCTGGTGCTCGTGTAGTACTGGGTGCCCAGCCCGGGCTGGTTGAACCAGGGTCTGGCCGGCCCGGCCTCGACGGTGAACGGCGCGGTGACCTCGTAGAGGTGGTAGTTGAACGGGGGGTCCGAGGCGTTGTATTCGTCCAGGTTGCTCGGCGGGATCGCGCGCTTGGCGTACGGCGTGCCCTTCGGCGCGAGGAAGTGGCCCGTGTCCCCTCTGCCGAAGAGGTCGATCAGTTGCCCCGTCCGGAGGGTCAACGACCGCTCCACCGGACGGCCGTGGCGGAGCAGGAACCCGTTGTTGTCCGGGAACCACCAGCCGCCGACCTGCTGTGCCGGCGGATTCTGCGGATTCGTCTGCCAGTAGCACCCGAGGAACCAGTACCGGGACGTGCGGCCCTCCGGCCGGTAGCCCCGCAGCATCCGCCCGATGCGGCCGGCGCGGGGAAGTTTCTTGGGGCCGAGCCGCCAGTCGCCGTCGTGGTACTCCTCCAGCTGTGGGTTCGGGGCCGTGTTCTGCGCGGTGTTGCGATGCTCGGTCGGGCAGAAGGCCTGGCTTCGGCCCCGGGCTTCTGCGGCCTGGCTGGTGGCGGGTGTGATGCCGACCAGCAGGAGCGGCAGAATGACGCTCCCTACGATTTTGCGCGATACGCGCATCCGATGTCTCCTTAGCTGCGGCCGGCCGCAAGCCCAAAATCGGCACGGGCGAGGAACCGGGCAAGTACCAGCCATGCGCCCCCCTTTGTGGACGACGTTCAGTTCAGCTGCTCATCCTCACGGCCTTGCGGAAGCCGTCGTGGGTGGCCACTCGAACGGCGGCACAAGTACGCACGGGCAGCCGAACATCATTCCGGCGTGCGGGCCTCGCACCATCGCCCGGGCGCAGGGGCCGACGGGGCGGGAAGGCGGTCACCGACGGGGCCGGCCGCCCGGCGCGGGGGCTCCTCATGGCTGTGCTCGGCACCACCCGCCGCCACGGTCATGCCCCGGCGGACGGGACCACGTGGCCTGGGCGGCCCCGGCCGCAGCGGCCGTGTCGAGTGAAGGGGCCGGCGCCGCCCGCGCCCTTCCGCCGCGCGCATCCCCTCTGTCGGACCCCGCCCTTACCCTCACGAGTGATGGCACAGGTGTGGAAGTGTTCGGGGCTCCGTTGGGCGATGGGCGGGCCCGTGCTGGTGTGGGGTGGGGGACGGCGCAGTGGGCTGCCCTGGGGGAAGCGGATCGGGTTCGGCGTGCCGGGAGGTTGTGAGCGGACGTGTGTGGGGGCGCGGGGACATGACTGTCCGGTGCGGGCCGTGGTGTCGCGACGGAGCACGGGGGCCCGGTGCGAGGAGTGCGCGCGGCTGGACCGGGCGCACTCCGTGGCCGCCGACACGCTCGCCGACGACCCGCGGCCGTACCGGGTGTACCTGGCGTGGTTCGGGCCCGGGATGGTGAAGGTCGGGATCACCGCGGTCGAGCGCGGCGGCGCGCGGCTGCTGGAGCAGGGCGCCGTCTGCTTCAGCTGGCTCGGCACCGGCCCGCTGATGGCCGCGAGGCGGACCGAGGAGTTGCTGCGGGCCGCGCTCCGGGTGCCGGACCGGGTTCCGTACGCCGAGAAGCGGGCCGTGCGGTCGGCGTTGCCGCGGACCGGGGCGGAGCGCGCGGCGCAGGTGCGGGAACTGCACGCGCGGGCCGTGGCGCTCGGCGGGTGGCCGGAGTCGTTGAGTCGCGAGCCCTGTGAAGTCGTCGACCACTACGAGGCGTTCGGGCTCGCCGGTGCGCCGGCCGCCCTCGGGGAAGTGGTGGAACTCGTGCCCGGCGGCGGTGTGAGCGGTGAGTTGGTCGCGGCCGCGGGACCTGATCTTCATGTGGCGGTCGCCGGACGCGGGGCGGTGGTCCTCGACACGCGCCTGATGACCGGCTGGGAGCTGGTGCCGCCGGCCGCCTCGGGCGGACTCGGCTTTCCGGTGCGGGAGTTCGCCCACCCGCAGGAGGGGCTGTTCTGAGCCGGAGGCAAGGACCCGGATCCGGTACGCGTCCCATTCGGCACGGGCCATGGACGCAGGACGGGCCCTCGGCCGAGCGTGCTCGGCACGAGCGATCGGACGAGAGTCCCGGACGGCCCGCCTTCCGTCCCCAATCCCCTTGCCACACCGTCGTACCTCGCTTCCAGGCGCAGCGGGCGCGAGCGGTGTACGGACGGTACGCGATCCACGTCGCCAGGGCCGAGCACGCGCACGTCTTCGCCTCGCAGTGAGCGTTTCCCAGGCGCCACCTGAGAGCCGCCTGTGTGATTCTCAGGCAATTCACAGATCGGGGAAAGTCTCTTCTCACAGGGCCCCGACAAGGTGGCCGCCATGACCACGACCTCGCCCCAGGGGCGCACCGAACTGCTGAGGCCGGACGGGAGCCCCGTCCGAGTGCTTGTGGTGGACGACGAGCAGTCGATCACCGAACTCCTGAGCATGGCTCTTCGTTACGAGGGCTGGCAGATCAGGAGTGCGGGGGACGGCCACGGCGCCGTGCAGACCGCCCGTGAGTTCCGGCCCGACGCCGTCGTGCTCGACATGATGCTGCCCGACATGGACGGGCTGGCCGTCCTCGGGCGGCTGCGCCGCGAGCTGCCGGAGGTGCCCGTCCTCTTCCTGACCGCCAAGGACGCGGTGGAGGACCGTATCGCGGGGCTGACCGCCGGCGGCGACGACTACGTCACCAAGCCGTTCAGCCTGGAGGAGGTCGTGGCGCGGCTGCGCGGGCTCATCCGCAGGTCCGGCGCGGCGGACCGGCGGTCGGACTCCGTGCTCGTCGTCGGCGACCTTATGCTGGACGAGGACAGCCACGAGGTCGCGCGGGCCGGGCAGTCCATCCACCTCACCGCCACCGAGTTCGAGCTGTTGCGCTTCCTCATGCGCAACCCGCGGCGCGTGCTCAGCAAGGCGCAGATCCTGGACCGGGTGTGGTCGTACGACTTCGGCGGGCAGGCCAACGTCGTCGAGCTGTACATCTCCTATCTGCGGCGGAAGATAGACGCCGGGCGCGAGCCGATGATCCACACCCGGCGTGGGGCCGGTTACCTGATCAAGCCCGCCGTGTCATGAGCGGACGACGGAGCCCGGGTCCGCGGAAGCGGCGGGCGGGGCAGCCGCGCACCCTGCGGACCCGGCTCGTCGTCGCGCCGGTGGTGCTGATCGCCGCCAGCTGAACGGGCAGCTTCGGAAGGCCTCCGCGCGCGCGGCCGGCGGGTTCGGGCCGGTGCCGGAGGGGTTGTCGAAGAACGGTGTCACGCCGCCGGACCAGCGGGGCGACGGGCAGGACAAGCGCCTTCCCGAAGAGACGAAACCGGCCGACTTCGTCACGTGGGACCCCCAGCCCAGCGGCACCGTCGCGGCCAAGGTCGAGAACGGTGTCATCACCGACGCCAAGGTCGGCAACAAGTCCAAGGACGACAACAACGTCCCGCAGATGGGCGTCAAGCCGCTGACGGCCCCCCAGCTCAGGGTGCTCGGCTCCGTCGCCGGGGACGAGAACATCCACAGCACGGAGATCCCCGGACTCGGCAACTACCAGGTGCGGTACGTCGACGGCAACAACGGCACCTGTTACGTCGCCCTGCCCACCGCGGAGGCCGACGGCACCATCAGCACCCTCATCCTCGTCGAGATCAGCGCCACCGCCGCCGGTCTCATCGCCGCCACCCCCGCCGCGACCGTCATCGTCGGCGTCGCCACCCGTCCCCTGCGCAAGGTCGCCGCCACCGCCATCCGGGTCTCCGAACTCACCATGCACACCGGCGAGGTGAATCTCAGCGAGCGGGTCCCGGAGTCCGAGTGCGACCCGCACACCGAGGTCGGCCGGGTCGGTGCCGCGCTCAACCGGATGCTCGACCGCGTCCACGGCGCCCTGCACGCCCGGCAGCAGAGCGAGATGCGGGTCCGCCAGTTCGTCGCCGACGCCAGCCATGAGCTGCGCACTCCGCTCGCGTCCATACGCGGGTACGCGGAACTCACGAGACGAGGGCGGGAACAGGTCGGCCCCGACACCCGGCACGCCCTCGGCCGGATCGAGTCCGAGGCGGGCCGGATGACGCTCCTCGTCGAGGATCTCCTCCTGCTCGCCCGCCTGGACGCGGGACGGCCGCTGAAGTTCGAGCAGACCGGCCTCGTCCCGCTCGTCGTGGACACCATCGGCGACTCCCGCGCGGCCGGCATGGACCACAACTGGCGGCTCGACCTGCCCGACGAACCCGCCCTCGTGTCGGCGGACGCGGCGCGGATCCAGCAGGTGCTGGTCAACCTGCTCGGCAATGCCCACACCCCGCCCGGTACGACCGTGACCGCGCGCGTGCAGCGGCGCGGGGCGTGGATGTGCGTCGACGTCGAGGACGACGGGCAGGGCATTGCGCCGGACCTGCCGCCGCGCGTCTTCGAGCGGTTCGCGCGCGGCGACTGCGCACGGTCCAGGGCCACCGGGTCGACGGGTCTCGGACTCGCCGTCGTGCAGGCCGTCGCCGCCGCGCACGGCGGTGCCGTGACCGTCGACAGCGTTCCGGGCCGGACGGTGTTCACCGTGCGTCTGCCCGCGCTCACCCCGGCCGTTGCCCACCCGGCGCCCGAGACGAACCGGCAGTCGCACTCACAGGCGCAGCACAGTGCCACCACATGGGTGCGACAGGGGGCTTGAGTTGAGTCGGCCCCATGCGAACCGACTCTTCTCCCGGCGCCCTGCCGGCGCGGGAGCACCTCCCGGCCGGAGACGCCGGTACGCCCGTCCTGGACGTAGTGATCCCCGTCCACAACGAGGAGAAGGACCTCCGGCCGTGCGTCCGCAGACTGCACGAGCACCTCACGCGCACCTTCCCGTACGCCTTCCGCATCACGATCGCGGACAACGCGTCCACGGACACCACCCCGCAGGTGGCGGCGCGGCTGGAGGCGGAGATCCTCGAGGTCACCGGCTTCCGCCTGGAGCAGAAGGGGCGGGGACGGGCCCTTCGGACCGTGTGGTCCGCCTCCGAGGCGCCGATCCTCGCCTACATGGACGTCGACCTGTCCACCGACCTCAACGCCCTGCTGCCGCTGGTGGCGCCGCTGATCTCCGGCCACTCGGACCTCGCGATCGGCTCCCGGCTCGCCCGTACCTCCCGGGTCGTGCGCGGCCCCAAACGGGAGCTCGTCAGCCGGGCCTACAACCTGGTCCTGCGCGGATCGCTCCAGGCCCGCTTCTCCGACGCGCAGTGCGGTTTCAAGGCCATCCGGCGTGATGTGGCACAGGTGCTGCTGCCGCTGGTGGAGGACACCGGCTGGTTCTTCGACACCGAGATGCTGGTGCTCGCCGAGCGCGCGGGCCTGAGGATCCACGAGGTGCCGGTCGACTGGGTCGACGATCCCGACTCCACCGTCCACATCGTGAAGACCGCGACCGACGACCTCAAGGGCGTCTGGCGGGTCGGCAAGGCGCTGGCCACGGGTTCCCTCCCGCTGGACCGGCTCGCCCGGCCCTTCGGTGACGACCCGCGCGACCGCGAACTGACCAACGTCCCCACGGGACTCGCCCGGCAACTCGTCGGCTTCTGCGTGGTCGGCGGCCTGTCGACCCTGTTCTATCTGGTGCTCTACAGCGTCTTCCGGCAGTTCTCCGGCGCCCAGATCGCCAACGCGCTCGCACTGCTGGTCTCGGCGGTCGCCAACACGGCCGCCAACCGCCGGCTCACCTTCGGGGTGCGCGGCCGGGGCGGCGCCGTACGGCACCAGGCGCAGGGCCTGGTCGTCTTCGGCATCGGACTGGCCCTGACCAGCGGCTCCCTGGCCGCCCTGACCGCGGCCGGCGGCCACCCGGCACACTCCACCGAACTGGCGGTACTCGTCGCGGCCAACCTCGCCGCGACCGTGCTGCGCTTCCTGCTCTTCCGCGCCTGGGTCTTCCCGGACCGGGACGAGCCCGGTACCGGCTCCGCGGTCGTCGCCGCCCACTCCGTCTCCTCGCCGGCGTACCGCACGAGCGCCATCACGACCCCGCCGCAGGGGACGACGACCGCGCCGTACGCCCCGCCGCACCAACGGCCGACGCCGAACCAGCAGTCGTACGGGCAGCCGCACACCACCCAGGTCCGCGCCGGTGAGGGCGCGGACGTCCGCTGGAGGGACGCCACCGTGCCGCTGCAGCCGGTGCGCCCTCACGACACCGATCCGGGGGACCCCCGATGACCATTCACCAGGAAGAGAGCCGTACGGCCGTCTGGGGGCCGCCGTCGGCCGCTCCCCCGCGGGCCCCGGAGACCGGAGAACCCGGGCAGCCGCTCGCCCGCAGACTGTGGCGCGGCCGGACCGAGGACCCGCGCTGGGCCCGCCCCGCCCTCCTGGGCCTGCTGGCCGCCACCCTCCTGCTCTACCTGTACAACCTCAGCGCCTCCGGCTACGCCAACTCCTTCTACTCGGCGGCCGTGCAGGCGGGCAGCAAGTCCTGGAAGGCGTTCTTCTTCGGGTCGCTGGACGCGGGCAACGCCGTCACCGTCGACAAGCCGTCGGCCTTCCTGTGGCCGATGGAGCTGTCGGTCCGGATCTTCGGCCTGAACTCCTGGGCGATCCTCACGCCCGAGGTGCTGATGGGCGTCGGCACGGTGGCGGTCGTGTACGCGGCCGTACGCCGCCGGTTCAGCCCGGCCGCCGGTCTGATCGCGGGCGCGGTGCTCGCGCTCACCCCGGTCGCCGCGCTGATGTTCCGGTTCGACAACCCGGACGCCCTGCTGGCCCTGCTGATGGCACTCGCCTGCTACTTCGTCGTGCGGGCCGTGGAGGACGGGCGGACCAGGTGGCTGGTGTGGGCGGGGACCGCGATCGGCTTCGCCTTTCTCGCCAAGACCCTCCAGGCCTTCCTGATCCTTCCGCCGCTGGCGGTCGTGTACGCGGTCTGCGGTCCGGTGGGGCTGCGCAAGCGGCTTGGTCAACTGGCGCTCGGCACCCTCACGTTGGTCGTCTCCGGCGGCTGGTGGGTCGCGATCGTCGAGCTGTGGCCGGCCTCCTCCCGCCCCTTCGTCGGCGGTTCGCAGCACAACAGCTTCCTGGAGCTGACCTTCGGCTACAACGGCCTCGGGCGCATCAACGGCGACGAGACCGGCAGCGTCGGGGGCGGCGGCGGGGGTGGCTCCGGCCGCTGGGGCGCCACCGGCTGGAACCGGATGTTCAACTCCGAGATCGGCAGCCAGATCTCCTGGCTGCTCCCGGCCGCGCTGATCCTGCTGGTCGCGGGCCTGTGGGCGACGCGGAAGCTACGCCGCACATCCGTCACGCGCGCCTCGTTCCTGGTCTGGGGCGGCTCGCTGCTGATGACCATGGCGGTCTTCAGCTACATGGCGGGCATCTTCCACCAGTACTACACGGTGGCCCTCGCGCCCTACCTCGCGGCCGTCGTCGGCATGGGCAGCGGGCTGCTGTGGGAGAAGCGGCGGACGCTGTGGGCGTCGATCGCCCTCGCCGCCTCCGTGGTCGCGGCGGCCACCTGGGGCTACGCCCTGCTCAACCGCGCCTCCGGCTACCTCCCCTGGTTGAAGTGGCTGGTGCTGATCGGCGGTCTGGCGGCCGCGCTGGGGCTTGTCCTCGCCGGCCGCATCTCCCGCCGGCCGGCCCTCGGGGCGGCGGCGGTGGCGCTGGTGGCCGCGCTCGCCGGTCCCACGGCGTACACCCTCAGCACGGTGGACTCCGCGCACACCGGTTCCATTCCGACCGCGGGTCCGGCGGGCGCGGGCATGATGGGCTTCGGCGGCGGCCGGGGTCCCGGCGGTGGCAACGGCGGCGGTGGCATGCCGGGTCGGCAGGGTCAGCAGGGCCGACAGAACGGCAACGGCTTTCCCGGGGGCGGCACCGGTGGCTTCCCCGGCGGCGCCATGCCGGGCCGGAACCAGCCGAACGGCACCGGGAACGCGCCGGGCCAGGGCCGGAACGGCAACGGTTTCCCCGGGGCCGGCCGGATCGGCGAAGGCGGCGGCACGGGCGGGGCCGGTGGCCTGCTGAACGGCGCGAACGTCTCCTCCGCCGCCCGGAAGCTGCTGGAGCGGGACGCCTCGAAGTACACCTGGGTGGCCGCGTCCGTCGGTTCGCAGAACGCGGCCGGCTACCAGCTCGCCACCGGTGCCCCGGTCATGGCGATCGGCGGGTTCAACGGCACCGACCCGTCGCCGACGCTGGACCAGTTCAGGAACTACGTGGCGGAAGGAAAGATCCACTACTTCATCGCCGGCGGACGCATGGGCGGTGGCATGGGCGGTGACAGCGGTACCGCCTCTCGGATCAGTTCGTGGGTGCAGAGCACCTTCAAGAAGGTCACGGCAGGTTCGGCCGCCTTCTACGACCTCACGCAGAAGGCGGATTAGCCCGGGCAGCGGTCGGGGCCGCGAGGAGGCGGACACCCTCCTCGCGGCCCCGTCGGCTACTCGCCGTCGGTCACCAGCCGCGCCGGGAAGCCTCCCGTCGCCACCGGACCCCACCGCTCGGGTGTCACCCGGACGATGGATTTGCCCTGCTTGACCATGGCCTGCCGGTACTCGTCCCAGTCGGGATGCTCACCGGCGATGTTGCGGTAGTACTCGACCAGCGGCTCCACCGAGTCCGGCGCGTCGACGACCTCGGCCGTGCCGTCGATCTGCACCCAGGGGCCGTTCCACTCGTCGCTCAGCACGACCAGACTGACCCGTGGGTCCCGCTTGGCGTTGCGGGTCTTGGCCCGCTCCGGGTAGGTGGAGACGACGATCCGCCCCGAGTCGTCGACCCCGCAGGTCAGCGGGGACGCCTGCGGGCCGCCGTCGGTGCGGCGGGTGATCAGCAGGGCGCGGTGCCGGGGCCGTACGAAGTCCAGCAGTTCGACCAGCGATACGCGGGTGTTGGTAGCGATGTTCGGTGCCATGGGCAGGCAGCCTAGGGGCAGAACCCGCCCCCGTGGCTGACCCTGCTGTGCCTACGCCTGCGCCAGCGAGTCGCCCTGCACCGCCTGGATGTCCAGCTCCACCCTCAGCGTCGTGCCGATCGCGGCGATACCGGCCTGCAGGACCTGGTTGTAGTTCATGGCGAAGTCCTCGCGGTGCAGTTCGGCCGTCGCCCGGAACGCGGCGCGCGTGCCGCCCCACGGATCCGCTCCGGTGCCGAGGTAGCTGAGGTCGAGGTCCACCGGTCGTACGACGCCGTGCATGGACAGCTCGCCGTGCACCGTCCAGCGGTCGGAGCCCGCTGCGCTCAGACCCGTGGAGCGGTACGTGATCTCCGGGTGCTGCTCGACGTCGAGGAAGTCGGCGGAGCGCAGATGCGTGTCGCGCATGCCGTTGCCCGTGTCGATGGACGCGGCCTTGATCACCGCCTCCACGCGGGACTTGGTGACGTCGTCCGGCGCGATCTCGACGGTGCCGCCGAACTCCGTGAACCGGCCGTGCACGCTGGAGATCCCCAGGTGCTGGGCGACGGCGGCGACGGAGGAGTGCACCGGGTCGATGGTCCAGGGGCCGGGCGGCGGCAGTTCGGTACCGCCCTGCCGGGCCAGCGTGACCGTGCCGACCTCGGCCCGGCCGCTCGCGGTGACGAGCGCCGAGGACGCCACCGGCGCGTAGCCGACGGCCGTCACGATCACCGTGTACGCCCCTGGCGCCAGCTGGGTCGTGTCCCGTACGGCTCCCTCGGTGTCCGCCTCGGCGCGCAGCACCTGCGCACCGGTCATGTCGGTCACCGTGACGACCGCGTGCGACACGGCCCACCCGTCCCGCGTACGGATCTTCGCGGTCAGTCCCATCCCGTTTTCTCCCTGCAAGCCTGTGAAGGCCCTCGAAGCCTTGCAAATTGGTCTTAACACACCGGCCCGTGGCGCGCGCCGGGAACCGGCAGGTCAGGTGCGCGCCACGGGCCGGCTGGGACTACCCGCCGGGGTGGGCGAGTTCGATGCCGTGGTCGTCGACACCGGTCCCGGCGACGGTCAGGGCCGTCGCTACCGGCGGGTAACCCGTCGCGATGACGGTGTACTCGCCGCTGTCCAGGTCCGTGAAGGCGTACGCCCCGTCCGCCCCCGTGGTGGCGGTGCCGACCACGTTGCCCGCCTGGTCGACGAGCGTCACCCGGGCGTCGGCCAGCGGGCCGTGCGGGGCCCGCACGACACCCTGGAGGCGGGCGCCGGCGTCCAGGTCGATCTCGATCCGGGTGAGCCCGGTGGTGCCGATCTCGACCGGCAGGGCGCGCGGCCGGAAGCCGCTCGCGTTGACCGCCAGGGTCACCGTGCCCGGCACCAGGTCGGTCAGGGCGAAGTCGCCCTGCTCGCCGGTGGCGGCGGTGGCCAGCAGGTCACCGCGGACGTCGGTGACGATGACCATGGCGTCCTTGACCGGCAGGGCGCTCCCGGCGGCCCTGACCACACCGGTCAGCCCGCTGGTGCCGCTGAGCAGGATGTCGTACGAAAGCGGCTCCTCGCCCACCACGACGGTGGAGGCCTGCGGCTGGTAGCCGTCGGCGGAGGCGATCAGGACGTACGACCCGGTGCCCGGGGCGTCGACGGAGTAGGAGCCGTCGGCGTGGGCGACCGCGCGGCCCAGCTGACGGCCGGTCAGCGAGATCAGGGTGACGGCGGCCTGCGGGACCGGGGCGCTCTCGGCGCCGCGGACGAAGCCGTGCACCGGGGTGCCGCCCCCGTTGCCGGGCTCGGCGATGGTGGCGACGGCGGTCGCCGCGGGCTGGGCGGCCGTGGCGGCGGCCGGCGACTGGGCGGGGGCGTCCGCCACGACGGGGGTGGCCCAGCTGGGCACCTGCTTCTGCGCGGGTTCCTGCACGGTGTTCTCCACAGCGCTCTCGACGGCGGCGGCGACCGGCTCGGCACCGCTGCTCCGGCCGTCGGCGGTCTGGGCGAGCGCGCCCTTGGTCTTCAGCGGGACCTCCTTGATGAACAGCGTGATCAGGAAGGCGAAGGCGGCGAGACAGCCGGCGATGAAGAAGACATCGGCGATGCCGTGGCCGTAGGCGCTCTCCATCAGCGTCCGGATGGGAGCCGGGAGCTTGTTCATGTCCGGGATGGTGTCGGTGGAGCCGGAGCTCTGGGCCAGCGCGGCCCGGTACGTCGGGCTCAGCGCCGAGACGCCGTCCTTGACGTAGTCGGTGATCCGGTGGGACATCACCGCGCCGAGCGCCGAGACGCCGACCGCACCGCCGAGGGAGCGGAAGAAGGTGACCGTGGAGCTGGCCGAGCCGAGGTCGGACGGCGAGACCTGGTTCTGTGTGCACAGCACCAGGTTCTGCATCATCATGCCGATGCCGAGACCCAGCATCGCCATGAAGACGGCCATCTTCCAGTAGTCGGTGTCGTACCGGATGCCGCCCAGCAGCACGAGGCCGGCCGTGACCAGCACACCACCGCTGACCAGCCACGCCTTCCAGCGGCCGGTACGGGTGATGAACTGGCCCGAGACGGTCGACGAGACGAACAGACCACCGATCATCGGGATGGTCATGATGCCCGACATCGTCGGCGACTTGTCGCGGGCGAGCTGGAAGTACTGGCTGAAGAACACGGTGCCGGTGAACATCGCGACACCGACGAACAGCGAGGCCAGCGACGCCAGCGTGATCGTGCGGTTCCGGAACAGGCGCAGCGGGATGATCGGCTCGCTCGCCTTGGCCTCGACCAGGACGAACAGCAGGCCGAGGACGACCGAACCGCCCACCATCGCGTAGGTCTGCCAGGACAGCCAGTCGTACTTGTCCCCGGCGAAGGTGACCCAGATCAGCAGCAGCGAGACGGCGGCGGCTATGAGGGTGGCGCCGCCCCAGTCGACCTTGACGTCCCGCCTGACCACAGGCAGGTGCAGGGTCTTCTGCAGCACGATCAGCGCGATGACTGCGAAGGGGACACCGACGTAGAAGCACCAGCGCCAGCCCAGCCAGGAGGTGTCGGTGATGACACCGCCGAGCAGCGGGCCGCCGACGGTGGCGACGGCGAAGGTGGCTCCCAGGTAGCCGGAGTAACGACCGCGCTCCCGCGGGGAGATCATCGCCGCCATGACGATCTGCGCCAGGGCGGACAGGCCGCCGACGCCGATGCCCTGCACCACGCGGCAGGCGATCAGCATGCCGGGGTTCTGCGACAGGCCGGCCGCCATCGAGGCGACCACGTAGATGATCAGGGCTATCTGGACGAGAGCCTTCTTGCTGTACAGGTCGGCGAGCTTGCCCCACAGGGGAGTGGCCGCGGTCATCGACAGCAGGGCGGCGGTGACCACCCAGGTGTAGGCGGACTGGCCGCCGCCGAGGTCTCCGATGATGTGCGGCAGGGCGTTGGAGACGATCGTGGACGACAGGATCGCCACGAACATGCCGAGCAGCAGCCCGCTCAAGGCCTCCATGATCTGCCGGTGCGTCATCGGGGCGTGGCCTGTGCCTCCCCCGTGCTTGGCGTGAGCCCGCACACCGGCTGGTGTGGTCGTTGCCATGGAATTCCTTTTCTTACCTGCTCGCGGGTGTACGGGTGGTCTCTTCGGCTACGGGCGTGGGCTCCGCGGGGGCGGGGAGCCGGAGCGGGGCGGACCGGCAGTCGCCGAACGACGCGCGCAGGCGGGTCATCAGCCGGATCAGCTGGGCGACCTCCTCGTCGGTCCAGTCGGCGAGCCGTTCGGCGAGCAGATGCGTGGTCCGCCGGGAGAGTTCCTCCAGCTGCTCCAGGCCGGCGGGCGTCAGGCGCAGGATGCGCGAGCGCTTGTCCGCGGGGTCCGGGTGCCGCTCGATCCAGCCGCGCGCGGCGACGTGCGCGACGTGCCGGCTGGTGACCGACATGTCCACGGCGAGCAGCTCGGCGAGCTTGCTCATGCGCATGTCTCCGTGGCGGCCGAGCAGAGTCAGCACGGCGGCCGAGCCGGCCGGGCAGTCGGGCGGCAGGATCCGCCCCAGGTCCCGCTTCACGGCCCCGACGGCGCTGAGCTGACGCGCCAGCTCTTCGAACTGCGTCTGCTCGGCCATCACACCTCCCGTATTCGTTGCTTGGGGCAACCATAAGCCAGTTGGTTGCCGCAGGCAAACAAATGCCGATTCGGTGGCGTAAAAACTCGGCAAAGGCACGTGTTGTGGCCGTGCAGACGCAGGTGACTGCGGGTGAGGTGCCCCGTCTGTCCCGGTGGCCCCGCACTTGGGCCGGCCACCTGGATTCGCTAGTGTCTCGGGCCATGGCTAACACCCAGGGCCCCCAGGGCAATTACGACCCCGCCGGCAGCACCCAGATGTTCCGCGCGTTCGTCGACGAGGCTCCCCAGGGCCGGCAGCAGCAGGCGGCCGCCTCCTCCGGCCCCCGCGTCGGCGTGATCATCGGTGTCATCGTGGCCATCGCCGTGGTGGCCGGTGTCGCCTGGCTGGCGCTGAAGTAGGACGCGCCCCGGCCTGGCTCCGGGCGATCACTTCCACCGGACGGACACGTCCCGCGTCTCGATGTGCATGCCGAGCGGCACACCTCCCCACTCTCGGCTCCGCCCGAGCGGGGGGACCGTCATGGCGTCGACGCACACCGTCCAGGTGGGGCTCTCGTGTGCGCCCGGCGGGATCGGCACCGGGAGGGCGGCCGTCGAGTCGACCGTGCCCCAGTCGATGCCGAGCGCGCCGATGACGTGCGTCCCGAAGGTCACCGAGCCCGACCGCACCGCCGTACCGCCCGCGTTGTGGAAGGCGACGGTCACCTTCTGGCACCGGCGCCGGTCCGTGGGCGAGGTCGTCGGGCTGCCCCAGGAGAGGGCGGCCGGGCCGACGGGCTGGCCGGTGCCGGGAGCCGGTACCGGTGAGGGGGCGGCCGGGGGTGCCGGTGTCGTACGGCTGTCCGTGCCACCATCTGCCGTTCCACTCGGCGCGGGCGGACCGGGAGGCGGTGCGGTCCGCTCCCGGCTGCCGGGAGCGGCGGCCGATGCGCCGCCCGACCGACGTGAGCGCGTACCGATGGGGGAGTCGTCCCCTTGTGCGCTCCCCCCGTCGAGGGGTACCAGCGACACGGAGCCGGTCGGGGTGACGGCGGCCGGAGCGTGCTCCCCCGTGCCGACCGCGACGTAACCGTCGCCGGGACCGTGGCCCCCGCACGCGGCCGCCACCCCGCCCAGCACGACGACGGCCGCCGACGCTGCCGTAACGGCGCCTCGGCGGCCATGCGTCCATGCCGCGCCTGTCGTTCGCCCGGTGTCCTTCGGCCCTGTCGCCCGCAGCATCGGGCCAGTGTGGATGACGGACCGTCAGATGTGAAGGCTCGGTCGAAGGCTCAGTCGGAGATCAGACCCTCCCGCAGCTGTGCCAGCGTCCGGGTCAGCAGCCGGGAGACGTGCATCTGGGAGATGCCGACCTCCTCGCCGATCTGGGACTGGGTCATGTTGGCGAAGAAGCGGAGCATGATGATCCGGCGCTCGCGGGGCGGGAGCTTGGCCAGCAGCGGCTTGAGCGACTCGCGGTACTCCACGCCCTCCAGCGCCGCGTCCTCGTAGCCGAGCCGGTCGGCCAGGGAACCCTCGCCGCCGTCGTCCTCGGGGGCCGGGGAGTCGAGGGAGGAGGCGGTGTAGGCGTTGCCGACCGCGAGGCCGTCGACCACGTCCTCCTCGGAGACGCCGAGCACGGCGGCCAGCTCGGTGACCGTGGGGGAGCGGTCCAGCTTCTGCGACAGCTCGTCGCTGGCCTTGGTGAGGGCCAGGCGCAGCTCCTGCAGGCGGCGCGGGACGCGCACCGACCAGGACGTGTCGCGGAAGAAGCGCTTGATCTCACCGACCACGGTCGGCATCGCGAACGTCGGGAACTCGACGCCGCGTTCGCAGTCGAAGCGGTCGATCGCCTTGATCAGGCCGATGGTGCCGACCTGGACGATGTCCTCCATCGGCTCGTTGCGGGAGCGGAAGCGCGCGGCCGCGTAGCGGACCAGCGGCAGGTTCAGCTCGATCAGGGTGTCCCGGACGTAGGCCCGTTCGGGACTGTCCTCGGCGAGTGCGGCGAGCCGCAGGAACAGGGAGCGGGACAGCGTGCGGGTGTCGATCTCCCCTGAGGCCGGCGGGGCCGGGAGGTCGGCGGCCGCCCGGGCGGGCGGGGCCGGCACGGCGTCGAGGGCCGTGACGCCCTCGATGCCGTCGAGGACGTCGAGTGCGTCGAGCTCCTTGGGCGCTGCCTCGCTCTTCGCGGGCGTCAGCACCTTCGAGCTGCCCTGGTCTGCGGACATGCCACCCCCTTTGGGTCGCGGGACGGTCGTGGCGGCGCCGTCTTTCGGACAACGCAGCCTTCACCTGAATACCGGCGCCGGAGGCCCGGCAAACGCGTCTCCCGCAGAATGTCACATGTCGGCAACACGCTGTAGTGACATGTCGACATGTGAGAGGCGAATCGACCCTGGAAAGAGGGGGTCTGACGCCTTGTCGGGTTCGAACTGTCGGCATCTGTGCTGGTGAGCGATTCGCTCGCGACGGTGAAAGATCGAGCGGGTTTGCGATGCAGGGGATGATCCCGGGTGTGCTTCCGTGCGCCCGCCGTGCTCCGCCCCGACCCCTTCTATGCGTCGATGCGGTTCGCCGAGCGCAGTCTCTGGAAGCTGCGGGCGAGCAGGCGCGAGACATGCATCTGGGACACGCCGAGTTCCGCGCTGATCTGTGACTGGGTGAGATTGCTGTAGTAGCGCAGCAAAAGGATTCTCTGTTCGCGCTCGGGGAGTTGGACGAGCAGATGCCGGACCAGGTCACGGTGTTCCACGCCGTCCAGGGCCGGGTCCTCGTAGCCGATGCGGTCCAGCAGGCCGGGCAGCCCGTCTCCCTCCTGTGCCGCCTCCAGCGAGGTGGCGTGATACGACCGTCCCGCCTCGATGCAGCTGAGCACCTCCTCCTCGCTGATCCTGAGCCGGTCCGCGATCTCGGCGGTGGTGGGGGAGCGGCCGTGGAGGGTGGTGAGGTCCTCGGTGGCGCTGTTCACCTGGACCCACAGCTCGTGCAGCCGGCGCGGCACGTGCACGGTGCGGACGTTGTCCCGGAAGTATCGTTTGATCTCGCCGACCACGGTCGGCATCGCGAAGGTCGGGAACTGCACGCCCCGGTCCGGATCGAACCGGTCGATGGCGTTGATCAGGCCGATGGTGCCGACCTGGACCACGTCCTCCATGGGCTCGTTGCGGGAGCGGAAGCGGGCGGCGGCATAGCGCACGAGCGGGAGGTTCGCCTCGATCAGCGCTCCGCGCACGCGGTTGTGCTCCGGCGTGCCCGGGGTGAGCTCCTTCAGCTCGGCGAAGAGCACCTGGGTGAGGGCTCGGGTGTCGGCTCCGCGCCGCTTCTCGGGGGGCGCAGGGGCAGGGGCGGGGGCGGGGGCCTCCTCCTGGGGTGGCGCAGTACTGGCCGACACGGTCAACGCCACCTCTTCATCACTCAATCATCGGTCAAAAGCGGTCATAGCATCACAAGACATGTGCACGGTGTGCAAGCACCTCATCACGCCGTGTTGTGTTCAAACTTCGACAAGTTGGGACTGTGCGAAGGGCCCCAGGACGCACGAAAGCCCCCCGCCTTTCCGGCGGAGGGCTCGGGGTGCGAGAGGCTCAGAACTCGTAGTCGGCGATCACCCACGTGGCGAACTCGCGCCACAGCGCGACGCCCGCCTGATGGGCCGGGTGCTCCAGATAGCGCTTGAGGGCGTCGGCGTCCTCGACCGCCGAGTTGATCGCGAAGTCATGGGCGATCGGCCGGTCGCTGATGTTCCAGCCGCACTCCCAGAAGCGCAGCTCCTCGATCTGTCCGCCGAGGGCCCTGAAGGCCTCCACCCCCGCCACGACGCGCGGATCGTCACGCTCGACGCCCTCGTTGAGCCTGAAGAGGACCAGGTGGCGGATCATGGGGCGTACCTCAGTTCTTTCCTCCGTCGGCGACCCAGGTCATGAACTGGCCGATGGCCTTGGCCGCGTCCGATATGCCCTCGAAGCCTATCTGGACGTAGGAGGCCGCCTTGGCCGGATCCGTGATGATCACGTACAGCGCGAAGACCACGAGCGCGTACACGGCGATCTTCTTGGCGTTCACCGCCACCGCGGCCTCCCCTGTCCGTGTGCCCTGCTGCCGGCGGCGAGTGTAACCGTCACGACCTTTTCCCCGGGGCAACGGTCCGCCGCCCGGGATCATTTGCCCCGGCCTGTGCGTGAGTGTCCCGTACGACGAGAAGGGCCCCGTCTGTCGACGGGGCCCTTCTGGAAGCGGTAGCGGAGGGATTTGAACCCTCGGTGACTTGCGCCACACTCGCTTTCGAGGCGAGCTCCTTCGGCCGCTCGGACACGCTACCGAGGGAGACCTTACAGCACGCTGGGGCCTGCTCTGAAATCGGATTCCGCAGTCGCGACGACCGTCCTGTGCGGCCGGTTCCGTCAGCGGTATCGGAAGAAGTCCGTGAGGAGCTGGGCGCACTCCGCCGCGAGAACACCCTCGACGACCTCCGGACGGTGATTGAGCCGGCGGTCGCGGATCACGTCCCACAGCGAGCCCGCCGCGCCCGCCTTGTCGTCCCGGGCGCCGTAGACGACCCGGTCGACCCGGGACTGGACGATCGCACCCGCGCACATCGTGCACGGCTCCAGGGTGACCACGAGCGTGCAGCCGGTCAGCCGCCACTCGCCGAGCAGGGCGGCCGCCCGCCGGATCGCGAGGACCTCCGCGTGGGCCGTGGGATCGCCCGTGGCCTCGCGCTCGTTGTGCCCGGCGGCGAGCACCGTCGTACCGTCCGCCGACAGCACGACGGCGCCGACGGGGACGTCCCCGCCCTGGACGGCCCGTTCGGCCTCGGCCAGGGCGAGTCGCATCGCGGCCCGCCAGCGGTCGCGCACCGGATCCGGCACGGCTGCCGGGTTGTCGACGGTCAGCGGACGGTCTCCAGCACCTCCGAGGCGCCCAGGGCCTCGGCGATCGTGCCGAGCGCGTCCTCGGCGTCCAGCGAGCGCAGCTCCTTCTCGCTGATGCCGAGGTCGTCGAGGATCTGGCTGTCGCCGACGGGGCTGTGCGGGACCGCGTCGGCGGCGGCGCCCGGCACCTCGTCGTCCTCGTCGGACTCGGACTCACCGTCCTCCGTGCCGTCGAGGTCCAGGGCGTCCAGGTCGGGGCCGTCGTCGGCACCCGGCTCCCGGCCGAGCAGCTCGTCGGTGAGCAGCAGTTCGCCGTACGCGCTGCGCTGGGCGGCGGCCGCGTCCGACACGTAGATACGAGGGTCGTCCTCGCCGTCCACGCGGACGACGCCGAACCAGGCGTCCTCCTGCTCGATCAGCACGAGCACCGTGTCCTCGTCGGGAGAGGCTTCCCGGGCCAGGTCGGCAAGATCCGACAGGGTTTCCACATCGTCGAGCTCTGTGTCGCTCGCTTCCCACCCGTCTTCGGTGCGCGCGAGCAGTGCGGCGAAGTACACCGTGACTCTCCCACTGGTCATAGGCGTGCCGGTTGGGGGTCCCCCCGGCGGAGGTACTTGGGCGGAGAGAGCTGGGCTCCGAGCCCCACCCACTCGGAATCGTGGCAGAAACAAGGCGTTCAGGGGACGTCTTCGGCGCCCTGTGTCTTGCAGCCACCTGCGGATCGTACGCGGCTTTTCCAGGCACTCACGCACGCCCACCTGGCTAACGCCCGGTGCGGGCGCGGATCTTCCTCGTTCCTGGACTTCCTCACCGGTTCTTGCCGAAGTGGATTTCCAAGCGTGTTCCTCCCCGCATTCGGTCTACCAGCGGAACGTCCGCATGCGCATCGTTCGGCGCAGCCGGGCGGCCTTGGCGCGCCGCGGCTGGACCCGGGCGCGCAGCTCACGGGCCTCGGCGAGGTCGCGCAGGAACCGGGCGCGGCGGCGCCGGCGCTCGGCGTCCGGCTCGGGCACGGCGGCGCCGCGCACCCCGGGCGCGTCGGCGCCCCCGGTGTCCTGGGCGTCCCCCGGCGCGTCCTCAGGAAGGTCAGGCAGGTCAGGCACGTCTCACCACCCCAGTCCGTCCCTCCCGCTTTCCCCCGTACGGCCGCTTCGATGCCAGAGCCGGCGGGGTTCCGTGCGCGGGTACCGTTAGGGGCATGCGTCTCCACGTCGTCGACCACCCCTTGGTCGCCCACAAGCTCACCACGCTGCGCGACCAGCGCACCGACTCCGCGACCTTCCGCCGGCTGGCCGACGAGCTGGTCACCCTGCTCGCCTACGAGGCCACGAGGGACGTGCGCACCGAGGCCGTCGACATCCACACGCCGGTGGCCCGCACCACCGGCGTCAAGCTCGCCCGCCCCCGACCGCTGGTCGTGCCGATCCTGCGGGCCGGACTCGGCATGCTGGACGGCATGGTCCGGCTGCTGCCGACCGCCGAGGTGGGCTTCCTCGGCATGATCCGCAACGAGCAGACGTTGCAGGCCTCCACGTATGCCTCGCGGATGCCGGAGGACCTGTCGGGTCGCCAGGTGTACGTCCTGGACCCGATGCTGGCCACGGGGGGCACACTGGTCGCGGCGATCCAGGAGCTGATCAAGCGGGGCGCCGACGACGTCACCGCGGTGGTCCTCCTCGCCGCTCCCGAGGGCGTCGAGGTGATGGAGCGGGAACTCGCCGGGACGCCGGTGACGGTCGTGACTGCCGCCGTGGACGACCACCTCAACGAGCACGGGTACATCGTGCCGGGGCTGGGGGACGCGGGGGATCGCCTCTACGGGGCCGCCGAGTAGGCCTTTTGCGCCTGTGGGGGGTGGTTCGAGCCGTGTGTGCGGGCGCGGGTGCGGTCGTGTCGCCGGCGCCCACGCGGGGGAGCCGTTTCTCACGGGGCCCTTCTCAGCAGCTCTTCTTCGCGGTGGCTGCCGGTTTCGGGGCGGTCAGGGCCGTCAGTGCCTGCTGTGCCGCCGCCGGCTGGGCCAGGCCCTTGAAGCCGTCGCCGAGGATCAGGTCGAGGTCGGTTCCCTTGCGGCCGTCCGTGCGCCGCTCGGCGTCGGCCAGCTGGGTGCCCAGCACGGGCAGCGAGGTGTTCTGGGCCGAGGCCGGGCCGATCAGGATCCCGGCGCTCTTGACCTTCTTGTCGAACTGCTTGCTCGCGTTCCCCACGTCACCGATCTTGAAGCCGCGCTTCTTGAGCGCGTCCGCGGTGTCCTTGGCCAGGCCGGTGCGGTCGGTGGCGTTGTAGACGTTCACGGTGATCTCGGCCGGCCTGGGCAGGGACTTCACCTGTGCGGCCGTATCGGTCGCGGCGTGGCAGCGGGCCTTCGCGCCGGCCGCCGCACTCTTCTTGCCGCCGCCGGTGAAGACGTCGATGAGCTGCAGGGTGCCCCAGCCGATCAGGCCGAGCGCGCACACGCACGCCACCACGGCGGCCACCAGCCGGGCGCGTCGGCGCGGCGGGCGCATCCGAGGGTATTTGTCCCCCGTGATCCGGTACTGACCGCCCATGCCGGGGGGTGTGAGCATGCTCATGAGCGCAGCGTAGTGCGCCTGAGCGGCGCTGCCTATTAGATGATCAGTCGATGCCGCTCAGCGGAACCCGAAAGGGTCAAGGGCCGTGGGCCGGTGGCCGCGTCGCGCCGGGTCAGTCGAGTTCGAGCACGCGCGCGTGCAGCACCTGGCGCTGCTGGAGGGCGGCGCGGACCGCGCGGTGCAGGCCGTCCTCCAGGTAGAGGTCGCCCTGCCACTTGACGACGTGGGCGAAGAGGTCGCCGTAGAACGTCGAGTCCTCCGCCAGCAGGGTCTCCAGGTCGAGCTGCTGCTTGGTGGTCACGAGCTGATCGAGGCGGACCGGGCGCGGCGCGACGTCCGCCCACTGCCGGGTGCTTTCCCGGCCGTGGTCGGGGTACGGCCGGCCGTTTCCGATGCGCTTGAAGATCACACGGAAAGCCTACCGGTCAAGACCTTCCGGGCGCAGCCATGGCGGCGGAGTGCGGCGCTTGAAAACATGCCGCAAAGCACGCAAACGGGTTACTACCGGGAGTCGTCGGCCTGGACGAGGCGGCGCCCGCGAGCGTTGTGCACAGCCTGTGGACCGCGAGTCGGCGTACGCGGGTGCCCGGGAACGCGGGGTCAGGGCAGGCCGTTTCGGGGGCGGTGCGTGCGGGTGCGGTACGCCGGTACCGGGATCCGGCCGCCCGGCGTCGGAGCTGCGCCCGCCGTCGACCCGACGGTCACACCGTGTGCGGTACGGCCCTGGCCCGGCCGCGGATGCCGAACGCGGTGACGATCTCCCCGATCCCGACGACGACCAGCCAGATGCCGGCGACGAGGGTGAGCACGGCGACCGAGTGGAACGGCGAGTCGATGAGTACGATCCCGGCGATGAAGGTGATGACGCCGAGGAGGATGTGCCAGCCCCGGCCCGGCATCCGGGAGTCGTGCAGGGCGGCCAGGGTCTCGGTGATGCCGCGGATCAGCCAGCCGATGCCGATCCACAGGGCGAGCAGCAGGATCGACTGCATGGGGCCGCGGAAGCAGAACAGGCCGAGCAGGATCGACAGGGCGCCGCTGATGAACGCGAGCACGCGCAGCGAGGTTGTCATGTGCGTGCCGAAGGCGGCGGCCAGCTGGAAGATGCCGCTGACGACGAGGTAGACGCCGAAGAGGATGCCGGCGACGAGGAGGGAGGGGCCGGGCCAGACGAGGATCAGGACACCGAGGACCAGCGAGGCGATTCCGGTGACCAGGACCATCTGCCAGGCGGCCCGGGACAGGGCGTGCAGAGGGCCCTCGAACGCCGGCTCCGGCTCCCGGCGTTCGCTGCCCGGTGGGGTGGCGGCGTGGACGTTCCGGTCGTCGTACTCACGGCCCCAGTTCGGACCGCTGTTCGGTACCTCGGTCATGGTTCATGCTGTGGCCGGGGGGAGCGGTCCTGCTATCGGGCGAGGGCCGTTCGGGTGAGCGGCCGCCGTCCTGCCCGCGGCCTTCGCCGCTCCGGCAGGCCCCCAGGCGTACTCGGCCAAGAGGTTGGTGACTCACGGCGGTGGTTGATCAGAAGAGGACCTCCGGGCGTGGTGGAGATGCCTGTCTTCACGACAACCGGAGGTCCTGGTCACCCACGCTGATGCCCGGCCGACCTTTCACGGCAGACGTCTTCCGGTGCGCCGTGTCGTGCACGATCTGCCTCCGGTGGCACACGTGGCCAACGAGCTGGGAGTGTCACGTCAGTGCGCGCACTCTCGCCGCACCGACCCCACACCGGAATCGGCGGCCGGCCCCCAGCCGGCCGCGTCACCCACCTGGCGGGACAGCACACCTAGCCGCCGGAGGCCTTCGCCGCCCTGGCCGCCGCCTTCGTCTCCTGCTTGTGCGCCCTGACCTTGGCCAGCGACTCCGGCCCGGTGATGTCGGCCACCGACCGGAAGGACCCGCGCTCGCCGTACGCCCCCGCCGCCTCCCGCCAGCCTTCGGGGGTGACGCCGAGCTGCTTGCCGAGCAGGGCGAGGAAGATCTGGGCCTTCTGCTTGCCGAACCCGGGCAGGCCCTCCAGCCGCTTCAGCAGCTCGGGACCGCTGCGCACGCCCCGCCAGACGGCCTCCGCGTCCCCGCCGTAGTGCTCGACGAGGTACTGGCACAGCTGCTGGATGCGCTTGGCCATCGAGCCCGGATAGCGGTGCACGGCCGGCTTCTCGGCGAGCAGTGCGGCGAAGGACTCCGGGTCCGTCGCGGCGATGTCGTGCGCGTCGAGGTCCCCGCCGGGTCCGACGCCGAGCCGGTCGGCGATGGTCCGGGGGCCCTTGAACGCCCACTCCATGGGGATCTGCTGGTCGAGCAGCATCCCGGTGAGCGCGGCGAGCGGGGACCGCCCGAGCAGTGCGTCGGCCTCCGGTTCCTGGGCGAGATGCAGGGTGACGTCCATGCGCCGATGATCCCGCGCGCGAGGCGGCCGCGCGCGTCGGACCGCTCTCCCGTACCTGACCGCCCTCGACACGCACCACGCCCACGTCGTCACCGAGGACGGCGTACCGGTCGCGCGGTTCCAGACGTACGAACCGGCCGCCGACCGGGTCGGCGAGTGCCACGGCCTCCTCCCCGGCGAACCTCGGCGTCCATCCCCTCCTCGTCGGGGCCGGCCCCGACAGCCCACGCCCCGGCCGGAGTTCGGCGCTCCTGACGGTGATGAGGACGAACGCGCTGTGGGCCCAGGACCTGCGCGGCTCGTGGCCGACCCGGACGTACGGGACACCGGGGCCGTCGCCCGCTTCGGACACCAGGCCTTCGTACGCGGCCCGGCGGTCCTCCCGCCCGAGGGCTTTCCGGAGCGGGCGATAGCCTTCCCGGGGTGACGACCACCCCCGAGGACCTGATCGCGCACTACGGCCTCGAACCCATCCCCCGCGAGGGCGGCCTGTTCCGGCGCACGTGGGAGGGGGCGCAGCGGGCCGACGGCCGGCCCGAGGGCTCCGCCATCGTCGCCCTGCTCACCGCGGACGACTTCTGCGCCCTGCACCGCCTGCCCGCCGACGAGATCTGGCACTTCTATCTCGGTGACCCGCTCGAGCTGCTGCTGCTCGCCCCCGACGGCGGCACCCGCACCGCCGTCCTGGGCCCGGCCCCGCTGTCCGGCCAGCACGTCCAGCTGACCGTTCCGGCCCGGACCTGGATGGGCGCGCGGCAGACGCCGGGCGGCGCGTGGACGTTCTTCGGCTGCACCATGGCGCCCGGCTTCACCTACGCGGACTACGAACACGGGAACGCGACCGACCTCACGGCGCGTTATCCGTCGGAGGCGACCCGCATCCGGGAACTGTGCCGTCCATGACCACACGCCTGCTCGACGGACAGACCGCCCTGGTGACCGGCGCGGGCGGCGGCATCGGCCGTGCCATCGCGCTGCGCTTCGCCGAGGAGGGCGCGGCGGTGGCCCTCCACTGCCGTACGGCAGTGGAGGCGGCCGGCGAAGTGGCGGCCCGGATCCGCGAGTCGGGCGGTGAGGCCGTCGTACTGCGGGCGGACCTGAGGGACGAGGACGCCTGCCACCGCCTGGTCGGGGAGGTGACGGACTGGTCAGGCGGCCGGCTCACCGCCCTGGTCAACAACGCGGCAGTCCAGCCCGTCCAGCCCCTGCCCGGGATGACGGCGGCCCAGTGGCGCGCGGTCGTCGACATGATCCTCACCAGCGTGTTCTCCTGCACCCAGGCCGCTGCCGCGCACATGCGGGCGCACGGCGGCGGCACCGTCTCCCACATCGCCTCCGTGGAGGCCGCCCACCCCGCGCCCGGCCACGCCCACTACAGCTCCGCCAAGGCGGCGGTGGTCATGCACGCCCGCGCGGCGGCCCTGGAGTACGGGCCGGACGGCATCCGCGTCAACACCGTCTCACCCGGCCTCATCGACCGGGCGGGCTTGGCCGGGGAGTGGCCGGACGGTGTGCGCCGCTGGCTGGCCGCCGTCCCCACCGGCCGCCTGGGCCGCCCCGAGGACGTCGCCGACGCCTGCGTCTTCCTCGCCTCACCACTCGCCCGCTGGATCACCGGCCACGACCTCACGGTGGACGGCGGCATCTCGACCCGGCCGACGTGGTGAGCGTCCGGGGGAGGCGCGGTCCGGGGTGGTGGCTGTTCCCTGCTCCGGTGAGCGCCGCGGTGGTGCTCGGTGGGCTCGGCCCGGCCGTTGTGGTGTGCTCCCGTGGTGTCGTCGCCAGGAACGGTCGGCGGTTCTCCGCTTCGTGAGCGTCGCGGTCGTGCTCCACGTGGTCGTCCCGCCCCGCCCTGAGCACTCGGGCCGATCTCTGCGTACTCATACGCGGGAGCACGCGGCGAAGGAGGCGACGACGTGCGGCTGCGCGACCGGCACCGGCGATGGCCACGACGGCTCACCCTGCTCTGCGCGGGCCTCTTCCTCCTCCTGCTCGGCACGGCGGCCCCCGCGTCCGCCCACGCGGCCCTGCGCACGACCGACCCCGCCGACGGAACCGTGCTGCGCACGGCCCCCGGGGACATCACCCTGACCTTCACCGAGTCGGTCGGCCTGCGACTTGTTTGATGATGTCGATCCCGTGAGCGAGATTCCTCACAACGTCGGCGAGGGGCCGGCCACCAGGGTCAGTCTCTCCCTCCCCGAGGGGACGGCGGAGGCGATCCGCCGACGGGTCGGCAGGCGTGAGTTCTCCGCGTTCATCACCGAAGCGGTGGAGCGCGAGCTGCGCGGTCAGATCCTCGATGAGTACCTGGCCGACTACGAACGCCGTCAGGGGCCGATCTCCGAGCACGAGCAGGAGCGGGCACGCCAGGTCTTCGACGAGGTGTTCGCCGAGGAGGGGCAGTGGCCCGCCGCAAGCTGAGCCACGAAGGCACCCTCGTTCTCGACTGTGAGGGCCTGTCGAAGCTCGTCAGTGAGCACGAGCCTGTCGTCGCCCTCATCGCCGAAGCCGGCAAGCGGGGTATGGAGGTCATCAGCGCACTCACCATCATCGAAGCTGTGCATCGTCGGACCGACAAGGCACGGCTCGCCCGGGTCCTGTCCGGTATGCGGATCGTGCACATCGGCGACGAGGAGGCCAAGGCAGCCTCAGCCATGCTGGTCAACGCCGGGCTGCATGGTCACAAATACGCCATCGACGCCGCCGTGGCCGAGACGGCGCTGCGTCAGCGCCGCCCGGTCGTCATGCTCACCTCGGACATCGACGACATGACGAAGCTCTGTGGCGACCGCGTGCGCCTCGTCGCCGTGTAGCCGACGCCTGCCCAGCTCACCCTCCTGACCGAGGACACCGACAAGCTCAGCGAGTTCAAGCGCGGCGAACTGCGCGGCAAGAGCGTCGGCAGGTCCGGCCTCAACCGCCACCTGCGCACCACGCCGGCCGGCAAGCTCCGAATCGACACCGCGAAGATCAAGGCCGAGGAGAACCTCGACGGCAAGTACCTACTCCGCCTCAATCCCCCTCGCCGACGAGAAGGTACGGGTCTCCCTGCGGCGGAGCTTGCCCGCACCGGGCACGCGGATCGTCACCTTCACGTCCACCTTGCTGATGTCGATCCCCGCACAGTGTTCGTGGATCACATCCATCCCCGGCACCCCCCATCCCGTGACAGCCGCGGGCGCGTGACCGGCCGGCGGGGGTCCGGCAGGCGGGAGAAACTGATTCACGTGTTCGAAGCAACACATCCGGGTGCCTGGCGATGGACCCCCAGCGTCCTACTGAGACACAGGCTCGGATCGCACCAAGTTTCCTCGACGTCCGCCGGACGGCGACGCACCGGTTTTCACGCCCACGGGGTGGAGCCGCCAGGCCCCCGGATTACTGAGACGGACGAACGCCAGAGGACCGGACCGCTGGTGCGGTCCGGTCCTCTGAGCTGGCGGAGGATACGAGATTCGAACTCGTGGGGGGGTTGCCCCCAACACGCTTTCCGAATGTTCGTCTTGGTGTTCGAGACCAGGGCGCCGGGTCACACCTTCTTGACGACGATCGACTCCGGAACCAGTCTCTCCAGGTCGTCCACGTCCGAGGTGAAGACGGTGACCTGCCCCTTCTGCTGGCGTGCGATGACGGCGAGCACTGCGTCGATCGCGTACTTGTGGCCGTGCAGCTTGGCGTCAGTCAACAGGCGGCGGGCCTGGCGTGCCTCGTCCTTTCCGATGTCGGCGACCTTGAGCCGCGAGAGCACCCAGTCCCAGCGCTGCTCGGTGGTTCTGCCGTCGTACGCCTCGACCAGTGTCATCGGGGAAGTCACCACCTCGGCCTCACCCCGTGCCGCGAGGTCGAGCCAGGCGATCATCTTCCGGTCGCCGCGCACGGCCAGGGACAGGGCTTCGCAGTCGAGTACGAAGACGCGCAGGGGGCGCTGCCTCTGCTCGGTGGCCCGCTTCTTCACGCGGCCTCTCCGGCATTGCGGCTTGTGGCGGCGCGGCGGCGCTCGTGCTCGGCATCGAGTTCCTCCAGTTCCTCCAGCGAGGTCGTGCGCTCATCCTGGCTGAGGGGGCCGTGTTCCTCCTGCAGCCAGTCGGACAGTTCGCGCAGCCGGTCCCGGTCGCGCTTGAAGCGCAGGGCCTCGGCGACGTATGCGGACAGGCCCCGCTCTGCCGCCTCCGCGCGGATCTCGTCCAGGAGATCCTCGGGAATCGTCACCGTTACCTTCTTGGTCCTCGCCATACAGGAGACCATACTCCTGGTATTGGCCCCCTTACCAGTGCGTGTCGCGAAAGGTGGCGTGGCTGGACGGCTCGTCTTTCATGCCTTTCAAGGTGCCGTGAGGCTCAGAAGTCGCGCGTTGGCCTCGTCCGACGAGAAACGGCCAGGGGCGAATTCCGTGGCGGATCGAAGGCCGAGCCACTCCAGCATGGCCTGGTGTTCCTCGTGCGCCGGGTCGGCGAGGATCACTTTGAGATCGCTGTAGCCGGGGGCGCCGCCGCAGTCCTCGGGCGGGCACGCCCCGGCGCCGTCCACGCAGCGCGGGTAGTGTCCTCCGGCTTCGGCGGTCTGGAGCTGCTCCACGGTGATGAGGTGCTCCCAGGAGTCCCCGAAGTCGTACACGTACGCGAAGTGGGCGCCTGGCTTGAGCAGGGCGCCCAGTGCGGCGGTGCCCTCGTCACGGAATCCGAGTTCGCCGTCGGGGCGCCCGTACTGGACGCCGTCGATGGTGAACGCGTGCAGGTGGCGGTCGTGCCAGCCCATCGCTTCCTGGATCACGGAGTGAAGCCGGTCAAGCCGGATCGTGGCGGGCACGAGCAGCCGCCGCCACACCCGGGGGCCGTCCACGTCGGCGAGCTCGACAAGGATCCGCAACACCGCGTCGCCGGGCCCGGGCTCGCCGCGCATCCGTGCCGTCCCGGTGCGGCCGACCGCCGTCAACTCCACGCTGTCCTGGGTGAGATGGAGAGCTCCCAGGGAGGCGAGGGCCTTCAGGACCCGTTGAACGTCGTGGTCGCCCGCGGTACGCAGATGCCCGAGACTGTCGGGGGAAAGGCCGTCGAGCACGTACAGCGGACTGACCGCCTGCCACACCACGTCGTACAGGTCACTGAGCGGCACCGGGGCCGTGGCCGCGTACAGGCGGTGCAACAGCGCGCGCAGGCCGCGGTCGTACTCGTACGCGAGCAGGGACTCCGTCCAGCCGGAGATCGTCACGGCCGGCCCGATGCGCGGCAGTGCGGCGAACAGCGCGGCACGCAGTTCGTCGGGGCGGTCAACGAGCTTGGCGTTCTTCTTCACCGGCAGCAGGCGCCCACCCGCGGTCCGCAGCAGCCGCGCTGCCTTGGCCCACTCGACCAGCAGTGTGAGGCCGTACAACTCCTCGCTGGACTTTGTCTTGAACGTGCGGTCCCCGATCACGGGGTCCATGCGGTCGCCGGTGTCCAGAATCTCAACCAGTGCTCGCGCGTCGGCGAGCGTCACCCGGCCGGTCTGGGTCAGCTTGCGGCCCGCGCCGACCCAGTCGACCAGCGCTCGCACCTGTTCGGCGGTCGTGCCCGCTGTCTCGCTCATGCTGATCTTCCCGTTCCGGTTCGTGTCCCGTGATGACCGAACCCAGGATGGCAGTACCGCCGACGCGCCGTCTGATGCACAGCGGGCACCCTGGAAGTGGCAGACTGTGACGGTGGTAATGCGTGACGAGGAACTGCTGGTCCGGGTAAGAGAGTTGAGGGAGCGCGGCAGAGCTCCGAAGCAGATTGCGAAGGCGCTGGGGCTGCGCCCGTCCCAGGCCGCGGCGCTGGTGAGACAGGCCGCCGAAGCGGCACAGGCGAACATCGCGCCGGATGAGCGGCCGGTGGTGGGCTGCTGGGTCAACGCGGGCTGGAGCGCGGGACTGGACATGGCCGGGGCCACGGCGTGGGCGGCGGCCGATCCTCTCGGCCAGAGACCGGAACCGGGCAGAGGCGGCTTCGCCCAGATTCTCTTGGCCCGCCAGGAACGTGCCAGCAGGGTGACCGTCACCGGGTTCCTGGTGGATGTGTACTGCCTGGGGGTCAAGAACGTCACCGACCCCGAGGTGATGGGCTCCGGATCCCTGACCACGTACGTACCGACGTACTACTCGGCCTTCGATCACCGGCCGCTGCCCATCGGCGTGGAGCAGGCGCAAACGATCGTGCACGACGCGGTCGCCTACGCCCGCGGTCTCGGCTTCGAGCCCGCGAGTGGCTTCGCCGACGCCGCAAGGCACCTGGGCTCCCCGCCCGGCGACCGGCCCGCCATCGGCTTCGGCCGGGACGGCAAGCCGTTCTACTTCTCCGGCCCCTACGACAGCCCGCGCAACGTGCTCCAGACCCTCGAACGCACCTGCGGCCCGGGCAACTACGACTACGTTGCCCACCTGTAGGCACGCGAGCGGCACGAAACGGGAAGCGCAAGCAGTGATACCGGTCGAACAGCAGCAGGAACCAACCGACACTCCACAAGTCCGGCACACCGAGCACGAGGCGCAGGCCAACCTGCTGTCGGTGCTGCGCCTGTGCATCACGGGGAAGCTGCGGTGCAGCGAGAAGACCCGCCGCCCCAGCGCCGCCACCGTCTCGGCGGTGACAGATGTCCTGGACGGCGGCGACTTCTATCCGCACGAGACCATCGCCGCCTTCGCCTGGCCGATGCTGCTCCAGGCAGGCGGCCTCGCCCAGCTCACCGGCGGCCGGCTGGCGCTGACCCCGCGCGGACGGTCCGCGCTGACCCGGCCACCTCATCTGACCATCGCCCAGCTGTGGAAGCGCTGGCTGAACAACAGCCTCCTGGACGAGTTCTGCCGCGTCGAGGAGATCAAGGGCCAGCGCTCGGCGAACGTCCTGACCGCCGCCAAACCGCGCCGCAAGCTCGTCGGCCAGGCACTGGCCGGCCTTACCCCGGGTGAGTGGACATCCGTCGACGGCCTGTTCACAGACATGCGCGCGGCCGGTCTGGATCCAGTCGTCCATCGCGGTGAACGCGCCTTGTGGAAGCTGTACCTGGAGGATCCGCAGTACGGCAGCCTCGGCTACGACGGCCACCACGGCTGGTCTCTCCTCCAGGGCCGGTACACCCTGGCGGTGCTCTTCGAGTACGCCGCCACGCTCGGCCTCATCGACATCGGGTACGTCCCCGCGGCGGGCGCCCGCGACGACTACCGGGAGAACTGGGGCGGCGACTACCTCGACCAGCTCAGCCGCTACGACGGCCTGTCCGCACTCCGCCTCAATCCCCTGGGCGCCCACGCCGCCGGCCTCACGGACGACTACGCCCCTGCCCGGGTCCCCGCCTCGGCCGCTCCTACGGGCACGGTCACCGTCCTGGCGAACTCCGACATCGTCGCCCTCGACGGGCTGCCCTCCGCCGACGCCCTCCTCCTGAACGCCTTCTGCCATCGGAAGGCCGACCGGGTCTGGACGCTCACCACCGCCTCTCTCCTGCACGCCCTCGATCACGGGCACACCCTCGACGAACTCCGTGGCTACCTGAACCAGGCCGGTTCGCACCCCGTACCGCAGACCGTCACCACCCTGCTCGACGACACCGCTCGCCGCATCGGTCGGCTCCGCGACGCAGGTCAGGTCCATCTCATCGAGTGCGTGGACCAGGCACTGGCCGCCCTCGTCATCAGCGACCGCCGTCTGCGCGCGCTGTGTACTCGCATCGGAGAGCGGCATCTCGCGGTCTCCCCCGACCGCCTGCCGGCGTTCCGCAAGGCCGCAGTGGCCCTGGGCTACCCGCTGGCCTGATGGCGCGAGGAGAGCCACTTCGGGGCACCTCGGGCCGGGTGCGGGGCGTGCGTAGACACATGACTGCTGATCATCGACAGAAGGACAGCTGCCGCGTGAGTTAAATATCCGGAATGCCGGAAATGAATGAGACCAAAACTGAGACCAGGCAACGTCGAGCAGCCGAACCGCGCATTGCGGCTCGGCTGCCCATTTCGCCTGGTCAGGCGGCTGCGGAGGATACGAGATTCGAACTCGTGAGGGGTTGCCCCCAACACGCTTTCCAAGCGTGCGCCCTAGGCCTCTAGGCGAATCCTCCGCCGGAAACATTACATGACCGAGGGGAGTGCTCGCGAACCCGTTCTCGCAGGCCCCCGTCGATTGCGGCCCGCCCGCCGCGATCGGGTACTCTGGGCCGCAGCCCCTCACGCGGCGCTATCTGACTGAACTCCCCCAGGGCCGGAAGGCAGCAAGGGTAGGTTGGCTCTGGCGGGTGCGTGGGGGGCGCTTGCGTTCCCGGGATCCGTGGCCGGGACCGGTTGTCAGTGGCCGCCTATAACCTCGTATGCGTGTCGTCTCTCGCGCTGTACCGCCGCTATCGTCCGGAGACCTTTGCCGAGGTCATCGGGCAGGAGCATGTCACCGACCCACTGCAGCAGGCGCTGCGGAACAACCGGGTCAATCACGCGTACCTGTTCAGCGGTCCGCGCGGCTGCGGCAAGACGACCAGCGCACGGATCCTCGCCCGCTGCCTCAACTGTGAAAAAGGTTCCACCCCGACCCCCTGCGGCGAGTGCCAGTCCTGCCGGGACCTCGCACGCAACGGGCCCGGCTCGATCGACGTCATCGAGATCGACGCGGCCTCTCACGGTGGTGTGGACGACGCCCGAGAGCTGCGCGAGAAGGCGTTCTTCGGCCCCGCCGCCAGCCGCTACAAGATCTACATCATCGACGAGGCCCACATGGTCACGTCGGCCGGCTTCAACGCGCTGCTGAAGGTCGTCGAGGAGCCGCCGGAGCATCTGAAGTTCATCTTCGCGACCACCGAGCCCGAGAAGGTCATCGGCACGATCCGGTCGCGGACCCACCACTACCCCTTCCGGCTCGTCCCGCCGGGCACCCTGCGGGACTACCTCGCCGAGGTGTGCCAGAAGGAGGACATCCCGGTCGAGGAGGGCGTCCTCCCGCTGGTCGTGCGCGCCGGCGCCGGGTCCGTGCGTGACTCCATGTCCGTCATGGACCAGCTCCTTGCCGGTGCCGGTGAGGAGGGTGTGACGTACGCCATGGCGACCTCCCTCCTCGGGTACACCGACGGCTCCCTCCTCGACTCCGTCGTCGAGGCCTTCGCCACCGGTGACGGCGCCGCCGCCTTCGAGGTCGTCGACCGTGTCATCGAGGGGGGCAACGACCCGCGCCGCTTCGTCGCCGACCTGCTGGAGCGGCTGCGCGACCTGGTGATCCTCGCCGCCGTGCCGGACGCCGTGGAGAAGGGGCTGCTGGACGCACCGGCCGACGTCCTGGAGCGGATGCAGGCTCAGGCCTCCACCTTCGGCGCAGCCGAGCTGAGCCGCGCCGCCGACCTCGTCAACGAGGGCCTGACCGAGATGCGCGGCGCCACCTCGCCCCGTCTCCAGCTGGAACTGATCTGCGCCCGCGTGCTGCTCCCCGCCGCATACGGCGACGAGCGTTCGGTGATGGCCCGCCTCGACCGCCTCGAGCGCGGCGTCCACTTCTCGGCCGGCACCGGCGCGCCCGTCATGGGATACGTCCCCGGGCCGGAGGCCCACGGCGGCGCCCCGATGCCGCCCGTCCCCCCCGGAAGCGGACCCGCGGCGGCCCGCGCGGCGGCCCGGGCGGCCGGCGGACCCGGGGTCGGGGGACCGGGCGTCGGCGGTCCCGGAGCGGATGGCCCCGGGTCCGGTGGCTCCGGCACCGGCGGTTCCGGCCCGGGTGGTCCCGGCCCGGGTGGTCCCGGCGCCGGTGGTCCCGGCGCCGGTGGTCCGGCCGCGGCCGCTCCCGCGCCCACAGGTCCCATGGCGCCGGTACCGTCTCCGGCCCCTTCTCCGGCGGCGCCTGCCTCGCCCGGCCCGGCGGCCTCCGCTCCCGCCCCCGCAGCCCAGGCACCGGCTCCGGCTCCGGCCGACAGTGCCTCCGCTCCAGGCGCGTGGCCGACGCCCGCGGCCGCCGGAAGCGGCCGGCGCCCCGGTGGCTGGCCCACGGCCGCGGCACCGGCGGGCGGCGCGCCGCAGAGCCAGGCCCCGGGCCGCTCCCCGGCGGTCCGGCAGCCCTCGGCACCCACCGCGAGCCCGGCATCCCCCGCAGCGCCCGCCGCCGCCCCCGCCGGTGGCCTCGACCCCCGCATGCTCTGGCCGAACATCCTGGAGGCGGTCAAGAACCGCCGCCGCTTCACCTGGATCCTGCTCAGCCAGAACGCCCAGGTGGCCGGGTTCGACGGCACCACCCTCCAACTCGGCTTCGTCAACGCCGGTGCGCGGGACAACTTCGCCGGCAGCGGCAGCGAGGACGTGCTGCGGGCAGCGCTGGCCGAGCAGTTCAACGTGCAGTGGAAGATCGAGGCGATCGTCGACCCGTCCGGCGGCGGTCCCACGCCCGCGTCCGCCGCGGGCTCGGGCTTCGGCGGCGGAGGCGGCTTCGGCGGCGCGGCCGCCGGCGGTGCCGGTGGCCACGGAGCCCCGGCCGCATCCCGCCCGGCCGCTCCCCAGTCGGCCCCGGAGGTGCCCGCGACCCCGCAGCCACGCCCCGCGAGTGCCCCGGCAGCGCCCGCCGCCGCCCCCCGCCCCGCCTCCGAGCCCCCGCCGGTCGCCCCCGAGGACGACATTCCCGAGGACGACGACCCCGACCTGGACGAGTCGGCCCTCTCCGGCCACGAACTGATCGTCCGGGAGCTGGGGGCGACGGTGGTGGAGGAGTTCTCGAACGAGTAGCCGGCCGGGCGGCGGGTGCCGTGGCTCGCCCGAGTCGCGGGCTTCCTGCGCACCGCGCCGCCCGACTCGCCGCCGCACCTTGTTTCACAGGGAGCTGTCCGAGCGGTCGGCCCTTGGGTTCCACCTGCTCGCCGAGCCTGCGCCCCGCCGCGCCCCCGAGCCGCGAGCGGCGGATGCCCGCGCCGACCGGGCCGGCCTCCCGTCCCACGCCGCGCCACCCCCGAGCGGGCCGACCGAGTCTGGTGTACGGGTGGCAGGGGGAACCCGCGGTCCGGGACGGGGCCACCAGGAGCGTCGCCCAGGCACCGGGCGTCCTTTGGAGGAAAGCCCAACAAACCCGGCTCCCGGCCTTCGGCGACCTTGCCATTAGGCTGGCCCCCGTGAAGGTCCTTGTCATCGGCGGCGGCGCCCGCGAACACGCCCTGTGCCGTTCCCTGTCCCTCGACCCCGACGTCACCGCGCTGCACTGCGCCCCCGGCAACGCCGGCATCGCCGAGGTGGCCGAGCTGCACCCCGTCGACGCGCTCGACGGCAACGCGGTCGCCGAGCTGGCCACAGGCCTCCGTGCCGACCTGGTCGTCGTCGGCCCGGAGGCCCCGCTGGTCGCCGGCGTGGCCGACGCCGTGCGTGCGGCGGGCATCCCGGTGTTCGGCCCGTCGAAGGAGGCCGCGCAGCTGGAGGGCTCCAAGGCCTTCGCCAAGGACGTCATGGCGGCGGCCGGGGTGCCGACCGCCCGGTCGTACGTCTGCACCACCGCCGAGGAGGTCGCCGAGGCGCTCGACGCCTTCGGTGCTCCCTACGTCGTCAAGGACGACGGTCTCGCCGCCGGCAAGGGTGTCGTCGTCACCGGCGACCTGGACGCCGCCAGGGCGCACGCCGCCGCCTGCGACCGGGTCGTCATCGAGGAGTTCCTCGACGGCCCCGAGGTGTCGCTCTTCGCGGTCACCGACGGCGAGACGGTCGTACCGCTCCAGCCCGCCCAGGACTTCAAGCGGGCCCTCGACGGAGACGAGGGCCCGAACACGGGCGGCATGGGCGCGTACTCCCCGCTGCCCTGGGCCGACCCGAAGCTGGTCGACGAGGTGCTCCAGACGGTCCTGCAGCCGACCGTCGACGAACTGCACCGCCGCGGCACCCCCTTCTCCGGTCTGCTCTACGCGGGCCTGGCCATCACCAGCCGCGGTGTCCGCGTGATCGAGTTCAATGCGCGCTTCGGCGACCCGGAGACCCAGGTCGTGCTGGCCCGGCTGAAGACCCCGCTGGCCGGCCTGCTGATGGCCGCCGCCACCGGCCACCTCGCCGACCTGGAGCCCCTGCGCTGGAGCGAGGACGCGGCCGTCACGGTCGTCGTCGCCTCGCACAACTACCCCGGCACCCCTCGCACCGGTGACCCGATCACGGGTCTGGACGAGGTGGCCGCCGAGGACGCCCCGCACGCGTACGTGCTGCACGCCGGCACCAAGGGGGACGGCGACCGCGTGGTCAGCGCGGGCGGGCGCGTGCTGTCCGTCACCGCCACCGGCACGGACCTGACCGAGGCCCGTGAGCGGGCCTACCGGGCGGTGGGCCGGATCCGTCTGGACGGCTCCCAGCACCGCACCGACATCGCCGCGAAGGCGGCGGAGGCGGCCGAGGCAGACCAGGCCGCCACCGCCTGACCTGCGTTCCCCGCGCGCCGTCCCGGCGCGCAGCAGCCGTACCCAGGCCCCGGATCCCCGATTCGGGGCCTGATCTTTGCTGTCTGTCATCCACCTCTGACCAAAGCCATTCCATCGAGTGGGCAATCAGCCATACGGCTGACGGGGGCCGGGGCCCCAACTAGGGTGCCGCGCAAGCATTCCGGCACTTGGCCCACCGGCATTGCGATGTCAGTGGCGGGTGCCACAGTGGGGGAGTGAGCATCACCAGGAGAGCACGGCACCGGCAGCGAGGGGGTGAGCGCGGGACGTGACCGGAATCGGTGCGGAGTTGGGCGCACAGGCCGCACGCTCCCGGGCCCTGGCCGTCCTGCGGGTCCGGGGCCGGGCGCTGGCCGTGGCCGTGCTGCCCGCGGCCGCCGCGGTGATCCTGCTGGCGGGCGGTGCGACCGGCCACTTCGTCGGCCCGGGCTGGGACACGGTCCGCCTGGTCGTGGGCGTGCTCGCCGTGCTGGTGCTGCTGGCCGCGGCCGGTATCGCCCTGGTCGTGGCGTGGGCCCGCCCCGCCGTCAGCCCCACGGTGCCGATCCCGGAGGAGTCCGCCCCGGATCTGTACCGGATGGTGCGCGACCTCGCCGACCGGCTGGACGTGCCGGCTCCCTCGGCCATAGCGCTCACCCCGGACTGCGACAGCTGGCTGGAGGACCGCACACACTCGGCGCACGGCCCGCCGTCGCGCCGCGCGTCCGGCGAGGACGAGCCGGCGGGCCCGGGCCGCCGCCGTGCCCCCGCCGCCCCCGTGCTCGTCATCGGCTCCCCGTTCCTGTGGTGGATGCGGGTCGGCGAGCTGCGCGCGGTCCTCGCCCCGGTCATCGCCGGTACGGGCCCTTCGGCGCACCCCGACATAGCGGCCGCCCGGCGCTTCGTGCGCGGTCTGGACGCGGCGGTCGCGGTCGCCTCGACACCGGGTCGCTGCCCGCTGACCCGTGGCGTCTGCGCGGCCCTCGGCTGGGTGGCCCGGCTGCTGCTGCGCGGCTGCCGGGAGCACGCGACGCTGATGGAGCGCGGGGTCGCCGCGGCGGCGGCCGAGCGCGCCCAGGCCGTCGACTACGGCCTGCGGATCGTAGCCCAGGAGCAGGTCGGCCTCGCCTACGCCGGCTGGGACCGGCTGCTGACCCGGGTCGCGCTGCCCGCCTGGCGGATGGGCCGCTGGCCCTCCGGGCTGGACGCGGGCGTGGTGGCGGCGCTCACCGAGCTGTCCCGGCGCGACCGACTGGCCGAGGGCTTCACCTCCCGGCTCGGCGAGCGTCCCGCGTGCGACCTCCTGGAGGAGCCGGGCGCGGTGGACGAGGCCGCGTCCCTCCTCGCCGCCCGCCTCTTCCACGGCGGCCCGGCGGAGCCCGGCCCGGGCTGGGCGCCGGTGGACTGGCAGACGTATCCGGAGGAGGTCGTGGACCGCACCTGGCGCGCCAACGCGGCCCGCCTGCACCGGGTCCTGGACTCCCTCGGCGTCCGCCCCTCCCACGACCCCACGGTCCCCGAGCCCGGCGGCGCCACCCTGGCCCGGGTCCTGGACCACCTCACCGAGCCGGACAGGCACGCGGCGATATCGAAGGCTCCCGCCCCCGTCCCGCACGCCACCACCGCCCAGACCCCACCATCCCACCCGCAAGCCGCCGAGAACCCGCGGCCCACCACGCCCGACGACGAAAGCGGCACGAGCGGTGCGGACGGCAGGCGAATCCGCACCGAAGGCGCCCCGGAGCCTGACGTCGCCCGTGCCGATCTCCCGCAGGGGTCCGGTGATTCCGAGCCGGACGCCATCCGTGCGGAGGGCTCGCAGGCTCCCGGCGGGGGATCCGGTGATTCCGAGCGGGAGGCTGTCCGTGCGGAGGGCTCGCAGGCGCTCTACGATTCCGGGCCGGGCGTCGCTCATGTCGATCTCCCGCAGGGTCCCGGTGATTCGGGACCGGATGTCGCCCATGTCGATCTCCCCCGGGGACCCGGCGATTCCGGGCCGGACGACGCCCGCGCCGGACACCCCCAGGCACCTCCCGAAGCCGAGCCGGAACCGGTGGCCGACGAATCTCCCGGCACCGAGCGCAGCGCCATCCTCGCCGCCGGTCTGACCGCCGAGCTGGCCCGCGAGGAGGCCCGTACGCCGGGAACCGGCGCGACCGCCACCGGCCAGAGCACCGAGCGCAGCCTGTGGGACGACGGCGGCCTGCCGCTCTTCCCGCTGCAACCCCCGCGCAGCGCACGCGACTTGCTCACCGAGCACGTCACCGCGATGGTGTGCTGCGCGGCCGTCGACACCGCCGGCGCGGTCCCCGCCCTGGACTGGCTGGACGGTCCCGCCCTCCTGCTCGGCGGCGAACGGGCCGCCGATCTCACTGCCAGGGTGCTCCGCCTGATCGAGGAGGGGGACCCGGGCCCGCTGCGCGACTGGCTGGCCGCCTCCGGAATACGTCCCGAAAAGCCCGTACGGCTCGTCTGAGGCGGCGTCGCAGCCCTCCGAGCCCGCACCGCGAGGCCAACCGCCAGCCCGGCGACCTGCCAGGCCTCCGCGAGACCTTGCAGGCGGGCCGCCGAGGAGCCCCCGGTTTCCCGGGGCCGTGTTCAAGCCCTTCCGAGGCCCCCGGCCGAGGCCCCAACAGACCCCTCCGACGCCGCCCTCCGCCGCCCCCACCCACGCTCTCGCGAGCCCGTCGAACGGGAGTCCCGTCTTCCACTTCAGGTCAATTCGCAACGACTAGTGACCGAGCCCGTGCGTTATGTGATGTGCTGGGAGCGACCACGCACTTGGCAAGAGCGAGCGACATACGACAGCACGCCCGAGCACGACCGGCATCACCGAGCACAGCTGCGCACCACGAGGACAGCGGGTACGGCGACCGCCACCGGGACAGGACGACAACGGGGGACGAGGGAGGGGAGCGATCATGGCCTCGGACCACATCCGGCGCTGGGAGTCCGGAGCGCTCGCGCACGCCGTCACGGATCCCTTCGGACAGGGCCCGGTGCCCTGGCTGCGCGGCAGCGAGACCTACTTCGACGACACCGGTCACGTCGTGCCCTGGTACGTCGACCCGAGTGCGCAGGTGCGCACCGGCGCCGGCCCCGCCCCGCGCGTACCCGGCCCCCGCGCGTCCGACGACGTGCACCGCCAGATCAAGGGCTTCGTCTCCACCGGCGCCGTCTCGCCCGGCGAGGCGATCGACTTCCACATCACGGTCGACCCGCCGCAGGAGTTCGGCGTCGACATCTACCGGATCGGCCACTACGGCGGCGACGGCGCAGCGAAGATCACCACCAGCCCGCGGCTGTCCGGCATCGTCCAGCCCCCGCCGCTGGCCGCCGACCGCACGGTCTCCTGCCACCACTGGTGGCTGTCCTGGCGTCTCCAGGTGCCCTCGCACTGGCGCATCGGGGCCTACGTCGCCGTCCTCACCACCACCGACGGCTACCGCTCCCACGTGCCGTTCACGATCCGCGACGACCACCCCGCCGACCTGCTCCTGCTGCTGCCGGACATCACCTGGCAGGCGTACAACCTGTATCCGGAGGACGGCCGTACCGGCGCGAGCCTCTACCACGCCTGGGACGAGAAGGGCCGTCTCCTCGGCGAGGCGGACGCGGCGACGACGGTCTCCTTCGACCGGCCGTACGCAGGCGCGGGACTGCCGCTGCACGTCGGGCACGCCTACGACTTCATCCGCTGGGCCGAGCGCTACGGCTACGACCTCGCCTACGCCGAGGCCCGCGATCTGCACGCCGGCCGGGTCGATCCCGGCCGGTACCGGGGCCTGGTCTTCCCGGGGCACGACGAGTACTGGTCGGTGCCGATGCGCCGGGCCGTGGAGGAGGCCCGGGACCGGGGCAGCTCGCTGGTCTTCCTCTCCGCCAACACCATGTACTGGCGGGTGGAGCTTGGCCCGTCCCCGTCCGGCGTCCCGGACCGGCTGCTGACCTGCCGCAAGCGCAAGGGTCCCGGAAAGCCCGTGCTGTGGCGCGAGATCGACCGGCCCGAGCAGCAGCTGCTCGGCATCCAGTACGCGGGCCGGGTGCCGGAGCCGCATCCGCTGATCGTCCGCAACGCCGACCACTGGCTGTGGGAGGCGACCGGCGCGCACGAGGGCGACGAGATCCCCGGCCTGGTGGCGGGCGAGGCCGACCGGTACTTCCCGCGTGCCCCGCTGCCCGCGCACGAGGAACGCGTCCTGCTCGCCCACTCCCCCTACACCGACGGCGACGGCGTCCTGCGCCACCAGGAGACGTCCCTGTACCGCGCTCCTTCGGGCGCCTGGGTCTTCGCCGCCGGCACCTTCGCCTGGTCCCCGGCCCTGGACCGTCCGGGCCATGTGGACCCCCGTGTCCAGCGGGCCACGGCGAACCTGCTGGACCGTATCTGCAAACGCGACTGACCCGCTGTCCGGCTCGGGGGTCCCATACGGGACAATCGAGCCATCGGCCCGCCCGTCTCCCACCACCCCCCCCATACGAGCCCTGCGGGCCCCCCACTTTTTCAACCACGGGGAGGAACCGTGTCCGGATTCGTAGAAAAGCCCGAGCCGATTCAGGTTCCGGGCCTGGTGCACCTGCACACCGGAAAGGTGCGCGAGCTGTACCAGAACGAGGCGGGCGACCTCGTGATGGTCGCCAGCGATCGCATGTCCGCGTACGACTGGGTGCTGCCCACACAGATCCCCGACAAGGGCCGTGTCCTCACCCAGCTCTCCCTGTGGTGGTTCGACCAGCTGCGCGACATCGCCTCCAACCACGTGATCAGCACCGAACTGCCGGAGGGAGCCCCCGCCGACTGGAAGGGCCGCACGCTGGTCTGCAAGTCGCTGCGGATGGTCCCGGTCGAGTGCGTGGCCCGGGGCTATCTCACCGGTTCGGGCCTGCTGGAGTACAAGGAGTCCCGTACGGTCTGCGGCCTCGCCCTGCCCGAGGGCCTCGTCGACGGCTCGGAGCTCCCCGCCCCGATCTTCACCCCGGCCACCAAGGCCGCGGTCGGCGAGCACGACGAGAACGTCTCCTACGAGGAGGTGGCCCGCCAGGTCGGCGCCGAGACCGCCGCCCAGCTGCGCCAGGCGACCCTCGCCGTGTACTCCCGCGCCCGGGACATCGCCCGGGACCGGGGGATCATCCTCGCGGACACCAAGTTCGAGTTCGGCTTCGACGGCGACGCCCTGGTCCTCGCCGACGAGGTCCTCACCCCGGACTCCTCCCGCTTCTGGCCGGCCGACCAGTGGCAGCCGGGCCGCGCCCAGCCGTCGTACGACAAGCAGTTCGTCCGGGACTGGCTGACCTCCGCGGAGTCCGGCTGGGACCGTAAGAGCGAGCAGCCTCCGCCGCCGCTGCCGCAGCAGGTCGTCGAGGCGACCCGGCAGAAGTACATCGAGGCGTACGAGCGGCTCACGGGCCTGACCTGGAGTTGACCCCACGGACACGGCCCCCGGTCGAGAACCGGGGGCCGACGCGAGAAGCCCCCGGTGAGGAACCGGGGGCTTCTTCATGGAGCGGACGACGAGGCTCGAACTCGCGACCTCAACCTTGGCAAGGTTGCGCTCTACCAACTGAGCTACGTCCGCCTTGCGCCGTGGCGCGAGAGCAACTATACCCAACCTCGCTCGCCCGCGAGACACACCACCGCACGACGGTTCTGCGCGCCGTGTTCCGCCCCGGCCGGGGAGGCTGCTCCCGGAGGTGCCGGCGACGACGCCCGCCCGCTCGGCGATGTCCGTGACCGGGCCCGACCGCAGCACGGCCGTCTCCGGCGAGGCGGCCTCGGAATCCGTACGCGCCGACGGTCAACTGTGCGCCGGGGCAACGGTTTCGGCGTGTACGGCCTGGACGGTCCGGGTGAGCCGCTGGGCGCCGGCCGGCGCCGGACGCCCCTCGAACCCGTGCACGCCTGCCGTGCACGCCCGTGCCGGCCGACCGGGCCGCGCTCGTGTCCGCTGACGACCGGCGCCGGGGCGGTTTCGTGCGCGGGGATGTGGCGACCTTCACATCGTGACCATCCCAGGGTGCGCGCCCCCGGCGGGTACATGAAAAGACCCCGGCCCAGAGGACCGGGGTCTCATTCCCGAGCGGACGACGAGGCTCGAACTCGCGACCTCAACCTTGGCAAGGTTGCGCTCTACCAACTGAGCTACGTCCGCACTGCTCCCGACCGGCTCCCACCGATCGGTGCGAGCACCAGCCTACCTGATCCACAGGAGTGGTCGTGACGACCGGTGCCGGAGCGGGTGACAGGAATTGCACACTGCGCCTTCCCCCTGGAAGGGGGATGTTCTGCTACTGAACTACACCCGCACGGTCCTCGGGGCTGTGCCTTCCGGCCTCACCCCTCGGCGTGTCCCAGACACTAGCCGATCAACAGGGGGGTCGCGCAAGTCGGCTCCCTCCTGCTGCCCGGAATGCCCAAGTGCGCGGCCCTCAGGGCCCGGTGACGGACCCTGAGGACTGCCCCTTCGCGGGCTTCGTGACCCCCTGGGCGGGGTTCACTGCGCGGCGCTGAACGCCTCGTAGACCTTCTTGGGGATGCGTCCGCGGGCCGGGACGTCCATCTTGTTGGCCTGGGCCCAGGCGCGGACGGCCGCCGGGTCGGGCGCGACCTCCGTCTGCTTGTACGCCTTGCCGGACCTCGACCGCTTGCGGCCGGCCTCGACGTAGGGCGCGAGCGCCTTGCGCAGTTTCTTGGCGTTGGTTTCGTTCAGGTCGATCTCGTACGACTTGCCGTCGAGCCCGAAGGCGATCGTTTCCGCCGCTTCCGAGCCGTCGATGTCGTCAAAGAGCGTGACCACGACCTTTTGCGCCACGAATATCGGTCCCTTCGTGCGGCACGTCGATACAGCTCAACGGTGACGACGTGCCGAGTATCGGCTATTGCCAATTCATTTGTACAGTGCCCGGCAATGCAAAGTGAAGCCCGACTAAATCCGTCCGCGTGTCCGAAGACAATAGGTGAACGGGACGGACTGTGGAACTTTCCCAGAACTTTTCGCGGGCGTGCGGCTCCGACACCCGATCGTGATGCGCCTCACGTAGTTTCCTACAACTCTACCCGCGTAGAAATTTGGTGCGGGTAGTCTGAAGGGACCTGCTCAGCACCACACACCGGGAGTGCCAGTGGCACGCGTCGTAGTCGACGTCATGCTCAAGCCGGAGATCCTCGACCCCCAGGGCCAGGCGGTCCAGCGTGCGCTGCCGCGCCTGGGTTTCGAAGGGATCTCGGACGTCCGTCAGGGAAAGCGTTTCGAACTGGAAGTTGACGGGCCGGTCGACGAGGCCGTGCTCGCCCGCATCCACGATCTTGCGGAATCCTTCCTCGCGAACACCGTGATCGAGGACTTCACCGTCAAGGTCGAAGAAGTGGCGGAGGCGGCCAAGTGACCGCTCGTATTGGCGTCGTCACTTTCCCGGGCAGCCTCGACGATCAGGATGCCCAGCGCGCGATCCGTCTCGCGGGTGCCGAACCGGTCGCCCTGTGGCACAAGGACAAGGACCTCAGGCAGGTCGACGCTGTTGTCCTGCCCGGCGGTTTCTCCTACGGCGACTATCTGCGCGCCGGTGCCATCTCCCGGTTCTCGCCGGTGATGGAGGCGGTCATCGAGCAGGCGAAGGCCGGCCTTCCGGTCCTCGGCATCTGCAACGGCTTCCAGATCCTCACCGAGGCCCACCTCCTCCCGGGCGGCATGCTCGGCAACGACCACCTCCACTTCATCTGCCGCGACCAGAAGCTGCGGGTGGAGAACGCGGAGACCGCCTGGACCAGCGACTACCGCGCCGGCCAGGAGATCCACATCCCGCTGAAGAACATGGACGGCCGGTACGTCGCCGACGAGTACACGCTCGACAAGCTGGAGGCGGAGGGCCGCGTGGTCTTCCGGTACGTCGACTTCAACCCGAACGGCTCGCTCAACGACATCGCCGGCATCACCAACGAGGCCGGCAACGTCGTGGGCCTGATGCCACACCCCGAGCACGCCGTCGAGCCGCTGGTCGGCACGGGCCGTACCGACGGGCTCCCCTTCTTCACCTCGATCCTCAAGAAGCTGGTCAACGCATGAGCCGGACGCCTCTGGACACGGTCGAGCACGCGGCCGCGACCCCCGACGTCGAGCTGCCCTGGGCCGAACTCGGCCTCAAGAAGGACGAGTACGAGCGGGTGGTGGAGATCCTCGGCCGCCGTCCCACCGGTGCCGAACTCGCCATGTACTCGGTCATGTGGTCCGAGCACTGCTCGTACAAGTCCTCCAAGGTCCATCTGCGCCAGTTCGGCGAGAAGGCGCCCGAGAGCGACGCGCTGCTCGTCGGCATCGGCGAGAACGCCGGTGTGGTGGACGTCGGCCAGGGTTACGCGGTCACCTTCAAGGTCGAGTCGCACAACCACCCGTCGTACGTCGAGCCCTACCAGGGCGCGGCCACGGGTGTCGGCGGCATCGTCCGCGACATCATCGCGATGGGCGCCCGCCCGGTGGCCGTGGTCGACCCGCTGCGCTTCGGCGCGGCCGACCACCCCGACACCAAGCGCGTCCTGCCCGGCGTGGTCGCCGGCATCGGCGGCTACGGCAACTGCCTCGGCCTGCCCAACATCGGCGGCGAGGTCGTCTTCGACGCCTGCTACCAGGGCAACCCGCTGGTCAACGCCGGTGCCATCGGCGTCATGCGGCACGAGGACATCCACCTCGCCAAGGCCTCCGGCGCGGGCAACAAGGTCATCCTGTACGGCGCCCGGACCGGCGGCGACGGCATCGGCGGCGCGTCGATCCTGGCCTCCGAGACCTTCGACGACGCCAAGCCCTCCAAGCGCCCCGCGGTGCAGGTCGGCGACCCCTTCCAGGAGAAGCTGCTCATCGAGTGCACCCTGGAGGCCTTCAAGGAGAAGCTGGTCGTCGGCATCCAGGACCTCGGCGCGGCCGGCCTGTCCTGCGCCACCAGTGAGCTGGCGTCGAACGGCTCCGGCGGTATGCGCGTCACCCTGGACGACGTGCCCCTGCGCGACTCGACCCTCTCGCCCGAGGAGATCCTCATGAGCGAGTCGCAGGAGCGCATGTGCGCGGTCGTGGAGCCGGAGAAGGTCGACCGCTTCCTGGCGATCTGCGAGAAGTGGGACGTCATCGCCACCGTCGTCGGTGAGGTGACCGACGGCGACCGGCTGGAGATCTTCTGGCACGGCGAGAAGATCGTGGACGTCGACCCGCGTACGGTCGCCCACGAGGGCCCGACCTACGAGCGGCCGTACGCCCGGCCGGACTGGCAGGACGCCCTCCAGGCCGACGACGCGGACAAGCTGCCCCGGCCGCAGACGGGCGAGGAGCTGAAGGACCAGGTCCTGAAGCTGGTCGCCTCCCCGAACCAGGCCTCCAAGAAGTGGATCACCCAGCAGTACGACCACCTCGTGCAGGGCAACACCGTCCTCGCCCAGCCGGAGGACTCCGGCATGATCCGCGTGGACGAGGAGACCGGTCTCGGGGTCGCCATCGCGACGGACGGCAACGGCCGCTACGCCAAGCTCGACCCGTACACGGGCGCGCAGCTGGCGCTGGCCGAGGCGTACCGGAACGTGGCGACGACGGGCGCCAAGCCGCTGGCGGTCTCCGACTGCCTGAACTTCGGCTCGCCCGAGGACCCGGCCGTGATGTGGCAGTTCGCGGAGGCCGTGCGCGGTCTGGCGGACGCCTGCCTGCAGCTCGGCACGCCGGTGACCGGCGGCAACGTCTCGCTCTACAACCAGACCGGAGAGGCGGCGATCCACCCGACACCGGTGGTCGCGGTCCTGGGCGTGATCGACGACGTCGCGCGTCGCACGCCGGTCGCCTTCCAGGAGGAGGGGCAGCTGATCTACCTCCTCGGCGACACCCGTGAGGAGTTCGGCGGCTCGGCCTGGTCCCAGGTGATCCACGACCACCTCGGCGGCCTGCCCCCGAAGGTCGACCTGGAGCGGGAGCGGCTGCTGGCGGAGATCCTGATCTCCGCCTCCCGCGACGGCATGATCGACTCCGCGCACGACCTGTCCGACGGCGGCCTGATCCAGGCAGTGGTGGAGTCCGCGCTGCTCGGTGGCCAGGGCGCCCGGCTGGTCGTACCGGACGGTCTGGACGCCTTCACCTTCCTGTTCTCCGAGTCGGCCGGCCGCGCGATCGTCGCCGTGCCGCGCTCGGAGGAGGTCCGCTTCAACGACATGTGCGGTGCGCGGGGCCTGCCGGCCACCCGCATCGGTGTCGTGGACGGCGACACGGTGGAGGTCCAGGGCGCGTTCACGCTCAGGCTGGAGGAGCTGAGGAAGGCCCACGAGGAGACCGTCCCGGCGCTGCTCGCGTAAACGCCGCACGCCTGTGCAGGGCCCCGTCCGGAACACCGGGCGGGGCCTTTGCGCACACGGCCTCAGATCCTCCGCCGAAGGTGGCGCCACGGGTGTGCCGGAAAAGGCCCTGAAGGGGCGCGCGGCGAAGGCATAGGCTCACCGTCATGCCACCGGCCAGGAAGCGCGCCCGCAGCTACGACCCCGCCAAGACCCGAGCAGCCGTCTTCGCCCAGTTCGGCAAGGTGCGAGAGGCCGTACGCGGCCTCGGCCCCGAGCAGCTCGCCCTGCCCACCCGGCTCGGCGAATGGACCGTACGCGATCTCGTCGCGCACATCGGCATGGCGCTCACCGCGATCAGCCGGGCCCTGGACCTGCCGGAGCCGGCGAAGGCGGACGCCGTGCCGCTCGACTGGCCGTTCGCCACCTCGGCCAACTCCGCGGCCATCGACGCGTACACCCGCGACCTGGCCGCCCAGCACTCCGACCCGGACGCCTACCTCGCGGACGTCGACGCCTCCCTGCGCGCCCTCCTCGACGAGCACCCCGGCACCCGGATCCTGCCGACCAGTGTCGGCGCCCTGTCGCTGGACGACTATCTGGTCACCCGCACCGTCGAGCTGGTCGTCCACACCGACGACCTGAACGCCGCCGTGCCCGGCCTGGACGTGCCGTACGACCGCCGGGCGCTGGCCGCCGCCACCCGGCTGCTCGCCGACGCGCTCGCCGTGAAGGCGCCCGGCGGCTCGACCGAGGTGCGGGTGCCGCCGTACGCCGTGGTGCAGTGCGTCGAGGGGCCCCGGCACACCCGGGGCACGCCGCCGAACGTCGTGGAGACCGACCCACTGACCTGGATCCGGCTCGCCACCGGCCGGGTGAGCTGGAAGGACGCCCTGGCGGAGGCCAAGGTGAGCGCGAGCGGGGAGCGCGCCGACCTCGGAGGCTTGCTGCCGATCATGGCGTGAGCGGAACCGTCGGGACCGGTCCGCCGTCGAATCAGCATGAACCGGTACAAGCAACGCATGATCCTCGCGTCGGCGGCCGGCCTGCTCGCCGCGCTCACGGTGGCGTGCGGCAACGGGAGGGCGGACAGTGGTGCGGTGACCGTCCAGCAGCCCGTGACCGGCATCGACTGGCGGGTCGACAGCCTCACCGTCGGCGATACGACCCGCCACGCGCCCGCCTCCGCTCGCCTGCGCATCGACGCGGACGGCAGGGCGGCCGGCAACCTCGGCTGCAACCAGTTCAGCGCCCGGGCCACCGTCCACGGCGACCGCATCACGCTCGGCGATCTGCGCACCACCAGGATGGCCTGCGGACCGGAGCGCATGGACTTCGAACGCGCCCTCGCGCGCGCCCTCACCACCGGCACGCTCGTCGCCAGGACGGACCACGCGAAACTCACGCTCACGGACGGCGACGGCGACCTCATCCGCCTCAGCCGCAACGCGGGCGGATGATGTGCGACACCTCACGTACGCGTCCGGCACCCGGACCCCCGAGCGCCGCCCGCAGGTTCGTCACCCACTCCCCAAGCGCTCCGCTGACCAGCAAAAACGCGGAAACACACAAGGTGATCGACGAGAGGCGGTGCACCCCGGGCACGGATCCCCAATTCGGACCAGTGGTCGACCTCGCCTACACTCGGTGGCGTGCCACGTGGTGACGGTCGACTCAATCACGATCTGCTTCCCGGCGAGAAAGGCCCCCAGGACGCTTGCGGCGTCTTCGGTGTCTGGGCTCCGGGCGAAGAGGTCGCAAAGCTCACGTACTTCGGGCTCTACGCCCTCCAGCACCGGGGTCAGGAATCCGCGGGAATCGCGGTCAGCAACGGCTCCCAGATCCTCGTCTTCAAGGACATGGGCCTGGTCTCCCAGGTCTTCGACGAGACCTCGCTCGGCTCGCTCCAGGGTCACATCGCGGTCGGACACGCCCGCTACTCGACCACCGGCGCCTCCGTGTGGGAGAACGCCCAGCCGACGTTCCGCGCCACCGCGCACGGCTCGATCGCGCTCGGCCACAACGGCAACCTGGTCAACACGGCGCAGCTCGCCGAGATGGTCGCCGACCTGCCGAACGACAACAACAGCCGCTCCACCCGGGTCGCGGCCACCAACGACACCGACCTGCTGACGGCGCTGCTCGCCGCCCAGGTCGACGAGGACGGCAAGCCGCTCACCATCGAGGAGGCGGCCCACCAGGTCCTCCCGAAGGTGCGGGGCGCCTTCTCGCTCGTCTTCATGGACGAGCACACCCTCTACACCGCCCGCGACCCGCAGGGCATCCGCCCGCTGGTGCTCGGCCGACTGGAGCGCGGCTGGGTGGTCGCCTCCGAGACCGCTGCCCTGGACATCTGCGGTGCGAGCTTCGTCCGCGAGATCGAGCCGGGCGAGTTCGTCGCCATCGACGAGAACGGACTGCGCAGCTCCCGATTCGCGGATGCGAAGCCCAAGGGCTGTGTCTTCGAGTACGTGTACCTGGCCCGCCCGGACACCGACATCGCCGGCCGGAACGTGTACCTCTCCCGCGTGGAGATGGGCCGCCGGCTCGCCAAGGAGGCCCCGGTCGAGGCCGACCTGGTCATAGCGACCCCGGAGTCCGGCACCCCCGCCGCCATCGGCTACGCGGAGGCCTCGGGCATCCCCTTCGGCTCCGGCCTGGTGAAGAACGCCTACGTCGGCCGGACCTTCATCCAGCCCTCGCAGACCATCCGCCAGCTCGGTATCCGCCTCAAGCTGAACCCGCTGAAGGAAGTCATCAAGGGCAAGCGCCTGGTCGTCGTCGACGACTCGATCGTGCGCGGCAACACCCAGCGGGCCCTGGTCCGCATGCTGCGCGAGGCCGGCGCCGCCGAGGTCCACATCCGGATCTCCTCGCCGCCCGTGAAGTGGCCCTGCTTCTTCGGCATCGACTTCGCCACGCGCGCGGAACTCATCGCCAACGGCATGACCATCGAGGAGATCGGCACCTCGCTCGGCGCCGACTCGCTCGCCTACATCTCCATCGACGGCATGATCGAGGCGACCACGATCGCCAAGCCGAACCTGTGCCGCGCCTGCTTCGACGGCGATTACCCGATGGAGCTGCCGGATCCCGAGCTGCTCGGCAAGCAGCTGCTGGAGACCGAGCTGGCGGCCGGTCCCGCCGCCACGGCCGCGGCCGATGCGATCCGCCGCCCGTAACACCCTGCAGTACGACACGAAAGTTCTCACAGTCATGCCTGAGACAACTGGTGCCAGCTACGCAGCGGCGGGCGTCGACATCGAGGCGGGCGACCGCGCGGTCGAGCTGATGAAGGAGTGGGTGAAGAAGACCCGGCGCCCCGAGGTCCTCGGCGGCCTCGGCGGCTTCGCCGGCCTCTTCGACGCCTCCGCCCTCAAGCGCTACGAGCGCCCGCTGCTCGCCTCCGCCACCGACGGCGTCGGCACGAAGGTCGACGTCGCGCGCCGCATGGGCGTCTACGACACCATCGGCCACGACCTGGTCGCCATGGTCATGGACGACATCGTGGTGTGCGGTGCCGAGCCGCTGTTCATGACCGACTACATCTGCGTCGGCAAGGTCCACCCCGAGCGCGTCGCGGCCATCGTGAAGGGCATCGCGGAGGGCTGTGTGCTCGCCGGATGCGCCCTCGTGGGCGGCGAGACGGCCGAACACCCCGGTCTCCTCGGCGAGGACGACTTCGACGTCGCCGGGGCCGGCACGGGCGTCGTGGAGGCCGACCGGCTGCTCGGCGCGGACCGCATCCGCACGGGCGACGCGGTGATCGCCATGGCGTCCTCCGGGCTTCACTCCAACGGGTACTCCCTGGTCCGGCACGTCCTGCTGAACACGGCGGGTCTTGCCCTGGAGTCGGAGGTCGCCGAACTCGGCCGCACCCTCGGCGAGGAGCTGCTGGAGCCCACGAAGATCTACTCGCTGGACTGCCTCGCGCTGACCCGGACCACGGACGTGCACGCGTTCAGCCACATCACCGGCGGCGGACTCGCGGCCAACCTGGCCCGCGTGATCCCCGACACGCTGCATGCCGTCGTCGACCGCTCCACCTGGACCCCGGGCGCGATATTCGACCTGGTCGGGAAGACCGGGAACGTCGAGCGCCTGGAGTTGGAGAAGACCCTGAACATGGGCGTCGGCATGATGGCGATCGTCCCCGCGGAGTCCGCCGAGGTCGCCCTCGCGACCTTGGAGGACCGTGGGGTCGAGGCCTGGGTGGCCGGCGAGATCACCGAACGGGGCGCCAGGGAGACCGGCGCGGAGCTGGTCGGGGACTACGCGGCCTGATCCCGCGGTCGGTGACCGTGCGGACAGCACAGAAACCGGTCGGTGGCACTGCCACCGACCGGACTGGTCAATGCAAGGTCAAGCGCCGCGACGGTGCTGGTGAGGACTCTCGTCCTCATCCTCGTCGTCGTCCTCGTAGAGGTCGGCGTACCGACGGTACAGGTCGTCGTCGTCCTGCTCATCGGCGTCCTCGAAACGGTCACCGTTCGGCGACTGGTTCGACGGTGACGTCGATGCGCCCAGCTCCTCGGCCAGGCGTGAGAGGTCCGTCCCACCGCTGTTGTACTTCAGCTGGCGGGCGACCTTCGTCTGCTTGGCCTTGGCCCGGCCGCGCCCCATGGCTCGACCCCCTCAACGACGGGGCTCGACGGCCCCAGAGTCTGACACGCGTTCATGATCTGGAACGGACTCTCCGTGGAGAGGCCGGTCCGTAGGGCTTCCACGGTACCTGAGCCCGCGCCCATACGGTACGTCGCCCGCAGCACGCGCGTGTGCACAGGACCGTCGAGGCGCCCTGTCCTCGCTGGTCAGTGGCGATTTTAACCACTTATCGGGGAACGACCCGCCGGTGGAAGTGAGAGTTCTCTCTAAGTTCCCGCCGACGGGTACCGCTCACCTGTGCGACCCGGTCACTGCGCGGCGTGCCCGACGCGTGCCTCGGCCATCCGCTGCTCGGCGATCCGGTCGGCCGCGGCGGCCGGCGGAATCCCGTCTTCCTTCGCACGTGCGAAGATTTCCAGCGTGGTGTCGAAGATCTTCGCGGCCTTCGCCCTGCACCGGTCGAAGTCGAACCCGTGCAGCTCGTCGGCGACCTGGATGACCCCGCCGGCGTTCACCACGTAGTCCGGCGCGTAGAGGATCCCGCGGTCGGCGAGGTCCTTCTCCACGCCGGGGTGCGCGAGCTGGTTGTTGGCCGCGCCGCACACCACCTTGGCGGTCAGCACGGGGACGGAGCTGTCGTTCAGGGCACCGCCGAGCGCGCAGGGGGCATAGATGTCGAGCCCCTCGACCCGGATCAGGTCCTCGGTGTCGGCGACCGCCGTCACGCCCGCGGGGTACTGCTCGAGGATGCGCTGGACGGCGTCCGCGCGCACGTCCGTGATCACGACCTCGGCGCCCTCGTCGCGCAGGTGCTTCACCAGGTGGTGGCCGACCTTGCCGACGCCGGCGATGCCGACCTTGCGGCCGCGCAGCGACGGGTCGCCCCACAGGTGCTGGGCGGAGGCGCGCATGCCCTGGTAGACGCCGAAGGAGGTGAGCACGGAGGAGTCGCCGGCGCCGCCGTTCTCCGGGGAGCGGCCGGTGGTCCAGCGGCACTCGCGGGCCACGATGTCCATGTCGGCGACGTACGTGCCGACGTCGCAGGCGGTGACGTAGCGCCCGCCGAGGGAGGCGACCATGCGGCCGTAGGCGAGGAGCAGCTCCTCGGTCCTGTCGCGCTCCGGGTCGCCGATGATCACGGCCTTGCCACCGCCGTGGTCGAGGCCGGCCATGGCGTTCTTGTAGGACATGCCGCGTGCGAGGTTGAGGGCGTCGGCGATCGCCTCGGCCTCGGTCGCGTACGGGTAGAAGCGCGTGCCGCCGAGGGCCGGGCCCAGGGCGGTGGAATGGATGGCGATCACGGCCTTCAGGCCGGTGGCGCGGTCCTGGCAGAGCACGACCTGCTCGTGGCCGCCCTGGTCCGAGTGGAACAGGGTGTGCAGGACATCGGCAGGTGCGCCAATTACGTCGGTCACTGTGGTGACTCCTGTGTAAAGAGCGGCGAGTGGGGTGGAACCCCGTACGGGTGGCGGGGTGCCGTGGCATGAGCGTAGAGCCTTGCCGCGACCACCATCCGTGCAGTGTTCAGGATCACTCTCCCGTGCCTCCTGCGCACGCATGACCGTGGGACGATTTGCAGTGGTTTCGAGCCGGGCCCGATGGGGAGGGAGCAGGCGTGCCGAAGGTGTCCTCCGTGGTCGTCCCCTATGCCGCGTACCTGCGCGTGTACGAGCCGCTGGGCGCCTTCCCGGAGCCGGAGCGGGGCCACTGGGCGCGCTACGCCCGCCGCCCGGACCGCCCCTCCTACCAGGATGAACTGCGCCGCTCCCTCGCCGACTTGCTGCCCACCCCGCCGGTGGCGGTGCCGGTGCACGAGAGCAGCGACGCCTTCGTGGCGGAGGTCGACGGTGTGGTCTGCGTGTGCCCGTGGCGGACCCGGCTGCGCGGCTGGCAGGCGCTCGGCGAGTTGGCCGAGGAGCTTCCGGCGCCGGTCCTGGACGCGGTGCTGCCCCCGGTCGTACGGCGCCAGGCCGCGCAGGACTACGAGCGCTGGCTGGCCCGCAATCCCGACGCCCGCCCGTGGATCCGCACGGCGACCTGGCAGGTGCCGCTGAACTGGTTCGTGCTGGTCTCCGACGAGGAGCGGCAGTACGAGAAGGGCACCGCCGAGGTACCGCCGCTGCTGCGCTACCGCACGCCGATGGTGCAGGCCCGGCGCCGGGTGGCGCGGGCGCTGCGCACGCTGCGGGACACGGTGGAGGAAGGGCCGCTGATCGACGGTCTGGTGGAGGTCGGGCGCTGGCTGGAGGAGTTCCATCCGCGCTCGCTGGTGGAGCTGGACTACGGCGGCCTGGTGCATGTGCTGCCGGCCGGCGAGCTGGAGGGCGACCACTCGGCGGCGGACGTGGCCGAGGGCATCGACGCGTTGCGCCGGGGCGACGGGGCGGCGGCGGGCGAGGCCTACGCGCGGCTCGTGGAGCGGTGGCGGGCGGTGCGGGACCGGCGCTCGGCGAACTGAAATTCCGGAATTGCCGCAAGAGTGACGTACGTCACGGCTCGAACGGCGTCGAACAGCGTACGGTCTAGGCCACTTGACCCTGTGCCGGGACGATGGTCCCGATCTGGACTTTTGTCCCAAGGGTGATGGACAGCACTTACAAGAGCCTTGCCCTAAGTGCCGCCCCTCATGCCAAAATAGGACAAGGAGTCCGGGGAGGGCTCCATCCGCCCAGCTGTGCTCCATTGTGGGCGGATTCTCCGCATTGCACGCTCTGGGGGGTCTTGTGACTCCTGATCGTCCTGTGACTGATCGTCACAGTGGCGTGACTGTCCGCTATGGCATGGTCCATCGGCTTCCGTCGCTGATGAACACCTGGGAGGGCAATTCCATCGGTTTGGCCGACGCGGCTGGACAGATGGTGTAGTTGTAGTGCCGAGGACAAGCCGTTCGTCCTATAACCGACTCGACTCGCGTCCGCCATTTCGGGCAACGCGGGTCAAGGTGCAGAATTTAGAGGAAAGAACCGAGAAGGTTCGGTTCTCCCGAGGAGGCCGCTCATGACCGCTCGCACCCCTGATGCCGAGCCGCTGCTGACCCCCGCCGAGGTCGCCACGATGTTCCGCGTCGACCCCAAGACGGTCACGCGGTGGGCGAAGGCCGGCAAGCTCACGTCCATCCGCACGCTCGGTGGGCACCGCCGCTACCGCGAGGCCGAGGTCCGCGCACTGCTCGCGGGTATCCCGCAGCAGCGCAGCGAGGCCTGAACAACTGCATAACCGGGCGAAACGGTTGGTCCCCCAACTCGCCGAGACGCCCGGAACCCTAGCTCCAAGCGACGCGGGACCTGCCCCAACAGGACCCTCGCCCAAGCCGAAGAGAACGTCGTAGGCAGCGACACAGGGTGCGTCGTCGATCGCGCTGGACTCCGCCGGGTCCAGCGCGATCTTTTTTGTGCGCCGGTCGGGTTCGGGGGCCGTACCTGTGCGTGGCCTTGTCGGAGTCTGGGCAGGGCTGTCGGAACGGGTGTGCGCGAGCCCCGAGAGCAGTGCAATTGCACATATTAAATTGACCCGTTGTAGGAAGGGGGTAAGTACCGCCTTCTCGGAAACTCATGCGGTGACTCCCGTCACATCGCCGAGCGGTTGTTGTCGGCGGCATGAGTGCGCTAGGGGAGCGGTTCCGGTGCCAGCACCCCACGCCCGCAGGGGTGTTGGGGCGCGGGCGGGTCACGCGCTGCGGGGTCGTTCGTGCTCGGCTTCCTCGGCGCGCGCTTCGGGTCCCCGTGGGCCGGCGTCCATCGCCAGCCGCAGGAGGTGGTGACAGATGGGGCAGTGGCGGGTGAGATGCCGGTAGGACGACGCGGCCGACAGATGGGCCCGGAGCAGCGCCCGCGTCTCGTGCCTGACCGATGCCGCCATACCCCACCTCCGCGGACCGCACAGGGGAACGGGCCCTGTCTTCTGGGTACCGACGGAATGTGACGCCGTCAAGAGAGCGGGACGGCTCCACGGGTCCGGCCGCACGCCGGGTGCCGGTGCTCGTACCGGCGCGGTTGTCCGTCCCGGCGGCCCATGGGCCTGCCGCGGCGCCGGCACGGCAGGAGCGGCCCGTACGGAGCCCCCTGGCGCGGCCCTCGTCTCGGGGGGGGCGGTACATGACTGAGGCCCGCACCCTCGCGGGTGCGGGCCTCAGTCTCTCTGCGGTCCTGACGGGATTTGAACCCGCGGCCTCCACCTTGACAGGGTGGCGAGCACTCCAAACTGCTCCACAGGACCAGGTTTCGCGGCGCTTGGTTTGCGCAGTGCGCTGCGAGAAGAGACTGTACAGGAGGTGGGGCCGCCTGGTCGAACTCACTCCCCGTGCGGGTGCGGTTACGGCACCGCCGCGTCGATCGCCTTCACGATCCGCTTGTCGGAGACGGGGTACGCGGTGCCCAGGGCGTGGGCGAAGTAGCTGACCCTCAGCTCCTCGATCATCCAGCGGATGTCCAGGACCTGCTGCGGCACCGGTCGGCCCTGGGGGAGCTGTTCGAGGAGCCAGGCGTACTCGTCCTGCATCTCGTGGATCTTCTCCATGCGCGTGGTGTCCCGCTGGACGTTCGTCGGCATCTGCTGCAGGCGCCGGTCCGCGGCCACCAGATAGCGCATCAGGTCTGGCAGCCGGCGTATGCCGACCCACGTGACGAATCCCGGCTTCACCAGGGCGTCCAGCTGCTTGCGGACGTCCGTCAGGTTCGCCAGCAGCGCCGGGCTCCGCACCGCCTTCAGGCGGCGCTCACAGGCCTGCCAGGCGGCCAGCACCTGCTGCACCTGGGCGACCGTACGGACCGTAGTGTCGACGATCTCCGCGCGTACCCTGTCGTACAGCTTGCGGTACGACTCCTCGTCCCACGCCGGGCCGCCGAAGTCCGCGATCAGCTTGTCGGCGGCCGCCGTCGCGCAGTCGTCGAAGAGGGCCTGGATCGAGCCGTGCGGGTTCGCCGAGAGCGCCAGCTTCTGGGCGTTCGTCAGCTTCTCGGACGCGAACTTCGCCGGGTTCACGGGGATGTTGCGCAGGATCAGCCGCCGGGTGCCCTTCCACATGGCCTCGGCCTGCTCGGCCTCCGTGTCGAAGAGGCGGACCGAGACCATGTCGCCGTCGTCCACGAGGGCGGGGTAGGCCTTGACCGGCTGGCCGGCGCGGCGGGTCTCGAAGACGGGGGTGAGCGTTCCGATCGTCCAGTCGGTCAGGCCCTTGCGCTCCAGGGACTCGCCGCCCCGGCGTTCGGCGGTCGCCGCCGCTGCCTGGGAGAGGGCCTTGCGCGCCTTCGGCTTCAGGCGCAGCTTCAGCGCCTCCAGGTCCTTGTCCTCGGCCAGCTTCCGGCGCCGCTCGTCGACGATCCGGAAAGTGATCTTCAAGTGATCGGGGACCTTGGACCAGTCGAAGTCGTCCGCCTCGAACGGGACGCCGACCATCCGCTTCAGCTCCCGGGCCATCGTCACCGTCAGTGGCTCCTGGAGGGGCACCGCCTTGTCGAGGAAGGCCTTCGCGTAGTTCGGGGCGGGGACGTAGTTACGGCGGATCGGCTTGGGCAGGGAGCGGATCAGCTCCGTCACGACCTCCTCGCGCAGGCCCGGGATCTGCCAGTCGAAGCCCTCGTCCGTGACCTGGTTGAGCACCTGCAGCGGGATGTGGACGGTCACACCGTCGGCGTCCGCGCCCGGCTCGAACTGGTAGGTCACACGGAACTTCAGCGGCCCCTGCCGCCAGGAGTCCGGATAGTCGGCCTTGGTGACCGCCTCCGCCGACTCCCGGATGAGCATCTCCCGCTCGAAGTCCAGGAAGTCAGGCTGCTCGTTCCGCTTCCGCTTCCACCAGGAGTCGAAGTGCGCGCCGGACACGACGTGCTCGGGCACCCGCTGGTCGTAGAAGTCGAACAGCGTCTCGTCGTCGACCACGATGTCCCGGCGCCGCGCCCGGTGCTCCAGCTCCTCGACCTCGCTGAGGAGTCTGCGGTTGTCGGCGAAGAACTTGTGGTGCGTACGCCAGTCGCCCTCGACCAGCGCGTTGCGGATGAACAGCTCGCGGCTGACCTCGGGGTCGATCCGGCCGTAGTTCACCTTGCGCTGGGCGACGATCGGGACGCCGTACAGCGTGACCTTCTCGTACGCCATCACGGCCGCCTGGTCCTTCTCCCAGTGCGGTTCGCTGTACGTCCGCTTCAGCAGATGCCCGGCGAGCGGCTCGACCCACTCCGGCTCGATCCTGGCGTTGACCCGCGCCCAGAGCCGGCTCGTCTCCACCAGCTCGGCCGACATCACGAACTTCGGCTGCTTCTTGAACAGCGCCGAACCCGGGAAGATCGCGAACTTGGCGTTGCGGGCGCCCAGGTACTCGTTCTTGTTGCCGTCGCGTACGTCCTTCATCCCGACATGGGAGAGGAGACCGGCGAGCAGCGAGACGTGGATGCGGTCGGCGGGGGCGTCGGTACCCGCAGCAGGCTCCTCGAGGTGCATGCCCATCTGCTTGGCCACGGTGCGCAGCTGGGTGTAGATGTCCTGCCATTCGCGAATGCGCAGGAAGTTCAGGTACTCCTGCTTGCACATCCGGCGGAACGAGCTGGAGCCCCGCTCCTTCTGCTGCTCGCGGATGTACCGCCACAGGTTCAGGTAGGCGAGGAAGTCGCTGGTCTCGTCCTTGAAGCGGGCGTGCTGCTGGTCGGCCTGTGTCTGCTGGTCGGCCGGGCGCTCCCGCGGGTCCTGGATGGAAAGGGCCGCTGCGACGACCATGACCTCGCGGACGCAGCCGTTCTTGTCGGCCTCCAGGACCATCCGGGCCAGGCGCGGGTCGACGGGCAGCTGGGCCAGCTTGCGGCCGGTCTCGGTGAGGCGTTTGCGGGGGTCCTTCTGCGCCGGGTCCAGTGCGCCCAGTTCCTGGAGCAGTTGCACGCCGTCGCGGATGTTGCGGTGGTCCGGCGGGTCGATGAAGGGGAACTTCTCGATGTCGCCGAGGCCGGCCGCGGTCATCTGCAGGATGACGGAGGCCAGGTTCGTCCGCAGGATCTCGGCGTCCGTGAACTCCGGGCGGGCGAGGAAGTCGTCCTCGGAGTACAGCCGGATGCAGATGCCGTCGCTCGTCCGGCCGCAGCGGCCCTTGCGCTGATTGGCGCTGGCCTGCGAGATCGGTTCGATGGGCAGCCGCTGGACCTTGGTGCGGTGGCTGTAGCGGCTGATCCGGGCGAAGCCGGGGTCGATGACGTACTTGATGCCGGGGACGGTGAGGGACGTCTCGGCGACGTTCGTGGCCAGCACGATCCTGCGCCCGGTGTGCGGCTGGAACACCCGGTGCTGCTCGGCGTGCGAGAGCCGGGCGTAGAGGGGCAGCACCTCGGTGAATCTGTACTTCTTCTTCTCCAGGGCGTCCGCCGTGTCGCGGATCTCGCGTTCACCGGAGAGGAAGACGAGGATGTCGCCGGGGCCTTCGGCCTGGAGTTCCTCGACCGCGTCGCAGATCGCGGTGATCTGGTCGCGGTCGGCGTCCTCGGTGTCCTCCTCCAGGAGCGGCCGGTAGCGCACTTGAACCGGATAGGTCCGGCCGCTGACCTCGATGATCGGAGCGTCGCCGAAATGCCGGGAGAAGCGCTCGGGGTCGATGGTCGCCGAGGTGATGACGACCTTCAGGTCAGGCCGCTTCGGCAGCAGTTGGGCCAGGTAGCCGAGCAGGAAGTCGATGTTGAGGGACCGCTCGTGGGCCTCGTCGATGATGATCGTGTCGTAGGCGCGCAGCTCTCGGTCGGTCTGGACCTCGGCGAGCAGGATGCCGTCCGTCATCAGCTTGATCAAGGTGGCGTCCGGGTTCACCTGGTCGGTGAACCGCACCTTCCAGCCGACGGCCTCGCCGAGGGGCGTCTTCAGCTCCTCCGCCACGCGCTCGGCGACGGTACGGGCGGCGATGCGCCGGGGCTGGGTGTGCCCGATCATGCCGCGCACGCCGCGGCCCAGCTCCAGACAGATCTTCGGGATCTGCGTGGTCTTGCCGGAGCCGGTCTCACCGGCGACGATGACGACCTGGTGATCACGGATGGCCGCCGCGATCGTGTCCTTCTTCTGGCTGACCGGCAACTGCTCCGGGTAGCCGACGGCGGGCACACGAAGGCGCCGCTCGGCCATGCGGGCCTCGGCCCTGCCGACCTCGGCCTCGATCTCGGCGAGGACGGCGACGCGGGCCTCGGGCTTACGGATCTTGCGTGCGCCCTCGAGCCGTCGGCCGAGCCGGTGCGCGTCGCGCAGCGACAGTTCGGTCAGACGGGAGGCGAGGGTGCCGAGAGCGGGGGCGGGATGCGTAGACATACGCGACCCAGGATCTCACCCCGGCCGAAAAACACGCGAACCATTTGACTCGGGGCGCCAGCCGCCTGTCGAGCTGCCAAAGTGGCCGTTATGTCCGATTCGCGCTGGGCGGCCTTCAAACAGTCCCCCTTCCTCCCCGCGACGGTCCTCCTCCTGCTCATCGCCGCGATGGCGGGCCTCTTCGCGGGCTCGTACACCTATGCCATGGCCAACCCGACCCCGCACAGCATCCCCATCGCGGTGACCGGCGCCTACGGCGCGCCGCCGGCCCGGCGCTTCATCGGGGGCATGGAGAAGGCCCTGGACGCCTCCCTGAAACTGCGGCCGTACGGCAGCCGGCGGGACGCCGTCCGCGCGGTGGACCAGCAGCAGGTGTTCGCGGTCGTCGAGGCCCCCGCAGGCGGCCGCTCGATCACCCTGGACGTGTCCGGCGCGTCCGGCGCGACGGTCGCGCAGGTCCTTGCGGAGGCCGGGGTGAAGGTGGGCCGGGTCACCGGCACCACCGTGCTGATCCACGACCTCAAGCCACTGCAGCGGGGCGATCCGAGAGGGCTCGCGATCTTCTACGTCTCGCTCGCGGCCGTGATCATCGGATTCGTCGGGGCCATCCAGCTCAGCGTGCACGCCCCGGCACTGAAGCCCCGGGAGCGCGTCGCGTACATCGTCGCCTACGCCCTGCTCGGCGGATTCACGATCGCCGCGGTGGTCGACTGGTGGCTGGGGGCCCTGAAGCTGCCGTTCGTGGAGTCGTGGGCGATCCTCGCCCTGACGATGTTCACCTCGGGCATGGTGTTCACGATGTTCAACACCCTGGTCGGACGATGGGCCATGCTGCCGACCTGGGGACTGATGGTGCTGCTCGGCAACCCGTCCTCCGGCGGCGCGGTCTCCTGGCCCCTGCTGCCGTCCGCGCTCGGCACCATCGGCCGCTGGCTGCCGCCGGGCGCCTCGGTGAACGCCCAGCACACCGCGGTGTACTTCCGCGGCCACCAGCACGCCTTTCCCTTCCTGGTGCTGGCGGGCTGGGCGGTCGTCGCCTGCGTGGTGTTCCTGAACCGGCGGCACCGGCACCCCGCCGGCGGCCCGACGAACCCGCCCGCGCCTTCCCAGTCAGGGCCTGGCTGACCATTCGCGTCGTTGCCCGAAGCGCGGCAGACGGGAATGGTCGGACACGCCCTAGGAGCCGGTGCGCTGAGCGGGTGCCGTGGAAGGGGCCGGGTCGGTGTGCCGGGGGTGTGTCGTGAGGCCGATCGACTTCGCCGTGTTGGCGACGGCCTTGATGCCCAGGTAGGCGGTCGTCATGCTGCTCACGGCGGTGAACGCGGCGGTCAGGATGCCGACGATCACGGACTTGTCACCGTCGAGCCGCCACACACCGAAGATCGCGATCCCGGCGATCGCGAGGTTGCTGACGACGACCGCGAGCAGCCCGTACCGTGCTCGTGTCTTCTCCACATCGGTGTCCGACTCCGCTCGGACCTGGTTCTGGCTCATCGTCCGGTGCCCCCGTTCGGCAGCTGTGCGACCCGTGCGTCCACCTGGGCACGGTCATACCCGCGCCGGACGACGTCGAAAGCGGGCAGCGTCTGCGGTGCCGTACCTGCGGCAAGGCGTGCCAGATAGGCGTCCACCTGGGTACGGTCGTAACCACGCCGAGCGATGTCGAAACCCCGGAAGTCGTCTGCCACGGCCCCCCCAAAGACCAGCACAGTCATGCCGTACGACGAAGGCCCCGTTCGTTGAACGGGGCCTTCTGGCTGTGGCTGGGGCCGGGGTCGAACCGGCGACCTTCCGCTTTTCAGGCGGACGCTCGTACCAACTGAGCTACCCAGCCACGGTGTTTCACGTGAAACACCAGCGGTCCTGACGGGATTTGAACCCGCGGCCTCCACCTTGACAGGGTGGCGAGCACTCCAAACTGCTCCACAGGACCAAGTTGCTGTGCGAACCAGCGAGCTTAGTGTCGCACACCGCGAGGCGGGTTTCCAAAATGATGAGGTGGCATCCGCCGGGAGTGGAATCCCTTTGGTTGACCTGCATTTTGTTGCTGCCCGAGATCGCTGGATCAGCATATCAGAGCCGTCGTGGCCCCTCGTAACTGTTATTCACCGGGGGTGAGGGGAGTCACCTCGGCAGGGTGCGCATGGTCGGCATCGGCGAGAGGAAGGGGAGTCCTGCCAAGGTCCTGGAGTTCGGCCTCGGCAGCTCGACGGGCGGTACGGACCGGGCTCGGGCGACCCGGTGGTGGCGTTCACGGGTCAGGACGGTGGACTGAACGGCGGCCCCGAGGAGACGGCGCTCGTCGGCCGGGTCCTGTCTGGAGGCGCGACCGTCGGGCTGCTCGCCCGTTGCAAGGAACACCCCGCGGTGAGCTGATCCTCGCACGTCACTGGAGTACGGCGGCGCCGTCATCGTGGTCGGCCGGCCGCGCGACGAGCCGGTGATCGGCCCCGCGACGCGGGCGGTGCGGCCGTGGGCCGTCGTCTGCCCCTCCATGGGCGATAGGTGAGGCAGCGGGCCGGAAACGCAAAAGATCCCCTGTAAAGGGGATCTCTCGTACGTGCCCCCAACGGGATTCGAACCCGTGCTACCGCCTTGAAAGGGCGGCGTCCTAGGCCGCTAGACGATGAGGGCTATCGGCCCGCCTGGGCGCTTCGTCAGCGCGTCGGGGACGTGAGAAGCATATGGGATGGCGGGGAGTATCGCCAAAACGGTTTACGGCGAGGGTGCGGACGAGCTGCGGGAAGGCGCGTTCGAGTCGCCCGGGGCGGTGCCGCGAGAGGGGCCGGTCTTCGGGCGGTTCTCGTCGGCCAGATGACGGCTGACCTCGGCCGTCGTCTCTCCCAGCCCGCCCAGTTTGATCGCGTCCCAGGCCTGTAGGCGGTGGCTGTCGCGGTCGAAGTAGAGGATCGAGGCCTCGATGGGAGCGGGGTACTGGCGCTCCACCGCCCGCAGTCCGCTGCCGCCCGTGGAGCCCTCCATGCGCAGCCGGGTGCCGTACGGCAGCATCTCGTCCCCCTCGTGGTGCAGATGACCGCACAGCACCAGCGGCACCTCGCCGTCCGTCTCACGAGCCGCGGACGGCTCGTGGGCGATCGCGACGTCGACGGGGGAGCCGGCCGCCTTCTGGTCGCGCAGGGCGCTGGCCAGCCGGTCGCCCGCCAACTGCTCGGCCGCGTCCCCGCCGGGCACCACCGAGCGGTCCGGGGTGAACTGCGGGTCGCCGATGCCCGCGAAACGCAGGCCGGCGACCGTCTCCGCCCGGCCGTCGTCCAGGACGTGCACGTTCTTCATCCGCTCCAGATAACGCTGGGTGGTCCGCGAGTCGTGATTGCCCCGCACCCAGACGTAGGGCACGCCCAGGTCCCGGATCGGGTCGAGGAAGCCGTTCTCCGCAGACGTACCGTGATCCATGGTGTCGCCGGAGTCGACGATCACGTTCACCTTGTACTGCTCCACCAGCGAGGCGATGATCTTCCAGCTGGCCGGGTTGAGATGGATGTCGGAGACGTGCAGGACCCGGATGGTGGAAGGGTCCGGCTGGTACGCCGGGAGGGTGGAGGTGACGTCGTAGAGCTTCGTCACGTTCGTCACCAGGCGGGCCAGCTCCTTCTGGTAGACGTCGAACTCGGTGACGATGCTGCGCGCGTTGCCGACCACCGCCGGCGCCGAGCTGAGCAGCCCGGAGAACTTCGGCTCCAGGACCGATTTCGGGTTCCAGGTGGCGTACGCGCTCGCTCCGGACGCGGCCAGCAGGGTCAGCGCGAGGCCGCCGGCGGCCAGGGCCCGGCGGGGCCTGCGGTACACCGCGAGACCGAGGGCGCCGGCTCCGACGACCACCGCGACACAGGAGCGCACCGCCAGGACCAGCGTGTCGTGCTCGACGTCCTGGGCGACCTCGTCCTGGAGGCCGGAGATCCGCTCGGGGTGGTCGACCAGGGCCTGGGAGCGGAGCGGGTCCAACTGGTCCACGTTCACGTCCAGGCGGACCGGTGCCACATGGGTGTCCAGGGAGAGCGCGCCCAGCGGAGAGACGTTGATCTTCGTGCCGCCGGTCAGGGACGGGCGCAGCGCCATCGTCGTGTTCATCGGGCCGACCGGGGCCCGTACGTTTCCGACGATGAGCAGCCCCAGCCAGGCGCCGACCAGCACGACCGCCGTCAGCCCGAGGGCGCTGAGCCAGGGGTGGGGCCGCGCTGCGAGCTCCAGGGCGGGGAGCGGGCGGGTGGGTGCGCGGTGCGGGCGGTTCGGGGCGCGGCCAGGGGGATGCGTCGCGGCGCGCGAGCGGGTCGTCGTGGGGTGCGGGCGGTCGGTCGGGAGGTGCGGGCGGGGCGCCGTGCGGTGGCGCAGACGGGTCGTCATCCTGCGGAACGCTGCGACGGGGATGCGGACCATTGGTGCCGTATGCCCGGGTGCGGGGGCGGATATGCGGTGCCGCAGCGGTCTCGTACGGCATCTCGTACCGGACAATGACCATGTGCTGGAGATGACGCGTGAGGAGTTCGAGGAACTGGTCGCCGAGGCGCTCGACCGGATCCCGCCGGAGCTGACGCGGCTCATGGACAACGTGGCCGTGTTCGTGGAGGACGAACCGCCGGTCGACGACCCCGAGCTGCTGGGACTGTACGAGGGGACCCCGCTGACCGACCGGGGCGAGTGGTACGCCGGGGTGCTGCCGGACCGCATCACCATCTATCGCGGCCCGACACTGCGGATGTGTGCGAGCAGGGAGGACGTCGTCGCGGAGACCGAGGTGACCGTCGTGCACGAGATCGCCCACCACTTCGGCATCGACGACACCCGGCTGCACACCCTCGGCTACGGCTGAGCCCGATACGCACGTGACGCGTGTCCTCTTGCGGGCGGCGGGAGTTGGGGAGGTTGACTTCTCCTCTCGCCTCCGGAGGTGGCCGCCGTGCGCCCCTTGTCCGTACCCGTCCGGCTCACCGTCACGGCGCTGACGCTCGCCGCTGCCGCCGGCTGTGTGAACGTGGGTGACGACGCGGGCGGGGCCAGGCCCGCGCACTCGGCCGGCCGGCACGGCGGTGAGGCGTCCGACGGCGGCCCGGTGGAGGGCGCCGGCGGCTTCGGCGGGCACGACGGCCCGCCGGGCGACGGCAAGCGCGGGCACGACGGCAGGGCGAAACGGGGCGAGGACTCGGCCTCGCCCTCGGCCTCCCCGTCCGGTGGGAAGAGCGCGCCCACGGCACCGCCGAAGCCGGGCACGACCCGGCCCGGCGACCCCGCACCGACCGAGGCGCCGCCGACACCGCCGGTCACCTCCACTCCGCCCGTCTCCCCGGCCTCGCCCCCGCCGCCCGCGACCTCGGCACCGCCGTCGGCCGAGCCGTCCTCCTCGGCGCACGAGGGGCCGGGGTCGCAGCTCGTCGAACGCGAACCGGCCCCGGCGCCCGCGGCGGCGTGAACGCGGGTAGCGGTGCGGGGGACCGGAGCTGACCTGCGGCGACGGGGACGGTTTGCCTTCGGGGGTGGGGAGTGCGTATGGTGGTAGATCGTTTGATCCCATTTGCCCGGCGCCACCACAGAGCGCGCCGTGTGGCGCGTACTCTCCTTTGCCGTGGCGGACCGCATTGAGGCGGTCGTGAGCGAATCACGGAGTTGACGGGCGCGTGCCGACGAGACTCCGGAAGGTTTCGCATTCGCATGTCCGTGTCCAGTACTGATCAGTTCGTCGTGTCCGAGGACGAGTTCGCCGAGTTCGAGGGCGACCTCGCCGACGCGACGACCGAGATCACCGAGGCCCCCGAGGCCGCTGACACCCCCCAGACCCAGACCCCCCAGATCACCTTCGCCGACCTCGGCCTGCCCGAGGGTGTCGTGCGCAAGCTCGCGCAGAACGGCGTGACCACCCCCTTCCCGATCCAGGCCGCGACCATCCCGGACGCCCTGGCCGGCAAGGACATCCTCGGCCGGGGCCGCACCGGCTCCGGCAAGACCCTCTCCTTCGGTCTGCCGACCCTGGCCCAGCTGGCCGGCGGCCGCACCGAGAAGAAGCGGCCCCGCGCCGTCATCCTCACCCCCACCCGCGAGCTGGCCATGCAGGTCGCCGACGCCCTCCAGCCGTACGGCGACGTCCTCGGCCTGAAGATGAAGGTCGTGTGCGGCGGCACCTCGATGGGCAACCAGATCTACGCCCTGGAGCGCGGCGTCGACATCCTGGTCGCCACCCCGGGCCGGCTGCGCGACATCATCAACCGCGGCGCCTGCTCGCTCGAGGACGTGCGGATCGCCGTCCTGGACGAGGCCGACCAGATGTCCGACCTGGGCTTCCTGCCCGAGGTCACGGAGCTGCTGGACCAGGTCCCGGCCGGCGGCCAGCGCATGCTCTTCTCCGCCACGATGGAGAACGAGATCAAGACCCTGGTCGACCGCTACCTGGCCGAGCCCGTCTCGCACGAGGTGGACGCGGCCCAGGGGGCGGTGACGACCATGTCGCACCACATCCTCATCGTGAAGCCCAAGGACAAGGCGCCGGTCACCGCCGCGATCGCCTCCCGCAAGGGCCGCACGATCATCTTCGTCCGCACCCAGCTGGGCGCCGACCGCGTCGCCGAGCAGCTGCGCGAGGCCGGCGTGAAGGCCGACGCCCTGCACGGCGGCATGACGCAGGGCGCGCGCACCCGCACCCTGGCCGACTTCAAGGACGGCTACGTCAACTGCCTGGTCGCCACCGACGTCGCCGCCCGCGGCATCCACGTCGACGGCATCGACCTGGTCCTGAACGTGGACCCGGCCGGCGACCACAAGGACTACCTGCACCGCGCCGGCCGGACCGCCCGTGCGGGCCGTACCGGCACGGTCGTCTCGCTCTCCCTGCCGCACCAGCGGCGGCAGATCTTCCGCCTGATGGAGGACGCGGGCGTCGACGCGGCGCGGCACATCATCCAGGGTGCCGGCGCCTTCGACCCGGAGGTCGCCGAGATCACCGGAGCCCGCTCCATGACCGAGGTCCAGGCCGAGTCCGCAGGCAACGCCGCCCAGCAGGCCGAGCGCGAGGTCGCCCAGCTCACCAAGCAGCTGGAGCGCGCCCAGCGCCGTGCCACCGAACTGCGCGAGGAGGCCGACCGGCTGGTCGCCCGGGTCGCCCGCGAGCGCGGCGAGGACCCGGAGGCCGCGGTGGCCGAGGCGCAGGCTTCGGCGGCCGAGGAGCTGGCGGTCGCCGAGCAGACGGCCGAGCGGGAGGCCGGACGCGAGGAGCGTCCCGCGGCCTCGGCGCCGTACGAGCGCCGGGAGCGGCGCGGCACCGACCGTGACCGTCGGGACGACCGCGGTGGCCGTGGCTTCGAGCGTCGTGACGACCGTCGTGACGACCGCCGTCCGTTCGACCGTGACCGTCGGGACGACCGCGGTGGCCGCTCCTTCGAGCGCCGTGACGAGCGGGGCGGTTTCGAGCGCCGTGACGACCGTGGAGGCCGTGGCTTCGAGCGTCGTGACGACCGTCGTGACGACCGCCGTCCGTTCGACCGTGACCGTCGGGACGACCGCGGTAACCGCTCCTTCGACCGGGACCGCGGCGAGCGTCGTGACGACCGCCGTCCGTTCGACCGTGACCGTCGGGACGACCGCGGTGGCCGCTCCTTCGACCGGGACCGTGGCGACCGTGGCGGCTTCCGCCGGGACGAGCGCGGTGGTCACCGGGGCAGCGACCGTCCGTTCAACCGCGACCGCCGTGACGACCGTCCGGGCTTCCTCCCGCACTCTCGTCGGCCCGCGAGCGGGGGGAGCCCCACCGGCGGCCACGAGCGTCCCTACGGCCGCCGTGACGACCACCGCGGCAACGGCTCCTTCGGCCGCCGCGAGGACAAGCCGCGCTGGAAGCGCAACGGCTGACGCGGAGTGACCTGAGAAGGGCTCGTACGACTTCGGTCGTACGGGCCCTTTTTCGCCACCCGGTGACGCATGTCACGCCGTCGGCGGGGGAATTGCTGGGGGCATGACAGAAGACGCGCGAGTGAGTGGCCTGTCGGACGAGGAACGGCTGGCCCAGCTCGGTTACACCCAGGTCCTCGCCCGCCGGATGTCGGCGTTCTCGAACTACGCCGTCTCCTTCACGATCATCTCGGTGCTGTCCGGCTGTCTCACCCTCTACCTCTTCGGCATGACCACCGGCGGCCCCGCGGTGATCACCTGGGGCTGGGTGGCCGTCGGCCTGATGACCCTGTTCGTCGGCCTGTCGATGGCCGAGATCTGCTCGGCGTACCCCACCTCGGCGGGCCTGTACTTCTGGGCCCACCGCCTGGCGCCCCCGCGCTCGGCGGCGGCCTGGGCCTGGTTCACCGGCTGGTTCAACGTGCTGGGTCAGGTCGCGGTGACCGCCGGCATCGACTTCGGCGCGGCGTCCTTCCTCGGCGCGTACCTGAACCTGCAGTTCGGCTTCGAGGTGACTCCGGGCCGCACGGTCCTGCTCTTCGCGGCCATCCTCGTCCTCCACGGCCTGCTGAACACCTTCGGCGTCCGGATCGTCGCGTTCCTGAACGACGTGAGCGTGTGGTGGCACGTGCTGGGCGTGGCCGTGATCGTCGGCGCGCTGGCCTTCGTCCCCGACCGCCACCAGTCGGCGGCGTTCGTGTTCACCAAGTTCGTCAACGAGACGGGCTGGCACAGCGGTACCTACGTCGTCCTGCTCGGCCTGCTGATGGCCCAGTACACCTTCACCGGCTACGACGCCTCCGCCCACATGACCGAGGAGACCCACGACGCCTCCACGGCCGGCCCGAGGGGCATCGTCCGCTCGATCTGGACGTCGTGGATCGCAGGCTTCGTCCTGCTGCTGGGCTTCACCTTCGCCATCCAGTCGTACAACAAGGAACTGACGTCCCCGACCGGCGCGCCCCCGGCCCAGATCCTTCTGGACGCGCTGGGAGCGACGGCGGGCAAGCTGCTGCTCCTGGTCGTGATCGGCGCCCAGCTCTTCTGCGGCATGGCGTCGGTGACCGCCAACAGCCGCATGATCTACGCCTTTTCACGCGACGGTGCGCTGCCCTTCTCCCACGTCTGGCACACGGTCAGCCCGCGCACCCGCACCCCCGTGGCCGCGGTCTGGCTGGCCGCGCTGGCCGCCCTGGCCCTCGGCCTTCCGTACCTGATCAACTCGACGGCGTACGCCGCCGTGACCTCGATCGCCGTCATCGGCCTCTACATCGCGTACGTGGTCCCGACGTTCCTGCGGGTCCGCAAGGGGGCCGCCTTCGAGCGCGGGCCGTGGCACCTGGGGCGCTGGTCGGGCCTGATCGGGGTCGTCTCGGTGACCTGGGTGGCCGTCATCACGATCCTCTTCATGCTCCCCCAGGTCTCCCCGGTCACCTGGGAGACCTTCAACTACGCCCCCGTCGCCGTTTTGGTCGTCCTCGGCTTCGCCGCGACCTGGTGGCTCGCCTCGGCCCGCCACTGGTTCCTCAGCGCGGACCGGGCCCCTGCCCCGAACCTGGTCGAAAAGTGACCATCCGGAGCCTTGGTCCCCTCATGACGCGGCCGTGTCGCCGATACCCGATCGGAGACACGGCCTCGTCCGGCTATGCTCGGACAGGCAACATCGCCTGGGCCCTTAGCTCAATTGGCAGAGCAGTGGACTTTTAATCCATTGGTTGTGGGTTCGAGTCCCACAGGGCCTACGGTTCGCAGGCGGGCTGCATGCTCTTTGACCTGCTGGGCAGCGTCCGGGGCGGCTTCGGCCGGCTCGGGCGCTGTTTCCTTTGCGGGGCCGGACTCACGCCGGGCAACTTTCCGAGCGGTCTCAGAACTCGCCTGTCTCGCAGCCGGAAGCACCACGACCTCGGCCCGGAAGGTGCGGCCCACCGCTACTACCAGGCCGCTGCCAACTCGCCTGCGGAGCCGACCCGCACGACCAGGCCGCCGGATGATGCGCGCCCTCGCCCACCGGGCCCCGAGCGACCCCGCCACTGCGTCGACCGTCGAGAGCGCACCGACCCGTGGCCCGGGCCGCGTCGACGGCCGGACCGGGGCGCTGCTCCACATCACCCATGCCCGCGCGTTCGCCGCCGTGGGCGGGAAGCCCGCAGCGACCCGCGCCCTGCTCGCCGCCGAAGACGCCCTCCTGCGCGGCGACGTCCCGCACGGGCCTCCCGCGCCCTGTCACGTGCGGTGAACGGGAACTCGGGGATCCTCCGACCCGGAGACGGCCTCGCCCGTCTCATCGCAGGTTTCGGCCCACAGCGCCTGCCGGACCCCTCGCAGCACGATCTCCAGGCCACGGCGCGAGGCCGGGAAGACGGGACGAGGGCCGGATATGTTGCTGGCGGCCGTCCGTGCTGTGCCGGCCTTCGGGACGGAGCGGCGCGGGACCGGCCGGCGCGTACCGCGCGACCGGCTGGGCGGCTCGGCCGGCCGGTCGGTCCTGGCGGGGCTGGTGGTACGGCCGCGTACGGCAGTGTGCCGACCTTGGCCGGGGCCCAGGCACAGCCCGATTTGGTTTCGAACGATACCGTATCGAATGAAGTAGCCTGGCCTCATGGCCTCCGACGTTCCTCAGCAGACCACCGCCTCGCGTGCGACCGACCGCCCCGGGGATGCCTCGCCTTTCGCTCTCGGTCTGCTGCTGCGTCGGGCGCACTGGCGCGCGGCCTCGGTGATGGGGGAGGCGCTTCGGCCGCTCGGCGTCGAGTTGCGGCATTTCGCGGTGTTGATCGAGCTGGTCAATCACGGGCCCACGGTGCAGCGGGATCTGGTGGCGGCGACGGGGTCGGACAAGGCGGGAATCATGCGGGTCGTGGACGACCTGGAGCGGAAGGGTCTGGCCGTACGCAAGGCCGTTCCGGGGGACCGGCGGGTGCGGGCCGTGGAGATCACTCCTCAGGGGCTGGAGCTCTTCGACGCGGTCCATGTGGCGGCGGAGCCGCTCGCTGAGCGTCTGGTTGCCGAACTGGGGCCCGGCGAGCCTGAGAAGCTGACGGAACTGCTGACCCGGCTTGCTCATCCGGCAGACGGCGAGGCGTAAGCGCGCGGGCGCACCGGTTGCCGGCCGCGTCGGCACGCTAGTGCCGCAACAGGCAACGTTCGCCCCGTCGCGACGCCCGGCACGCTCCCCCACTGCCTCAAGGGCGTGGGAGGTGCCCCCACTCGCCGCACCGGGCACAAACCCAAGTACAGCCAGTACGAGGGCGTGCACCCGGCACGCCGAGAGCACGCACCGGACGCCGCTCCTCGACGGGCAAACGTTGCCTGCCGCGGCACCAGGTCTCATGCGGCTTCCGCGGCGAAACCGGCCTTGACGGCTGGAGCCGTCGTCGCGAGCCTGCCCCCGGCGGCGGCGGCGGCGGTCGGTCGGGGCTTCGTCGCCGACGGGGCGCCGAGTCGTCCGCGCTGGCGCCGCCCGCGTACGTGGTCGGCGGTGTGCTCTTCACCTTCGCCGAGCATCATCGTCGTCTCGATGCGCGCCCTGCCGACAGGCTGAACCCCGGCCGCCCTCAGGGCCGGGTTACCTGCCCTCAGGTGCCGGGCGCCACGGGCACCGTCGGAGAAGACGCCGTGTGACCTCGTGGGCAGAGTGTCACACGGCGTCCACGGTCTGGGGTTACGCGGCGAGGCGCTCCGCGAGTGCCTTGGCCCTGGCGGTCGCGTCCTCGAAGGCGCGGTTGTGGGACGCCTCGTAGAGGGGGACCAGGTCTGACATGGCCGGATTGCGGGGGGCCATGGTGAGTTCCGGGACGATGAAGTCGAGGTCCAGGCCGAGGGTGTTTTTCAGGACGGCCTCCAGGTAGTTCTGTACGAACTCGTAGCCCTCGCGCGGGGTGCCCGGAGCGTAGGAGCCGCCGCGGCTGGCGACGACGATGACCGGGGTGCCCTGGGCGGAGGGCGTCTCGCCCGCGGTGCGGCCGAGCAGAAGCACGCTGTCCAGCCATGCCTTGAGGGTCGAGGGAATCGAGAAGTTGTACATGGGGGCGCCGATCAGGACCGCGTCCGCCTCCTCCAGCTCCTCAATGAGCTTCACTCGCGCGGCGAACGCGGCGGACTGCTCCGGGGTGCGCTCGGCGGGGGCGGCGTAACCGGCGGACCATGCGGCGGCGGTGATGTGCGGGACAGGGTCGGCGGCCAGGTCGCGGTAGATCACTGTGCCCTCCGGGTGCTGTTCCTCCCAGGTCTTGCGGAAGGCGGCTGTGACCGAACGGGACGAGGACGCCTCGCCCGGGAACACGGACGAGTCGATGTGCAGCAGCGTGGCCATGGGTTTCTCCAAGGAACGGCGCCCGAGGCGGGGAGCCGGGGCTGGGGATTCATGCTCGACAATAGTTGCACACGATACGGTATCGAGTGATACGGTTTTGAGTGTGATGAAGATGAACCCGACGAGAGATGGAGGCGGGTGATCATGGACGTCTACGAGGCGGTCACGAGCCGACGAGCGGTGCGCCGATTCACCGACCAACCTGTTCCGAGGAAGACGCTGGAGCGCGTGCTGTCCGCCGCGGCCTGGGCGCCGTCCGGATCGAACATCCAACCGTGGCGGGCCTACGTGGTGACCGACGGGCCGCTGGCCGAGATCAAGAAACGCGCCGGCGAGCGCCTGGCTGCAGGCGACCCCTGGGACGAGCGGGAGTACGAGATGTACCCAGCCGACCTGAAGTCCCCGTACCGCGAGCGCCGGTCCGACTTCGGCAGGGTGCGCTACGGCGCACTCGGCATCGCCCGCGAGGACTGGGAGGCACGCCGGAGGGCCGCGACGGAGAACTGGAACTGCTTCGGAGCGCCCGCCGCCCTGTTCTGCTACATCGACCGCGACCTGGGCCGGGCCCAGTGGTCCGACGTCGGCATGTTCCTGCAGACCGTCATGCTGCTGCTGCGCGCTGAAGGGTTGCACAGCTGCGCGCAGATGGCGTGGTCGGAGTACCGCAGGACCGTCGCGGAGGTCCTGTCGCCTGCGGAGAACCTCATCCTCTTCTGCGGCATGTCCATCGGATTTGAAGACGTCGCAGCAGAGGAAGCCCGCACAGGCCGGGCGCCGCTCGACGAGACGGTCACGTTCGTCGGCGGTCCCTGACGCCGCCGGTCCGTGATCGATCGACGAACCGTTTCATGTCGCGTCCACATAGCGGTTCATATGCCATATTGCGCATGTAATCCCCACGAAAGGCATGTCATGAAGATCGCAGTCATCGGCGGTACCGGACTGATCGGGTCGCAGGTCGTCAAGAACCTGAACGCCGCCGGACACGAGGCGGTACCGCACTCGAAGTCCACCGGAGTCGACATCATCAGCGGTCAGGGGCTGGACGAGGCGATGGCGGGAGCCGACGTCGTCGTCAACCTGACGAACTCCCCGACCTTCGACGAAGCCTCCCTGTCCTTCTTCCAGACCTCGATGGACAACCTTCTGGCGGCGGCCCGGAAGGGCGGTGTCGGCCACTTCGTCGTCCTCTCGATCGTCGGCGTGGACCAGGTGCCGGAGCTGGACTACTACCGTGCCAAGGTGCTGCAGGAGAAGCTCCTCGCGGCCGGGCCGATCCCCTACTCGATCGTCCGAGCCACGCAGTTCATGGAGTTCATGGACGCCGCCATGTCCTGGACCGCCGACGCCGACACCGTCCGGCTGCCCGCCACGCCCATCCAGCCCATCGCCTCCAAGGACGTGGCCGCCGCGGTGGCGGAGGTCGCCGTCGGTGCCCCGTTGAACGGCATCCGCAACATCGCCGGCCCCGAGATCTTCACCCTGGACGAGCTGGGCCGGATCACCCTCTCCCACAGGGGCGACAGCCGCACCGTCGTGACCGACCCCACCGCCGGCATGTTCGCCGTCGTCAAGGGCGACGTTCTCACCGACAAGGACGCCCACCTCGCCGCCACCCGGTACACCGACTGGCTCTCCTGACGTCCCCCGCCCCCCTGGGTGTCCCGTCCCGGCCCGGCAGCCTTCTTCCCTGCCCCGCCGGGTGCGGCGGCCCGAGTCGGACGGGGTCCGGCTGCGGCCACCCGAGCCCACGGCCGGGCGGGGACGGGGAACGCGCATGCACCCATGTGGTCCCGCCGGGACGGACGGGTCACGACTCTCGGGGTGGGACGGGCCCGTGGACGTCGCGACGGCCGACCGCAGCCATGGCTCTGGATGCGCTGGTGCCGGTGGGCCCGGCGGTCCCGGATGGTCACTGAGCGGGCAGATGGAGCGGACGAAAGAGGCAGATGATCTTGGATGTCTATGAGGCGGTCACGAGCCGACGGGCGGTGCGCGGATTCACCGGCCGACCTGTCCCGAGGCAGGTGCTGGAGCGGGTGCTGTCCGCCGCGGCCTGGGCGCCGTCCGGATCGAACCTCCAGCCGTGGCGCGCCTACGTGGTGACCGGTGGTCCGCTGGCCGAACTCAAGAGGCGCGCCGGCGAGCGCGTGGCGGCGGGCGACCCATGGGACGAGCGAGAGTACGAGATGTACCCGCCCGCGCTGAAGTCTCCGTACCATGAGCGCCGATCCGCCTTCGGCCATGAGCGCTACAGCGCACTCGGTATCGCGCGCGAGGACTGGGAGGCGCGCCAGCGGGCCGCCGCTGCGAACTGGGACTGTTTCGGTGCGCCCGCCGCCCTGTTCTGCTACATCGACCGTGACATGGGCCGGCCTCAATGGTCGGACATCGGCATGTACCTGCAGACCGTCATGCTGCTTCTGCGCGCCGAAGGGCTGCACAGTTGCCCGCAGATGGCGTGGTCGGTGTATCGCAGGACTGTCGCGGAGGTCCTGTCACCACCGGACGACCTCGTCCTCTTCTGCGGCATGTCCATCGGGTTCGAGGACACGACGGTGGGTTACGCCCGTACGGGCCGGGCGCCGCTTGCCGAGACCGTCACGTTCGTCGAGGGGTAGATGCGCCGGCCGGTGACGACACCGGCTTCCCGCCCGGGCGTCGGCGTGCCGGCGGGACGTGCGTGCGGCAGACGGGAGGCGGCTCCCGGCGCGCGCCGAGGGCAGGTGCGTGGTGCTCTGGGAAGGGAGCGACCCCACGCCTTCGGGTGACCCCCGATGCACGACCAGGAGGCCAGCCATGGCTCACCGCAAGCCGTTCCGGCGCCCCGCCACGACCGTCGTCGCCGCCGGAGCCGCGGCCCTCGCCACCACCCTCGCGCTGACGCTGGGCACCGCCTCCGGCCAGACGCCCGGCACCGACTGGAACGCCGTGGGCCGTGCGATCGGGCAGCCGCTGACCACCGAGGACCAGAACGTGCACACCGCCGAGTGGTTGCGCACCGACCTGCACGTGGTCAACGCCGGGGTGACCGAGAACCCGGGCATGGAGCTGAACGCCGAGGCGTCCTTCCACCCCGCGGGCGGCGGCCGGACGCTGATGATCGGCGAGGTCACGCTCACCGACGGCGAGGTGGGCACGGTCGTCGACCGCCTCCAGGAGGGCGGGGTGGAGGTCACCGCGCTGCACAAGCACCTCCAGGACGAGACCCCGCGCCTGTGGTGGCTGCACTACCGGGCACTGGGCGACGCCGTGCGGATCGCCCACACCCTCCACGGGGCCCTCGCCACGACCGGCATGCCCCTGAGCCGGAAGACGGGTGCCGAGCGGCCGATCGCGCTCGACGTCGCCGGGCTGGACCGCGTCATCGGGGCGAAGGGCGAGAACGAGAACGGCGTCCTCCAGTACCACGTCCCGGTCTCCCGGTCCGTCACGGACACCCGTGCCGGGATCACGCTGCCGTACCTGATGGAAGCCTCGACGCTGTTGATGTTCCAGCCGCTCGGCGGTGGGCGGGCTGCGGTCAACGGCGACTTCGCCATGACCGCCGACCAGGTCAACCCTGTGATCCGCGCCCTGCGCGCGCACGGTGTGACCATCATCGAGTTGCACAACCACCTGCTGTACGAGCAGCCGCGCCTGTTCTACATGCACTTCTGGAAGACCGGCGACGCCACCACGCTCGCCCACGACCTGCGCGCGGGCCTGGATCGGATCCACGCACCGCGCGGCTGACAGGGCACCGGAACCTCGCGCCCGCCTTCGCCCGGTCGGAGGGTATCGAACGGGGCCTCGCCCGGTCAGTCCCGGCCCTGCCGGCCGTAGGCCCGCAGGAACGCCGCCACCCCGGACCTGATCAGGCGGTCCGTCTCCGGCCGCGGGAGGGGGAGGACGCCGTAGTGGGTGGACTGGACGATCGTGTGGGTCGTCAGGGCCATGAAGTGGGCGGCGGTCATGGCCGCGTCGCCGTGCGCGTCGAGCAGACCGGCGTCCTCGAGACGGGCCATCGCCTCGGCGACCGCCCGGCCGACGGGTCCCGGGCCCGCCTCGTGCCAGGCCTTCCGGACCTCGGGCGGCACATGGTCGGCCTCGGCGTGGATGTGCCGGACGAGGGCGAAGTGGTTCGGGTAGTCGGTCATGAGCCCGGCGAACCCGCGGGCCAGGGCGACCAGATCGCGCTCCAGGTCCTCGGCGCGTGGTGGCCGCTCGGGGTCCAGAACGGCTCGCAGGCAAGCCAGTTGGGCGTCCCGGACGTCGCTGGACGTCCAGGTCACCACGGTCTGGAAGAGCTGTGCCTTGCCGCCGGGGAAGTGGTTGTAGAGCGTGCGCGTGGAGACGCCGGCCTCGGCGGCCAGCGCGTCGACCGAGGCGCGCGCGTAGCCCTCGCGGCCGAAGACCGTGCAGGACGCGCTCGCGATCGCCATCTGCTTCTCGAGCCTGCGCGGTGAGACCTCGCGTCGCGCCCGTGCCGTCCGGGCCTCGTTCGTTTCGCCCACGCCGCCTCCCTGCTCCTCAGGCCCGCCACTCTATCCGACTTACAACGACCGTTGTACTTCTTACAACGCTCGTTGTACTTTCCTGAACAGGAGAGGCCGCACAGGACGGCCCCACGCCATGACAAGGGGGACACCTATGTCTGTCACCAGCGAGAACGCTGTCCCAGCCGATGCCGATGCCGATGCCGATGCCGCTGCTGCTGCCGCCGAAGCCCCGCTGCGTGTCGCGGTCGTCGTGGGCAGCGTCCGGGAAGGCCGACAGGGCCGGGCCGTGGCCGGCTGGTTCCTCAGTACCACCGCCGGTGACGCCGGCCTCGACCTCGACGTCATCGACCTCGCCGGGATCGACCTGCCGCTGGTGCTGCCCGACTGGGGTGGCAAGCCGAGCCCCGAGGCCGTGGCCGCGCTGCGGGACATCTCGCCGCGGCTGGCCGCCGCGGACGCGTTCGTCGTCGTCACGCCCGAGTACAACCACAGCTTTCCGGCGTCCCTGAAGAACTTCATCGACTGGCACCACGCCCAGTGGCGGGCCAAGCCGGTGGGCTTCGTCTCGTACGGCGGCCTCGGCGGCGGGCTGCGCGCGGTCGAGCAACTCCGGCTGGTCTTCGCCGAACTGCACGCGACGACCGTGCGCGACTCGGTCAGCCTGCACGGTCCCTGGTCCGGCCTCGGCGAGGACGGCACCCCGCGGGACGCGGCCGTGTGCGCCGGCGCCGCCAAGGGCATGCTCGGTCAACTCGCCTGGTGGGCACGGGCGTTGCGGGTCGCACGAGCCGAGCGTCCGTACGCGGGCTGAGAGCGGGACAGGGGGGAGGCGGTGGAGATGCGTACGAACGCGCCCGTCGAGGGGACGACCCGCCCGGATTCGGCCACGGCTTGAACCGCACCCCGGCCGTCACCGTCATCGGCACGGTGATGGCCGTGCTCGACACGACGATCGTCAACGTGGCCCTGTGCCGGCTCTCGCAGGCCTTCGGCGCCTCGCCGGCGACCGTCCAGTGGGCCACCACGGCGTACCGCCCGCGCTGGCCGCCGTCGTCCCGACCGCCGCCTGGGCCATGGCCCGGATCGGCGCCAGGCCGCCCTCGGCATGGCGCTGACGGCCCGGCAGGCCGGGGTGCCCGGGGTCGCGCACTGGCGGATGGTCGGGTCGGCCGTGGTCACGGGGGTCGGCACCGGCATGGTGCTGCTGCCGACGACGACCACCGCGAGCCGTGACCTGACCCGGGACCGGCTGGCCGGGGCGAGCACCGCGCTGAGCACCGACGCCCAGCTGGGCGCGTCCGTCGGCACGGCCGTACTCTCGGTGGTCGTCGCCGCTGCGGGCCCGCATCCGTCCGGCTTCCGCACGGCGTACACGGTCGCGGCGACACTGCTGGCGCTGTCGGCCCTCCCGGCCCTGGCCCTTCCGGGGCGCCGGAGAGCGGGGGGCGCGGGTGAGGATGTGCGAGGGGCCTCCCCGGTTCAGCCCACCCCCAGCTCCGTCAACGGCAGCGTGTGGCGGGTCTGGAGGACCTTCGCGCGGAGGTAGCGGACGTTGTGGGGCGTGGTGAAGACGCCGGTCGGCACCCGGTCCCGGACGGTGACGCCCAGGGCGCGCAACTGCTCGGCCTTGTCGGGGTTGTTGGACAGCAGGTCCAGTTCGCCGATGCCCAGGGCGGTGAGCATCTGCGCGGCGGCCGTGTAGTCGCGGGCGTCCTCCGGCAGGCCGAGCGCGGCGTTCGCCGCGTAGGTGTCGAGGCCCCGGTCCTGGAGGGCGTAGGCGTCGAGCTTGTTGTAGAGGCCGATGCCGCGGCCCTCCTGGCGGAGGTAGAGCAGGACGCCGCCGCGGTCGGCGATGCGCTCGACCGCCTCGCGCAGCTGTGGTCCGCAGTCGCAGCGGGCCGAGCCGAAGACGTCGCCGGTCAGGCACTCGGAGTGCAGCCGCACCAGCGGGACGGTGCCCGGCGCCGGGTCGCCGAGGACGACGGCGACGTGCTCCTGCCCGTCGGCCAGGCCGTGGAAGGTGACGAGTTCGGCGTCGACGCCGTAGCCGTCGTGGAAGCGCAGCGGTACCCGGACACGGGCGCGTGGCGTGGCGGCGGGGATGTCGGGCATGCGGATCCCTCCGAAGGCAGTTGCTTCAGATTTGAAGCAGCGATACGCACAGGACCCTACCGCATGCTTAAAAGTTAAAGCAATCAGTCCCCGCCGACCGGGGAATCCGGGGAGGAGCAGGACGAACGGCGCCGCCAGGGCACGTCCTCCGCCCGGGGTGCGGGGTCCTCGCCCTGCAGGGCGCGCGCGATCCCGCTGCAGATCTCCTCCAGCTGCCCGACCTGCTCCGGCGTGAGCCGGTCGAACAGGGTGGCGCGCACGGTCTCGACGTGCCCGGGCGCCGTACGCTCCAGTACGGCCATGCCCGCGTCCGTCAGGACGGCGATGCTGCTGCGCCTGTCCCGGCGGCAGTCCTCCCGGCGTACCAGGCCGTCCCTCTCGAGACGGGTCACCGCGTACGTCAGCCGGCTGCGCGTGATCTTCAGTGTCTCGGCGAGATCGGTCATCCGCAGCCGCCGGTCGGGCGCGTCGGAGAGGTTGGCCAGCACGGAGTAGAACAGGTGGGGCATGCCGGCGTCCTGCTGGAGCTGTCGGTCGACGACGTCCTCCAGGAGGCGCGTCGCGGCGAGATACGCGCGCCAGGCGCGCAGTTCCTCGGGGCTGAGCCAGCGGGTCGTCATGCCGCCAGTGTAAGTTTGTTTCAAACTTGAACCAAGCGCCGCTTCGCCGACCCGCAGGGAGACCGCGCCGATGTCGTACCCGTACGTGCTGCTGTCCGCCGCCGTCTCCCTCGACGGTTACCTGGACGACACCGGACCCGACCGGCTGCTGCTGTCCGGCCCGGCCGACTTCGACCGGGTCGACGCGGTACGGGCCCGCGCCGACGCCATCCTCGTCGGCGCCGGCACGATCCGTGCCGACAACCCGCGGCTGCTGGTCAACTCCGCCGAGCGGCGCGCGGCCCGGGTCCGGGCGGGCCGGCCGGAGTACCCGCTGAAGGTGACCGTCACCGCCACCGGCGACCTCGATCCCGACGCGCGGTTCTGGCACACCGGCGGCGACAAGCTCGTCTACACCACCGACGAGGGGGCGGAGCGGGCCACCCGCCGGGTCGGTGACGTCGCCGGCGTCGTCCCGCTCGGCCCGGACCTCGACTGGCGAGCCCTGCTGTCCCACCTGCACGACGTCCGCGGGGTGCGGCGGCTGATGGTCGAGGGCGGCGGCACGGTCCACACCCAGCTGCTGCGGCTGGGCCTCGCCGACGAACTCCAGCTGGTCCTCGCGCCGCTGTTCGTCGGCGACCCGGCCGCGCCCCGCCTGTTCGGGCCCGGCGGCTACCAGGCCGGACGGCTGCGGCTCACCGAGACCCGCCGCATCGAGGACGTGGTCCTCATGCGGTACGAGCCCACCGCCCCCGGCAGCGGGCCGCTCCCCACCGCCGCCGACCGGCACTGGCTGCGCACCGCCTGCGAGCTGGCCGCGCTGTGCCCGCCCTCGAAGACGGCGTTCAGCGTCGGTGCGGTCGTGGTCGCCGCCGACGGTACGGAGCTGGCCCGCGGCCACTCGCGGGAGGGCGGGGACGCGGCGGTCCACGCGGAGGAGGCCGCGCTGGCGAAGCTCGATCCGGCCGACCCACGGCTGGCCGGCGCCACCGTCTACAGCAGCCTGGAGCCCTGCGCCCGGCGCGCCTCGCGGCCCGTGCCCTGCGCCGAGCTGATCCTCCGGGCGGGGGTACGGCGGGTGGTCACGGCATGGCGGGAGCCGGACACGTTCGTGGCGGAGGCCGACGGGACCGGAGTCCTCGTCGACGGGGGTGCGCAGGTGGTCGTCCTGCCGGAGCTGGAGGATCTCGCCAAGGCGGCGAACGGCCACCTGCTGGGATGACACTCAGGGCCGGAAACCACCGTGGTTTCCGGCCCTGAGTCTTCAGTAGCGGGGACAGGATTTGAACCTGCGACCTCTGGGTTATGAGCCCAGCGAGCTACCGAGCTGCTCCACCCCGCGTCGTTGTGACTCCAGCATACACCCATCGGCGGGCGGCCCGACGACACCCCCGGCCACCCCTCACCGAGGGTGAGCGGACGACCGCCCTCCGCATAACATCTGAGACACCATCAAAAACGCCGACACTGCTGGATGCCGGTCAACTCGCCCGTTTTGCTGTGCTCCTGACCGGTAAGTCCGCGACCGTGAACGTTAATGATCAAGCCGAACGGCTTGGAAAGTGCCTGGCAGGTCTATTAACGTTCGATAACGCAGCGCGGTCGTCCCAGCCGTCACAAGAGGCGGCTCCGTGCGCACGCGCCGAATCCCGCGAGGGAACCGGGGAACCACCATCTTGGGGTGAATCACGCGGATGCCGACGTGAACTCGCAGAGTCCACGTCTCGTATACGTGCGTAGGAGACCTTCCTGCTCCGAACCCGTCAGCTAACCCGGTAGGCGGAGGAAGGAAAGGAGTACGCCCGAGTGGCGTCCAACCGGCCCGCCCCACAAGCTCCGTTCATGCCCCCGCAAGCCGACCCGGAAACCTTCGGCTACGGCGCCTACCGCGCCGAGGAGGGGCCCTGGGAGGAGTGGAACCCCACCGAGGACTCCGTCGTCCCGGTCCGCGGCCGGCACCGGGTCGCCAAGCAGCGTGGCGGCTTCGCGCGCAGCTCCACCGTTCTCGGCGTCGGCGTGATGGCCGCGGTCGGCGCGGGCGGCATGGCCAGCGCCAACACCGGCAAGCCGCCCGTCTCCATCTCGCTGCCGGACCTGGACTCCGTCGAGCACCTCTTCGGCGGCTCCTCCCACACGCCCGAGGCGACCGCCACCGGGCTCAGCAAGGTCGGCACCACCACCGACAGCGCCGACAGCGGCAACGCCGCCGAGGCCCTGCGCAACCGGATCATGGCCCAGGCCGAGCAGCAGCGGGGCCAGGCCGACAGCAAGGCCACCGCCGCCACGCTCGCCGCCACCGAGAAGCAGATCGCCGACGCGGCCGCCAAGGCGGAGAAGGAGGCCGCCGCCAAGGCAGCCGCCGCCAAGGAGAAGGCGGAGGCCGACGCCAAGAAGGCCGCCGAGGCCAAGCGGCTGGCCGAGCTGGCCAAGGAGTACACCCTGCCGGTCGTCTCGTACACGATCACCGGCACCTTCGGGGAGCCGGGCGCGATGTGGTCCTCCGGCTACCACACCGGTCTCGACTTCGCCGCCCCCACCGGCACCCTCATCAAGGCCATCCACAGCGGCACGGTCACCGAGGCCGGCTGGGCCGGTGCCTACGGCTACCGCACCGTGCTGACCCTGGACGACGGCACTGAGCTGTGGTTCTGCCACCAGTCCTCGATCAACGTCTCCGTCGGCCAGAAGGTCTCCACGGGCCAGGTCATCGGCCGCGTCGGCGCCACCGGCAACGTCACCGGCCCGCACCTGCATCTGGAGGTCCACCCGAACGGGCAGGCCGCCGCCGTCGACCCGGCGCCCTGGCTGCGCGCCAAGGGCCTCAACCCCTGAGCCCCACTGCTCTTTTCGCGGGATTCCGACGCCGGTGGTGGAATGCGGTCATCCACCGCCGGCGTTGACTTGGAGCATGACTTCTCTGCGCACACTCGGCTCCTCCGACCTCGAGGTCTTTCCGCTCTGCCTGGGCGGCAACGTCTTCGGCTGGACCGCGGACGAGGAGACCTCCTTCGCCGTCCTCGACGCCTACGCGGAGGCCGGCGGCAACTTCATCGACACCGCCGACTCCTACTCGGCCTGGATCGAGGGGCACAAGGGCGGCGAGTCCGAGACGGTCCTCGGCAAGTGGATCAAGTCCCGCGGCAACCGCGACCGCGTCGTCATCGCCACCAAGGTCAGCCAGCACCCCGAGTACCAGGGGCTGTCCGCCGCCAACATCAAGGCCGCGGCCGACGCCTCCCTGCGTCGCCTGGACACCGACCACATCGACCTCTACTACACCCACTTCGACAAGCCCGAGATCCCCGTCGAGGAGATCATCGGCGCGCTGGACGAGCTGGTCAGGGCGGGCAAGGTCCGGTACATCGCCGCCTCCAACATCAGTCCGGAGCGGCTGAAGGCCTCGCTCGACCTCTCCGACCGCGAGGGCCTGGCCCGCTATGTCGCCCTCCAGCCCCACTACAACCTGGTCTCCCGCGACACCTACGAGGGCCCGCTGCGGGACCTGGTCGCCGAGGAGCACCTGGCCGCGGTGCCGTACTTCTCCCTTGCCGCGGGCTTTCTGACCGGCAAGTACCGCCCCGGCACCGAGGTGGACAGCGCCCGCGCGGGCCGGGCCCAGGAGTACGCCGACTCCGAGCGCGGTCGGAAGGTCCTTGCGGCCCTGGACGAGATCGCCGCCACCCACGACGCGCCCGTCGCCACGGTCGCCCTCGCCTGGCTCGCCGCCCAGCCCACGATCACCGCCCCGATCGCCTCGGCCCGCACGGTGGAACAGCTCCCGGCGCTGCTGGGCGTGGTCGACCTGGAGCTGACGGACAAGGAGGTGGCACGGCTGGCGGAGGCCTCGGCCTGATCTCCTGCCGCCGCCGAGCCGTTCCGGGCGCGCCCGCGCTCAGTGACGACGGCCCGGTCCAGCGGTGCTCGGGCAACCCTGCCGGCTACGACCGATACGGGTTGTGAGCGGAGTAGGGCGCCGCCGGACGGCCGTACCCCGGCCGGTACGCCGGGGGCGCCGGTGGCGCGTACACCGCCCGCGCCTGCGGAGCCACCCGGGCCGCGTACTCCAGTGCCGACCGCGCCACGTTGCGCCGTTTCCACAGCGCGTCCAGCAGTTCCCGCTCCCGTACGACGAAGTCGGCCCCGGCCTTCCCCTTGCGTCCCCGGTGCCGCAGGAACGCGAGCGAGGTGGCGTACGCCTCGTACTGGGCCACGGCCCGCGCCGCAGGCCGGCCGCCGTGGTGCCGGGCGTAGTCCCGCGCCGTGCGCCGCGCCCGCATCGACCCGAGCGCGAACGGCTCGGCCGGCCCCAGCCACCCGGCCAGCACGTATGCCGGCAGCTCCTCGCGCACGGTACGCAGCTCCCGCTGCCGCGTGAAGACAGCGAGCCAGGTCAGCAGCCCGAACACGGGCACCATGAACCCGCCGTAGACGGCGAAGAACCCGAACTCGCCGAAGGTGGAGGAGCCGTTCCAGAAGGCGTGCATGCTCATCGCCAGCAGCAGGCCGCCGAGCGGCAGCAGCACCCGCCGGGCCCGCTGCCGCTCGGCGGAGAGCGCGGAGACGCCGAAGCCCAGGCCGGTGAGGGTGGTGAACAGGGGGTGCGCGAACGGCGACATCACGATGCGCACGAAGAAGGTGGCGGCGGTGACGGAGGCGATGCCGCCGCCGCTGACCTGGTCGGCCCCGAAGGCCGTGCCCAGGTAGAGGATGTTCTCGGTGAAGGCGAACCCGGTGGCGGTGATGCCCGCTATCACCACCCCGTCGACGATCCCGGTGAAGTCACGTCTGCGGAAGAGGAAGACCAGCAGGACGGCGGCGGCCTTGGCGGACTCCTCCACGATGGGCGCTATCACGGTGGCGCCCAGGGTGTCGGCACTGGCCGGATCGGCGGTGGCGGTGGCTATCCACTTGGTCGCGAAGCTGTTGGCGACGATGGCTATCAGCGCCGCCGCGCACGCTCCCCAGGCGAAGGCGAACACCAGGTTCCGCCAGGGGCCCGGCTCCACCCGGTCCAGCCACCGGAAGGCGGCTATGAGCCACGGCACGGGCAGCACGGCGAGGCCGAGCCCGACGAGGAACCCCTCGGTACCGGTCTGCCGACGCACCAGCGCCAGGATGACCAGGCCGGACATGGCCAGCAGGGTGATCAGCGCCCCGTACCGCACCCATCGGAGCTGCCACCAGTGCGGATGGCGCAGCGCGGGGCCGCGGGGGCCCGGGGGACACGTCGGGAAGGGAGGACTGGTGGCCACGGCATCGACCCTAACGGTGGCGGGACGAGGGGCTGGAGCTGTTTATCGGTCCTGCCGACCGGACTGATCGCAGTCCTGCTGGTCGGAGGGACCGCCGCCCCGATGCGGTACGCGGCGGAAGAGCAGATCGTTCACCACGTGTCCCTTCTCCAGTCCCTGGCCCTCGAAACGGGTCAGCGGCCGGAACCCGGGGCGCGGCGCGAAACCGCCGTCCGCCTGTGTGTTCTCGAACGCGGGGTGTGCGGTGAGCACCTCGAGCATCTGCTCGGCGTACGGCTCCCAGTCGGTCGCGCAGTGCACGATCGCACCGGGCCTGAGCCGGGTCGCGGCCAGGTCGAGGAACGCGGGCTGGACGAGCCGCCGCTTGTGGTGCCGCTTCTTGGGCCAGGGGTCCGGGAAGTACACCCGGAGTCCGTCGAGCGAGTCGGACGTGAGCATCTCCCTGAGCAGGATGATCGCGTCCCCGTTGGCCACCCGGACGTTGGACAGGCCGTTGCGGTCGGCGAGAGCGAGCAGATTGCCCTGACCCGGGGTGTGCACGTCGACGGCGAGGATGTTGGTGTCCGGGTCGGCGGCGGCCATCCGCGCGGTGGCTTCGCCCATCCCGAACCCGATCTCCAGCACGACCGGTCCGTCGTTGCCGAACAGCTCGGCCAGGTCGATGACCCGCTGTCCGTCGATGTCGAGGCCCCACTCGGGCCACAGCCGCTGGAGCGCGTCCGCCTGCCCGGCGGTCACCCGGCTGCGCCGCGGCTGGAAGCTGCGGATCCGCCGCTCGAAGTGCGATCCGGCGGGATCGGCCTTGGGACCGTCCGGAAACCGCGGCTCTCCCTTGGCCCGGCTGTGCCGGACGGGCACGCCGGGGGTGTGGGGCACGGGCGTGGGGGCTTCGGGGACGTTGAGGGAGTCAGACACAGTGCTTCCGATTTTACGGGCCCCTACGCGGGTGCCTTCCCGAGCATGTCCAGCACCCGGCGTCCGATCTCCCGCCCGATCGGCAGGGAGGCGGTGGCCGCCGGGGACGGCGCGTTGAGCACATGCACGGCCCGGGCTCCCTCCCGGATGAGGAAGTCGTCGACCAGCGTGCCGTCCCGCAGCACCGCCTGGGCCCGCACTCCGGCCTGGGCCCGCACCAGGTCGTCGGCCTGCACCGCGGGCAGAAGCCGGCACACCGCCTCCAGGCACGCCCCTTTGGACAGCGAGCGGTGCAGCTCCCCGGCGCCGTATCTCCAGTGCCGCCGGGCGATCGCCCACGATCCCGGCCACGCCAGGGTCCCGGCCAGCTCCCGGGGGCGTACGACCCCCCAGCCGTACCCCTCCCGGGCCAGGGCCGGCACCGCGTTGGGCCCGATGTGCACGCCGCCGTCGATGCCCCGGGTCAGATGGACCCCGAGGAACGGGAACGCCGGGTCCGGCACCGGATAGACCAGCCCGCGCACCAACTCCGGCCGCGCCAGCTCGTAGTACTCCCCGCGGAACGGCACGATCCGCACCCCGGGCTCGTCCCCGGTCAGCCGGGACACCTCGTCGCAGTGGAGCCCGGCGCAGTTGACCAGCACGCGCGCGCGTACGACCTCCCCGCCCGCGGTGAGGACGGCCACGCCGCGCTCCGGGCGGCGGTCGATCCGGACGACCCGGGCGCCGTAGCGGATCTCGGCGCCGGAGGCCCGCGCCAGCTGCCGGGCCACTCCGACGAAGTCGCACACCCCCGTCGTGCCGACGTGTATGGCGGCGAGGCCGCGGACCTCGGGCTCGTACTCCCCGATCTGCGCGGAGCCCAGCTCGCGGACCGGGATCCCGTTCTCCCGGCCGCGCTGCACGAGTGCGTGCAGGCGGGGCAGCTCCTCCCGCTCCGTGGCGACGATCAGTTTGCCGGTGACGGCGTGCGCGATGCCGTACTCGGCGCAGAACTTCACCATCTCGGCGGCACCCCGCACCGCGTACCGCGCCTTGAGCGAGCCCGGGCGGTAGTAGATCCCGCTGTGGATCACCCCGCTGTTGCGGCCCGTCTGGTGCCGGGCCGGGCCCGGCTCCTTCTCCAGCACGGTGACCGCCGTACCCGGCGCGGCCCGGGTGATCGCATACGCCGTGGACAGCCCGACGATCCCCCCACCGACCACGAGCACGTCACAGTCGTACGCCCCGACCGGCACCTGCACCACCTCCCACCTCGATAGTGCACTGCGCCACTGACAACGCCTTCAAACGCGGGGGTGAGCGTTCTCATGCCGGAGCCATCAGCAGCGGCCGGGCCCGCTCCCGCAGCTCCACCACTCTCGGCTCGTCCCCGTACGGTTCGAGGCGGTGCAGCAGGTCCTTCACGTACTCCGTGGTCCGGGCCGAGGAGATGCGCCCGGCCACCTCCACGGCCCGCACCCCCTGCTCACAGGCTGCGTCGAGATTCCCCGACTCCAGCTCGGCCACCGCCGAGACCACCAGCCGCAGCCCGTGCGACCGCACGAACTCCTCGGTCGGCTTCGACAGTGCCTGCTCCGTGAACCGCCGCACCTGGCGGGGCGCCTTCAGATCGCGATAGCACTCGGCCGCGTCGGCGGCGAACCGGTCATAACCATAAAAACCAAGCCAGGTGGGGTCGTTGTCCCCCTCCCGTGATCGCTCCAGCCACCCCTCCGCGGCCTTCAGTGCGGCCCCGGCGGCCTGCGCGTCTCCCGCACGCGCGTGTGCCCGCGCCTCCACCAGCCGGAAGAAACTCATCGTGCGCGCGGTCGCCAGCCCGCGATTGCGCTCCAGCGCGGCCTGCGCCAGATCGACCCCCTCGTCGCCGAAGCCGCGGTAGGTCGCCTGCAGCGACATGGAGGCCAGCACATAGCCGCCCAGCGGGACGTCCGCCGCAGCGCGCGCGAGCCGCAGCGCCTGGATGTAGTACCGCTGCGCCGCCTCCTGCTGCCCGGTGTCGAAGGCCATCCACCCGGCGAGCCGGGTCAGTTCGGCGGAGGCCCCGAAGAGCGCCCGCCCCACCTCGTCGGAGTACGAGCCGAGCAGCAGCGGCGCCGCCTCCACCCGCAGGCACTCCGGCACCATCGACGAACGCCAGTCCCCGCCCCCGTACTTGGAGTCCCACCGCCGGGCGTCCTCGGCGGCCTCCCGCAGCTTCTGCACATCGCTGTGGCCGACTTTGATCGGTGCGCCGGAGCCCTCGGCCGAGCCGGCCTCCCGCGCGACCGAGCTGTCGGCGGGGGTTATCAGCCATCGTGAGGCGGGCGTTGCGTATGCGCTCACTGCGAACGATCCGGCGAGCGACTGCCAGATGCCGCCGGAGCCGGCCCGGCGGCCGGCGAGGTCGAGACGGTACAGCTCCGTCGCCGACTTCACCGCCTGGCCGACGTCTCTGGGGAAGGCGAGGCCCACCTCGGGTGCGGGATCCGCGTCCGCCAGGCCGATCTCGTGGAGCGGCACCGGGCGGCCGAGTTTCTGGCCGATGGCGGCCGCGATGAGGTGCGGCGCCGCGCCCTGCGGCACCATCCCCTTCGACACCCAGCGCGCCACGGAGGTCTTGTCGTAGCGAAGAGTCAACCCGCGCTGAGCGCCAAGGTCGTTGACGCGCCGCGCGAGTCCCGCGTTGCTGATTCCCGCGAGGGCGAGAACGGCGCCGAGTTTTTCGTTCGGCCCGCGTTGCTCCCTGGACATGCGCCACCCCTCGACACAGACGGCTGCCGCGCTGGCATAACCACGCGGCATTCGTAAACCCAGCGTAGTTCGCCGCATCCCAAGCGTTAAGGGGCATTCTTCCGGATGGCGGGATTGTGGTCCGTACGAGAGTGCGGTCCTGTACGCACCGTGCACGGGCTGTCGTCACGTGCACCCGCGCGTGTGGCCGTGCGCCCGTCCGTGCGCTCTTCTCCGGCCATCGGGAGAGCGGTTCCATGGGTCTCGCGTGGGTCGGCCCGCTGTACTGGATCCAGTGGGCTGGGGGACACCGCCGCCTTCATCCCCGCGGGTGGCGGACCGGTCCGGGAGGCGATGCCCGCCTCCCGGACTGTGCGCGTTTCCGCGCCTCCACGCCCGCCGCAGGCCTGTACGGAGCGTGCTCATCTTCCTGTGTGCTCAGCAGATTTGGCTGAAAATCGCCCCTGCCTGTCCCGGCGCACATCCGCCCCGACCATGCAACTTCAGGGCGCGAAGGGTGGTTTGGGGGAGCGTACAGGGGGCGCATTCGAGTCGCGCTCACCGGGCTCGTGCCCTGCGGTTCCCTCGATCGAAGCCGGTGCCGCCGACCCTCCACGGCGCCCCCTTCGTGGCAGCATGGGGTCCGGTTCGTACGGTGCACTGTTGTCCACAGGCTGTGGAGGCGTCGATGCGGTGGTTGGTGGGGTGGAGCAGCACCGCCGCGAGCTTCGCCGGAATCGGCTCCGCGGGTGCCACCGGCTACGACGGCGAGACCCTGCATCCGGTCGGCTCCCACCTCCTGTGGGGCGACCCGGATCCGCTGTGGGCCGTCGGCGACTGGCGGCCGGACGAGGTGCGCGTGGTGAAGGCCGACGCGGACAACCGCATCGCCGTCCTCGGCATCTGCGGCGCGTCCGACGACGAGCTGCGGCGCGGCCTGTTCACCGCGCGCGGGGGCGCGCTGCGCCATCTGACGACCTGGCCGGGCAGTTACACCGCCGTCGTCAAGGTCGGTCGCCGCATCACCGTCTGCGGCGATCTCGCGGGCGCCCGCCCGGTGTTCCACACCCCCTGGGCCGGCGGCACCGCCTACGCCACCGCAGCGCTGCCGCTGGCCGATCTGATCGAGGCCAACCTCGACTTCGGCCACCTGGCCGCCCTGCTCGCCGCCCCGGACGTACCGGCCGCGCTGCGCGACACCACCCCGTACGAGGGCGTACGGCGGGTCCCGCCGGGACACGCGCTCGTGCTGCGCGCGGGATCGCGCGAGATCGCCGGGTACGAGCCGGTCGCCTCCCTCGCCGTGGCCGCGCCCCCCGCCGACCCCGACCGCGCCGTGGACGCCGTACGGGACGCCCTCGTGGAGGCGGTACGCGCGCGTCTGTCGGCACCCCGGCACGTGCCCGACCTCGACCCCGGGCCGGTGCCCGGCATGGGCCCGGCCGAGCGGCGGGCCCGGCGCGGCATGCCCGTGCCCGGCATCGGCGCCGACCTCTCCGGTGGCCCCGCCTCCGGCACACTCGCGCTGCTCGCCGCCGGGCTGCCCGGCAGACCCGGCACGCTCCTCGGCCACGGCACGGGCGCCGGCGAGCGGCTCCTCGCCGTCACCTTCAACGACCTGGCCGTCGGCGGCCGCGAGGCCGAACTGGAGCGCGCCGGCGCCCTCGCCGCCAACCCGCGCCTGCACCACGTGGTCGTCACCGGCGCCGAGGAGACCCTGCCGTACGCCGAGCTCGAGGGCCCCCTCACCGACGAACCCGGGCCCTCGCTGGTCACCGCCGCACGCCATCGCGCCCGGCTCGCCGCCGGCAGCGCCGACCACTTCACCGGCCACGGCGCCCGGCAGGCCCTGGACGCCCACCCCGCCCGCCTCGCCGATCTCCTGATGGACCGTAAACGGCGCCATCTGGTGCGCCCGGTCGCCGCGCTCGCCAAGGCCGACGGCTCGGTGATGGTCCCCGCGCGCGTGTACGGAGCCGCCCGCCGGCTCGCCCGCACCCCCTACCGCACCGGCCTCGAGGTGCTGGCCGAGCGGCTGATGCGGCGCCGCTTCGACGAGCCCAAAGGAGCGGTCGGCGCGTCCCTCGCCGCGCTGACCTGGGCCAGACCCGGGCCGGCCGCCCGCTGGCTGACGGGGGAGGCACTGGCCGAAGTATCGGTTCTGCTCCAGGCGGAGGCGGACCGCTCGGCGACCGGCGCCCAGCGTCCCGGTGAGTACCGCGCGCGTGCCGCCCTCGCCCGCTACGCCGCCGACCTGCGTGTCCTGGAGCAGGCCGCCGAGATCCGTTCCCAGCGTCTGCACGCGCCGTTCCTCGACAACCAGGTGGTCCGCGCCTGCCGCGCCCTCCCGGAGGCCCTGCGCGTCCAGCCGGGCGCCCGCTCCACGATCCTCCGTACGGTTCTGGAGGGCGCCGGCGTCACCGACCTCCCGCCCGGCTGGGGCGCCCCCTCCCACGCCTCGTCCGCAGCGGCCGCCCGCGCGGGCGTGCGGGTGGCCGCCGACCCGCTCCAGGACCTCTTCGCCAGCCCCCTGCTGGCCGACGCCGGCCTGGTGGAGGCCCGCGTCGTCCGCAAGGCGCTCCGCTCGGCGGCCGACGGGGAGGCCCTTCCCCTCGACGGCCTCGCCGACCTGATCTCCCTGGAACTGTGGCTCCACCGCCTCCTCTCCCGCCGGGGCACGTGCTGGACGGGGACACCGGCACGGGCGCGTGCGGTGCCCTCCGGGATCCAGCCGCGGCGGGGGGCTCTGGCTCCCGGTGCGTGAAGGCTCGGGGCGCCGTCCGCGCCCTTCCGGGGCCGCAGTGCCGCCGGCGTCACCGTGCAGCGGCACCTCCCGACGAGCAGCGCCCGGACCCCGCTCGGTACGGCACCGCTCACCGAACCGGCACCGCTCGGGCAAACCCCGTCGCCCCGCCCCGCACTCCCCGCGACAATGACCGGGTGCGGTACAGAATCCTGGGCGTGACCCGAGCAGCGGACGACCAGGGCACCCCCCCTGCCCGTCGGCGGCCAACGTCTCCGCACGCTGCTGACCGTCCTGGCGCTGCGCCCGGGCCGCACCACCACCCCCGAAACCCTCATCGACGAGATCTGGGCCGACGGCCAGCCGAGCGACGCCCCCGCCGCACTCCAGGCCCTCGTCGGCCGCCTCCGCCGCACCCTCGGCCGCCACGCCGTCACGTCCACCCCCGGCGGCTACCGCCTGGAGGCGACCGAGGACGATGTCGACCTGTACGTCTTCGAGCGCCTCGTCCACACCGGCACCAAGGCCCTCGCCGCGGCCGACCCGGCCACCGCACCCTCACCGAGGCCCTCGCCCTCTGGCACGGACCCGCCCTCGCCGACCTCTCCGACCGCACCGCCGCGACCCGCCCGGAGGCCCTGCGCCTGGAGGCCGCCCGTGCCCGCGCCGCCGCCGCCCTCGAACTCGGGCGCGCCCCCGACGTCGTACCGGAGCTTGCGGAACTCACCGCGGCGCACCCGCTGGACGAGCCGCTGCACGCGCTCCTCATCCGCGCCCTGCGCGGCACCGGCCGCCCCGCCGCCGCCCTCGCCGTGTACGAGTCGGTCCGGCGCACCCTCGCCGACACCCTCGGCACCGACCCCGGCCCGGAACTCCGGGGCCTGCACGCGTCGTTGCTGCAACAGGAGGCACCGGCGCCGTCGGAGGCGCGAGCCACGCCCGCCCAACCCCCCGAGCGCACCGGCAATCTCCGCCCCCGTCTGACGTCCTTCGTCGGGCGGGAACCCGAACTCGAGGCCATTCGTTCCGATGTGCACAGGGCTCGCCTGGTCACGCTCACCGGACCGGGCGGCTCGGGAAAGACCCGTCTCGCCGAGGAGGCCGCCGCAGGGCTCCCACAGGCGTGGCTGGTCGAGCTGGCCCCGCTCGAGCATCCGGAGGCGGTGCCCGGCGCGGTGGTCAGCGCGCTCGGTCTGCGCGAGACGGTGCTGCTGACCAACGAGCTGGCGAGCCCGCAGGCCGACCCCGTCGCCCTGCTGATCGAGCACTGCGCCCCGCGCAGCCAACTCCTGATCCTTGACAACTGCGAACACGTCATCGGCGCGGCCGCCGCCCTCGCCGAGACCCTCCTCACCCACTGCCCGGGGCTCACGATCCTCGCGACAAGCCGTGAACCCCTGGGCGTCCCCGGTGAGTCGGTTCGCCCGGTCGAGCCCCTGGTCCCGGAGCAGGCGCACCGCCTGTTCGCCGAGCGCGCCGAGACAGTCCGTCCCGACGCCGAGGCGGTGCTCGCCGACACCGAGGCCGTGGCGGAGATCTGCCGCCGCCTGGACGGGCTGCCGCTCGCCATCGAGCTGGCCGCCGCCCGGCTCAGGCTGCTGACCCCGCGGCAGATCGCCGACCGGCTCGACGACCGCTTCCGCCTGCTCACCTCCGGAAGCCGCACGGTCCTGCCCCGCCAGCAGACCCTGCGCGCGGTCGTCGACTGGTCCTGGGACCTGCTGGACGCGCACGAGCGCACGGTGCTGCGCGAGGTGTCCGTGTTCGCCGGCGGCCGGGACCTCGCCGCCGCCGAGGCCGTGTGCACCGGCCCGGTGGCCGATCTGATCGGCGCCCTGGTGGACAAGTCCCTCGTCGTGGCCGCACCCTGCGGCCCCGACGGCTCCGGCGGCATGCGCTACCGCATGCTGGAGACGATCCACGAGTACGCCACCGAGCGCGCGGCCGAGGTCCCCGGACTGCGCGCGACGGCCGAGCGCCGGCATCGGGCGTGGGTGCGGGCGCTGGTCGAGGAGGCGGCCATGGCGCGCGGCAGGTTCACCGAGGCCCGCGGCGAGTACGAGGAGGCGCTGCGCCTCGCCTACGAGGTGGGGGCCTACGCCGAGTCGCCGTTCCTGAAGGCGCGGCTCGCCGAGATCGCCTACCGCTCCGGCGACCCCGAGGCCGCGCTCGCCGTGCTGGACGAGGCGGGTGCGGCCGCCGACCGGTACGCGGTGCCGGAGTCACGCGCCTTCGTGCTGCTGATGCGCGCGCACATCGCCCTGCACTCCGGGCAGATCGCCCACGCCCGCGAGCTGTACGAGAGGACCCGTGCGGTGGCGCGCGGCGGCACCCCGCCACCGCAGTTCGACGCGGCCCTGCGCACCGCCGAGGCGCTGCGCGAGGCCGTGGACCGGCGGTGCTCCGAGGCGATCACGGCGGTGCTGGTGGACACCGCGGCCGGGCTGCGGGCCCGGTGCGGAGATCTGGCCGGTGCGGTTCGGCTGTTCGCCGCCGGGGACCACTGGCGTGACGGCAACCCGCGCCCCGAGCCGGAGGCCGGCCAGGCCGCCCGGGTACAGGCCGACGCGCGCGGGGCCCTGCCGCCCGGGCGCCACGAGTCCGAGCGCGCCCGTGGCGCCTGCCTCGGCGTGGCGGGTGTCCTGCGCGAACTCGGCGCGGCGGCGCCCGCCGAACGCCGCCGGTGACGGTCGGCCGTGGCCACCGCAACACCGGCCGCGTACGAGGACCGGGCCGACCCGCCGCTGACGGCGACCGGAGCCACCGGCAGGTCGTCGACGAGCTGCTCGCGCCGGGCGGACTTCGCCCAGTGCACGGCGACACGCCGTACCGAGGTCAGCAGACAGGCGCGGATGGCGTGCTTGGGCCCACAGTCCCCGCGCACCGCCTGCAGCATCCGCGCGAAGACCTCTGCCGTCAGGTCGTCGGCGGTGTGCCCGTCTTGGCAGCAGGTGTGCGCACAGCGGCGTACGGCTTCCGCATGCCGTCGGTACAGCTCCTCGTACGCGGAGTCGTCACCGCCGCGCATCCGCTCGATCAGCAGGCCGTCGTCGGGCGGCGTCTCCCGGAGCGGCGGCAGCACACTGCCCTCGCGCCGGGCCGGCACGCTCTCGCCGCCCCCACGGAAGTCGCAGGTCCGCCCTGGTTCGGCACCTGTGGGCGCTCCGGCCCGGCAGCCTCCGCGCCCGTGTCGTCACCGCGTGCCCCGTCCCGCTCGTCAACGCCCGTCGCGGAAAGCCCCCGACCCCCGACCAGCCCAGTCCGTCACCGGCACAGGGCGCCATGCCGACTCCCGGTCAAGGCCCGCGTGTGAACGGCATCCACTCATCCGAGGGCTTCGGCCGCCACGGGCTTCCGGCAACTGCTCGAAAGAGTGAACTGCGACCCGCTGAGGGGCGCGAGGCCGTGTTCGACCCGCGGCCAGGCCGCGGAACCGGGACAGGCCGCGACGGACCCGCAGCCCGGAGGCCACGGGTCCGTCCACCCGCTACGCGGGACGCGACCGCAGCCCCTCCAACAGGATGTCCAGCAACCGCGCCGACGCCGCCGCCTGCTGTGCGGCGTCCGGCAGGGACGGCGCCGCCGTGGCGATCACCAGCAACACGTCCCCCACCGACACGTCCGCCCGCAGCTCACCGGCCGCACGGGCCCGCTCCACCAACTGCCCGACCACATCGAGCAACGTCCCGACCCCGGTGTCCTCGGCGCCCTTGACGGATTCCGGCACCAGCCGAAGCTCCCCGCCTCCCGGCTGCACCCGCTGTTGCGGCACCCGGGCCTCTTCGGCGGCCCCCACCGGCGCACCCGGCGCGGTCGGACCGGTGGAGTCCGGCGCGGAGCCGACCCGCAGCACCTGCGGCGGCAGCAGCCGCCCCGCACCCGACGCCACGGACGTCCGCAGGAACCGGGACAGCGCCGACCACGGCTCGTCCTCCTGTCCGAGCGCCGCCCGCGCCTGCTCGGTCAGCCGCGCGGTCTCCTCCTCGGCAATCCGCCGGACCAGGACGTCCTTGCTGGGAAAGCGCCGGTACACGGTGCCCACACCCACCCGCGCGCGCCGTGCCACGTCCTCCATCGGCGCGCCGTACCCCAGCTCGCCGAACACCTCACGCGCCGCACGCAGCACGTGCTCCAGATTGCGCTGTGCGTCCACCCGCAGCGGTGTCGTACGCGCAGAGTCCGCGCGCCCGTTGCCCGCCGCCGCGCTCATCGCCCCGCCGCCCTGTGCGAGGGCGGCTGCGGTTGACCAATGCGTGTCCTGAGCATGCATGTATTCCCCCGGTAATGACGTCTCCCCCCGGAGACTCCCCGCCTGTGCAGCGAAGTGCGTGGAACTGACGTCGTTCTCGACCGGGTCCGCCCGTCGCGGCACCCGTTCGCCCACATTCCCTACACCCCGTCGACACACGAACATAGTTGAGAGGGAGTCAATTCAGAAGGGGCAGGTTCCGCACAGTGCGCCCCCCGATCGGAGTACGGGTCTGCTACATCCCTTTTCGTCGCCTTCACGCCCTCTCGTCCGCCCCCGCTGACCTGCCCCCTTTCGTCCCGTCCCGACGGCACGCCCGGTCCCGCGCACCCCCGGTCGCCGGTCACACACATTGCCGAGGCTGTGGACAAACAACTGCGCGGGGTGCGTCATGGGATGGTGAAGGAACGTGCGCGCATTCTGGTTGTCGGCGGCGGCTACGTCGGGATGTACACGGCACTGCGGCTCCAGCGCAAGCTGAAGAGCGAGCTCAGACGGGATGAGGCCGAGATCACCGTAGTCACCCCGGACCCCTACATGACGTATCAGCCGTTCCTCCCAGAAGCGGCCGCCGGTTCGATCTCCCCTCGTCATGTCGTCGTACCGCTGCGGCGCGTCCTGGACCGGTGCCATGTCGTCGTCGGCGAGGTGACGTCCATCGACCACGCGGTGCGCACCGCCGCCGTCACCACGCTCGCCACGGCCGAGGAGGGAAACCCGGCCGAACTCCTCGAGTACGACGAACTGGTGCTGGCCCCCGGCTCGATCTCCCGCACGCTGCCCATCCCCGGCCTGGCCGAGCACGGCATCGGTTTCAAGACCGTCGAAGAGGCGATCAGGCTGCGCAACCACGTCATCGAGCAGATGGACATCGCCTCCTCCACCCGCGACCCCGCGATCCGCGACGCCGCCCTCACCTTCGTCTTCGTCGGCGGCGGCTACGCGGGCGTGGAGGCACTCGCCGAACTGGAGGACATGGCCCGCTACGCCGCGCGCTACTACCACAACGTCCGCCCCGAGGACATGCAGTGGATCCTCGTGGAGGCCTCGGACCGGATCCTGCCCGAGGTCGGCGCCGAGATGGGCCGCTACACCGTGACCCAGCTGCGCCGCCGCAACATCCAGGTCCTGCTCGAAACCCGTCTGGAGTCCTGCGCCGACCGCGTCGCCGTCCTCAGCGACGGCCAGCGCTTCCCGACCCGTACGGTCGTGTGGACCGCCGGCGTCAGGCCCAGCCCCCTGCTGGCCGCCACCGACCTGCCGCTCACCGAGCGCGGCCGGCTGAAGTGCACCGCCCAGCTGACCGTCGACGGTGCCGAACACGCCTGGGCGGCCGGAGACGCCGCGGCCGTACCGGACGTCACCGCCGCCGCACCCGGCACCTGCACCGCCCCCAACGCCCAGCACGCCGTCCGCCAGGCCCGCACACTCGGCGACAACATCGCCCACGCGCTGCGCGGCGAACCGCTGGAGACGTACGCCCACCGGTACGCCGGCTCGGTGGCCTCCCTCGGCCTGCACAAGGGCGTCGCCCAGGTCTACGGCCGCAGGCTGAAGGGCTACCCTGCCTGGTTCATGCACCGCGTCTACCATCTCAGCCGGGTGCCCACCTTCAACCGAAAGGCCCGGGTCCTGGCGGAATGGACCCTGGCCGGACTCTTCAAAAGGGAGATCGTCTCGCTCGGTTCGCTCGAACAACCCCGGGCGGAGTTCGAACTCGCTGCCGGTGGAAAGCCTCCTCACAGCCCCTCGGACGACCCGAACGGGTCGTCCTGACCGGATCCAGGAACTCCCCGGCCCGCCCAGGCGTCTGACGGATGTCGCCGCGGCGCGCCGCCTGTCAGACTGCCCCACGTCCTCCGACGGGCCGCCCGCCCGCCCTTAAGCACCCACGAGGCTTCTTCCCAAGTGAACTTCACGCGCTGGAGCGCCCGGCTCCCCGGAACGCAGCGCCGCGCCGCCGCGCGGACCGAGACCCAGGTCTCCCCGGACCGGCGGGGGGAAGGCTCCGTGCCCGTTGCCCGTGCCGGACAGCCGGCCGACGGCACCTCCCCGGTGCCCGCCGTCGACGAACTGCCCGCGCGCGACGTCCTCGACCGCGTCCCGGCCCTCGTCGCCCTGGTGCACGGACCCGAGCACCGCATCGCGTACGTCAACGATGCCTATGCGGCGGCCTTCGGCGTACGGCCGGCCGGCGAACCCGCGCGCGAGGCGCTCCCGGAGCTGTCCGAGCTGGGTCTGCTCCCGCTCCTCGACCAGGTGCTGCGCAGCGGCAAGCCCCGCACCCTGAAGTCCCGCAAGGCCGTCGACGGCCGCTCCTACACCTTCACCTGCACCCCGGTCGACGAGGACGGCGACCGCGACGGCGGCGTGCTCGTCTTCGCCACCGACGTCACCGACCACGCCGAGGCCGCCGAGCGGCTGCGCGCCAGCGAACGCCGCCAGCGCGAGACGGCGGTCACCCTCCAGCGCTCCCTGCTGCCGCAGGAACTGGAAGAACCCGACGACCTGCGCATCGCCGCCACCTACCAGCCCGGCGGCACCGAGGCCGCGGTCGGCGGCGACTGGTACGACGTGATCACCCTCGGCGGCGGCCGCACGGCCCTGGTCATCGGGGACGTGATGGGCCGGGGCGTGCGCGCGGCAGCGGTCATGGGTCAGCTGCGGACGGCCGTCCGGGCGTACGCGCGCCTGGACCTGCCCCCGCACGAGGTGCTCCAGCTGCTGGACGGCCTCGCCACCGAGATCGACGCCAACCAGATCGCCACCTGCGTCTACGCCGTCCACGACCCCAACGAGGGCCGCCTGGTGTACGCCTCCGCCGGCCACCTCCCGATCCTGGTCCGTGACGAGAGCGGCACGGTCTCCCGCGCCGACGAGCCCACCGGGCCGCCGCTCGGCACCGGCGGCTGGATGCACTCCTCCGGCTCCATCGCCCTGGGCCCGGGATCCACCGCCGTCCTCTACACGGACGGCCTGGTCGAGCGCCGGGACGAGGACCTGGACGACGGCATCGCGGCGCTGGAGGGCGCCCTCGCCGGCGCGACGGGAACCCCGCAGGTCGTCTGCGACCGCCTGGTCCGCTCGGCCGGTGTCACCGCAGACCACGACGACGACGTCGCCGTCCTCGTCCTCCAGCACCCCGCCCGCACGGGCCCCGACGGCGATCTGTTCCGCAACGCCGCCCTGGAACTCCTCGGGGGCGTCGAGGCGGCCCCTCGGGCCCGTGCGTTCGCCTCCGGCGTGCTGACGAGCTGGCGCTTCCCGGCCGAGCTGCACGACCTCGGCGTCCTCGCCGCGAGCGAGCTGGTCGCCAACTCCCTCCAGCACGGCACGCCGCCGATGCGACTGCGGCTCCGCCGCACCGACCGCCGCCTGATCATCGAGGTGACGGACGGCGACGACCACCTCCCGCGCCGGCGGCGCGCGGAACCGGGGGACGAGTCGGGAAGGGGGATCGCCATCGTGGCGACGATCGCGTCGGCCTGGGGCTGCCGACGCACCCCCGGGGGCGGCAAGGCCGTGTGGTGCGAGTTCGTACTGCCGAAGGGTTAGGGGGTTCTGCATCAGCCCGGGTCCGCGACGCCCGGCACGGCACCTCGCCGCGTTGTGGGACCGCCCGCGTACGCCCACCAGTACGCGGGTGGTCCTCCGCCTTGCGATGCACCCGACCGGACGCCGCGGGCCGTCCGACCTGATCCGAACGAAACCCCCTGGACGCCGAGGGGCCTCCGGCTGTCGCCCGGTGCGGGTGCGTGCCGCCAGGGGCTACGCAGTCATGGCTTCCGCAGGCGCCCCACCCCGGGCGACCACCCGGCTCCCGCGCGCCAGCCGGGGCTGGTCCTGGACGGAGGTCAGCTGTCGCCCGAGCCGCAGCGCCAACACCGTGATCCCCAGCGAGAACGCCAGGAAGGTCACGATGTACGAGGTGGGGAGCGAGGCACCCAGAGGACCTCCCACAGCCGGACCGACCGCCAGCGCAAGCTGCTTGACCAGCGCGAACGCGGAGTTGTACTGCCCGGCCATCCCCTCGGGCGCCAGGTCGGCGACCAGCGGCGCGACCGTCGGCGACAACATCGCCTCTCCCAGCCCGAACAGCGCATACGTCGACACGAACGCGGCCGTCGCCATCTCACGGCTGCCGTGCCCGAGCCCCGCGTACCCCGCGGCGACCCAGGCCACGGCCCAGATCAGACCGACCCCGGCGATGACCCGGGACCGTCGGCTCCGCTCCACGAGCTTCAGCACCGCGAACTGGGCCACCACGATCATCAGGGTGTTCGCCGCCAGCGCCGTCCCCAGTGCCGAAGTGGATATCCCGGCCGCCTCGACGCCGTACGCGCTCAGCCCTGACTCGAACTGGCCGTAGCAGGCGAAGAACAGTACGAATCCCAACACACACAGCTGCACCATCGCCCGGTTCCCGAGCAGTTGCTTCCAGCTGCCCCTCGCCGACCGCGCGGGCGCGTCCGTGATCAGCGGTGAGTGCGGCGTCCGCACGGTCGCCATCACTCCGACCAGCAGCAGGAACATCGCCGCCTCGATGGAGAAGAGCAGCGTGAACGACGATACGCGCGTGGTGTCGACGAGATGACCGCCGATGAGGCCGCCCGTACCGAGCCCCAGGTTCTGCAGGAAGAACTGCACGGCGAACGCCCGCGACCGCGTGTCGGTCGTGGAGCAGTCCACGATCATCGTCGCCAGCGCCGGCTGCATCACGGCCTGACCGGCACCGAGCGCCGCGGCCGACACCAGTACGGCGTCGGCGCTGCCCGCGAGGCCCAGACTCAGCGCGCCGAGCGCGGCGGTGGCCAGGGCGGCGAGCAGGACCGGCAGCGGGCCGCGCCGCACGATCGCCCGACCGGCGAACGGCAGCACGATCAGCGCGGCCACAGCGAAGACGGCGAGTACGAGACCCGCCGTCACGGCTCCCAGCCCTCGGACCTGCGCCACATAGACGTACAGGTAGGGGACGGTGAAGCCGAGCCCGAACGCGCTGAGTGCGTTGCCCACGTGGATCCGGCGCATCGCTGCGCCCATCGCCCTGGTCACGTTCACCTCTCTCACTAGTTAGTCCTGAAGACTTCAAAGCTAAAGTTCGAAGCTAAAGACTACACATGGAAGGACTTCGACGCAAAGGCGCTGCGTGCGATACTGCGCCCATGGCCGACACAGCCCCCGACGTCACAGAGCCGACGCTCGAAGAGCAGATCGCCGCCTACCAGCGCGAGTTCCAGGACCTGGACCCCCAGGTGGAGAAGATCGTGTCGGCGCTGTCCCGGCTCAACCGCCGGATGAACGTCGCCTACGGCCGCCAGACCTCCGGCCTCGGCATCAGCAATGCCGAGTGGGAGGTGCTCAAGGCGCTCGTCCTCTCCGGCGCTCCCTATCGCATGGGTCCCGGCGACCTCGCCAAGCGGCTCGGCCTCACCCCGGCCGCGATGACCCACCGGATCGACCGCATGGTCTCCGAAGGACTGGTCACCCGTGAAAGGGACGAGTCCAACCGCGTCCGAGTCATCGTCGAGCTGACCCCGGAGGGACGAGAGAAGTGGCTGGAGGCCATGCGCCTGGCGACCGTCTTCGAGGAGGACCTGCTCCAGGACCTCACTCCGGCGGAGCGCGCGGTGCTCGGCGAGGTCCTGACGAGACTCCTGCGCCGGGTGGAGCACGCCCAGCCGGACGCCGGCGGCCGCCTCAGCGACCTCGACTGAGACCGGCGTAAAAAATCTTGACAGAGGGGTGTTGACACGCCCCTGGGCGATCCGTAAAGTTCGTCGGGTTGCCACAGAGCCGTAACGGTTCGTCGGCAACACTAGGCCGCCCCGAGCGGCACCCCTCACACCAGCAGCACGATCTCCCGGACGGGTTGATTTCGGCGTGCCCGAATTCGATTCGAATGGAGCCCGGTACCCCGATTGGGAATCGCCGAGCGGATCCGCTAAGGTTTGGGATGTCGGAACGGCCCAACGGCCCGGAGGACAAGCCCCGCTGACTGGGGGTCAGACGCCGAAAGGGTCTGATAGAGTCGGAACCGCG